>JAACDM010000131.1 GCA_009936795.1 Verrucomicrobiaceae bacterium | reverse complement strand
CAATATTCTCATCGGTCCGATGCTCAGGCCCAAATTCCATGAGCTGGGCAATCCCGATAAGAGCAGTCAACGGGCTTCGCAAGTCATGTGCCACTGAACGGTGAAAGGCAGCCAGGTCTTGATTGCGTTTCTCCAGACCAACCTGAAGTTGCTTGATTGTTAGATGGGTCTGAATTCTTGCGAAACTTCTTCGAGTTGGAACGACTTCGACACATAGTCAACGCCGTCAGAGGTGAATGCTTTGAGTTTGGACTCCGTGTCATTCGACGCACTAATGAAGATCACGGGAATGTCGCGGGTCGTCTCGTCATCCTTAAGGTGCTGGTAAAGCTCATACCCGTCCATGCCTGGCATACTTATATCTAACGGAATAATATCTGGCTACGATGCTTTGACAGCAGCAAGCGCCAATGCGCCAACTTTGAGCTGGGCGCACATTGTAGCCTTGAACGGAGAGCAAATTGATCAGCAGACGGAGATTGGCCAACGCGTCATCAACAACGAGAACATCTCCTGGAGATTGGGCGATGGTATTAGCTTGTCGCATGGCGATGTGCGCGTGCTCGTTCGATTACGATTTGGAGTTTCTCAAATTGAAAATCCTCGCACCACTTTTGGAGTGGCATGGCTTCGCTAGGATGTTCCTCTTTCATTTCCTCCAGGACTTGGCGAGTCTCCTGGAGATTAAGTCGAGCAGAAGCCTGAATCAATTGCTCCTGCCATATTTCGGGCATGGCGCAAATTGCGAGAGTCAACACTGACGGGCCATCAGCCTCTGTCAGCAGCACGGGTTCAGGAGTCTCTACCTCCTCTGGGACCTCGAGCGGGATTTCTGTCAATGACGTCACCTCAGGATCTAGGGGCTTGAGGATGACATTAGAGTCGCCCGAGTCCTCGTCCGCGGGAAGTGCCGTTTTTCGACCAAAGTCTGACAGAAACCAATTTTCGTCAGCTTCATTCCCATAGTCAAAGCGCACTTCTAACTTTTTCTCAAAAATATCAACTAGGCTCTTCTCATGAACAGGCTTGGGTAAGAATAGATCAAAGGGGCCGTCAGCGACACGATCATTGCCGTCTATAAAGGCACTCGCAGTGAGAGCGACTAAGAGGGGCGTTTCCTCGCCCAAAAGCTCACGAAGTTCCTTCGCTGCGGTGTCTCCATCCATTACTGGCATGTGAATGTCCATGAAGACGATGTCTGGCACTTCGGCCTGACATTGCTTAAGGGCATCAGCTCCATTGACTGCCGTTTGTGCCGGCAGCCCAATAGAGCTGAGCAACATCTCCAACCATACACGGCTTTCCTGATGGTCATCGACGATCATGACCTTAGGGGGCTGCTGCTCAAGCGCCAATCCCCTAGCACGCTGGTTCTGCGCAAGACGGCGATCGTCGAGTTCTGCAGGATTTGCCTCCCCGCATGGAATCTTGAGTGAGAATATGGTCCCTTTCCCTGGGCGAGATTGCACAGAAATATCACCACCTAGCAATCGCGCAAACTGCCTACTTATTGGCAATCCCTGTCCAGTACCTTGTTGAATCTTCTGCCCGGTCTCTGTCTGCGAAAACGCCTGGAAAAGCATCCCGACTTCATCTCCATGAATACCCGGCCCAGTATCATGCACGGAGACGATCAGGTTCCAGGCAGAACAGATGCCTTCTGGATAACGCTGCTCTGCACGGACCCGCAGCGCCACTTCGCCATGCTCGGTAAATTTGACAGCGTTACCGAACAGATTGATCAGGATCTGTCGAAGCTTCACTTCATCCGTTCGCGCGTAAACCGGAACCGTGGGCGAAATGCCTAACTTCAGTTTAACTCCCGGATGAGCATGGGTTTGAAACATCGAAACGACCGAATCGAGTAGTTCCTCTAGGCTAAAACTCGTGGGGTCGACCGAGACCTCACCAGCTTCGATTCGAGACATCTCTAAAACATCATTGATCATTTCCAGCAAATGAGTGCCGCTACTGGTAATCGTCGTGAGGTTCTGTTGCTGTTGGGCCGTAGCCATGGAATCCGTGGCCATAACCTGAGCAAACCCGAGAATCGCATTGAGGAGCGTGCGCAACTCGTGGCTCATTCGCGACAGGAATTCACTCTTTGCGTGGTTGGCAGAATCAGCATTGGCATTGGCTTTGGCCAGTGCCCTGTTCTTGCGCGCCAGTTCATGGCGCTGAAGCCGCTCATTCTCGAACATCCTGGCCTGACCCAGGGCGATTCCGACCATATCCGCCACTGATTTAACCAGGACCTGCTCATCTGCGGCCCATATCCGCTTCGAATGGCACTGCTGTAAAAGAAGAATGCCGCTCGTTTGGTTCTGGTAGGATGTCTGAACAGCTACCATCGATTGCACATTAAGATCCTTCAAAACTTGTTTGAGGGCACCATCAATCAACGCGTCGTCATCAAGTGATTCCACGGAAAGAAGCTCATCTTCCTGAAGAAGCCGCTCAAAGAAGGCGCTGCCTTCGATCTTCACATTCCAGTCTTCTATACTGTCGACACCGTCGACCGTGTCCTCTCCAGTCAGAACAAGTTCAGGTCGTGTTGACAGGTAGTAGCTGAGAATAAAACAACGATCAACATTCAGCCCATCGCCGAGGCGATCGATTGCCGATTGAACGATCTCATCAGGATCGAAGCTCTCACGGATCTGGGTCGAAATACTTTCAAGAAGGCTAGCACTAGCAATTTTGCGCTCAAGCGCTTCAATCGCCCAGCTTCGGTCCAACTCTACGGCAATTCTTCCAGCAAAAGATCGAGAATGGGCTTTACGATGTTCCATCGTATACGATTGCGGTTTTGTATCTACACCACAGAAGAAGCCGCAAATCTCACCACTTGAAAAGACGATCGGCAACCCAATGAACGCATCAGCTTCAAGTTCACTCAGAAAGACGTTGTCAGGATGATAATCGCAATCCCCGGACTCAATGCGAACCACGCTTTTCGTTCGCAGAGTTTCTGACAATGGTGAATCTGAAAGATCGATCAATCCTCTATCGACGAGCTCACCGTCACGCCAGAGCGCTTTGACGATAACTATGCCTTCGCGTTGATCGTCGAGAATGCCAATCAAGGTGGTCGAGAAGCCCGTCAATTTCGCCATGGACTTGACCTGCTCCCCGAAAAGTAGACAGGCCTGAACTGGAGTCTGTGTGGTAATATCCACCCCACAGACCTCATGAAACGAAAGCGATT
>JAACDM010000130.1 GCA_009936795.1 Verrucomicrobiaceae bacterium | reverse complement strand
TAAGCCGTAACATGACTCGAATACCATCGCAAAGGCCAGTTGATCGCAAGCGAGGATCCAGAATCTTGGGTCGCTGCGATCATACGATCAGCATCTGACAAAGATGCAGCGAATGGCTTCTCCAACAAGATCTCGACACCATAGGGAGCTACTTTCTCAACCCACTCCACATGGCCTTTCGTTGAGGGACAAAGAACGACCAAATCTGGCTTCGTATTCTCGAGGCAGGCCCGGTAATCTGTGAAAACTTTGCTAGTATCCAAACTAAAATTCTTCTGGGCGTCCTCCATGCGCTCCGGCTGATCATCAGAGATGCCCACAATTTCAGCCATCGGATGATCGAACACCTCACGGAGAAGATCGCCCCTGTGGAAGTGGTCGAAGTTGATCCCAGCAACTCTCCAAACTTTCGCTTTCATGGTGACATGTTCGGCCAATCTTTCTGACCGTGTAAAGCCGCGAAGACACGAAGTTCCAAGCTTTCCAAGGCGACCCTGCAGGTGTTTCACTTCATAAAACCCGAATCTCACGCCGTTCAGACTCCGGCTCCTCGTTCTGTTCTCAGCGATCAACGTATGGACAGCGCCTCTTCTCTCTTGGATATCCTTGCGGAGGATACCGGCTGACTGAAAGACACAGACGGCGACTAGCCTGCCTGGTTCAAAATCGACAATCCAAGCAATGAGTGCAGCGACCTCAAAGAGCTGTACTCGACCACCGATCCTGACGATTCAAGAAACCTCACCATTCCCAAATTCTTTGTCGATCCAGGCTCCTGCGGACGACAATGCTAGCAAATGGCACGCAAGCCGGGCCGACTTGAAGAATCCATACCGCCGAAAAGGCTGAAAGCCTACCTGCGTTTGGAGTGAGCATTTAAAACTAAGGCACGCCAACTTTCAGCGAGTCCTATTTATATTTGGTTGCACGAACCGTGCTCAATCACTACGACAACCGGAGCCGAATGTAATATTTGTGGGGGTAAATCAGCCCCAGGCTGCGATTCCTGGGGCTGATTTCGTTTTAGAGCGTCGACTTCTTGCAAGAAGGCCCTTTGCGCGCATCCTTCAACCGGGGTGGGGTCTGAGCGATCGCTCCTGGTACAACGTGCCAAGGGGAGGAAAGTCCGGACACCACAGGGCTTCATGCCATGTGAAAGCATGGGCACCGGTAACGAAAGGCTCCGGTGACGGACAGTGTCGCAGAAAAAATACCGCCACACCTTCGGGTGTGGTAAGGGTGAAATGGCGAGGTAAGAGCTCACCGCTCCGACCGTAAGGAACGAGGCATGACAAACCCCATGAGGTGCAAGACAGAACAGAAGGAAGGAGTCGCCCGCTCCGCAGTCGGCTTCGTGCCGATGGTATCTTCGGGTATTAGTCGCACCTCACCTCGGTGAGGTCTCGCTCTTGAGCGAGAAGACAAATGATCGCACGCTGACCTCTAGGAATAGAGGCCAGTCGACAGAATCCGGCTTATGACGACCCCACCCCACTGATCCTTCCGACCATCGGCCAACAGACGAGATCTCTCGTCCTTATTTCACCAGCGCAGCTTCGGAGAATGCCTTAGCCCAACTCGAGAAAATCCAATAGGCCCGCTCTCCGTTACCTCTGCGTGTTCCGATCCCAGGCATCGATTCCGCCTCGCAGGGAGAAAGTCTTAGCGTGTCCCTGCACCCGTAAATACTGGGTGGCCTGGAGAGACCGTATGCCGTGATGGCAATAGACAATAAGCGGAAGCGTCTCATTGTCCAAATGGGTAGCCACCTCAGAGGGAAAGTTTGACAGTGGCATCAAAATGTCACCGCCTATCCGCCAATCAGCGTGCTCATCCGACTCGCGACAATCAATGAGAAGGAACGGTGCCTCATCACGGTGATCCAAGAGAGCACGTAAGTCGCTCGGTTCGATCTCCCAGCGCTCTTCGTCAGTAATCAGATCCCGAAGCTTCACCAGCCGCCGCTACTTAAGGGACCACGATGACCGGAGTGCCAAGCTTCGAGTTCTCGAAGTATTTTTTTGCCATGTGCTCCGGCTGCCGCACACAGCCATGCGAAGCAGGATAACCAGGCGAAAAGCCACGATGCATGCCGATAGCTCGGTTGAATCGGAGGAAGTAGCCCATGTCCGCTCCAAGATACTTCGTTCCTGAAGGCCGCTTGTCTTTCTGGTTATCAACATCCTTCACGACCACATTACCATAATCGTCCACGTAATCCCCATATCGGCTCGAACGGTGATCGATGTCTTTCTCAGTCACCTTGAAATTTCCTGTGGGCGTTTTGTGGGTCGCATCCCCAGTTGAGATTGGAGTGACGCCAACGAGCACCTCGGACTTGTAAAAATAAGCCTTCTGATCACTCAAATCGATGACGATCTTGGGAGAACCCTCCACTCCATCACCATCCCAATAAGCCTCCGCTTCGATCGGATTATATGGTTGGTTGCCCATTGCAGGAGCAATGCCTTCAAGGTATTGAATCGGGCGATCTTGGATCACATCGGTGGAGCTGCAGCTCACAAAAAACCAAGGGAGCGCTGCCATACCAATCATGACGTAGGCGTTCTGCTTCATCGAGCCAGTGTGAAGCTCATTTCACAGAAACGCAAGTCGATCGCCGCGTTGCAGTGCGGTTGACTGGTAGGTTCCGGTCTTCCCGAAGCGCTAGCGTACCTTACGGAAACGGACGATTGCATGCCCAATGGCCTCCGCCAACTTCTGCCGGTGGACCTTGTCAATGCAGCGACGGCACTCCCGGCTATTCGACAAGAAACCGCCTTCCACGAGAATCGACGGGCCGCGGGGACCGCGAATGACCCGGAAGCCACGATGTTTCACCCCACGATTTACCCGCCGCGTCTTGTGAATGACGTTCGTTTGCACGAGATGCGCCAGGAGTTCGCTCTGAGGTGTATAATAGAAAGTCTCAATCCCAGTCGCTCCCCGATTCGAAGCCGAGTTGAAATGGATGCTGACGAAGATGGCGTCCTTGTATCGATTGGCGATAGCAACCCGACCGTTCAGGGAAACGAAGCCGGTTTCTCGGGTATACGTCGTCTTGATACCGCGTCGATTTAGATATCGAGCAAGGCGCCGCGAGACATCCAGGGCCAGATGCTTCTCCAATACAGAGCCATTCTGCGCGCCGCTATCATGACCGCCATGCCCAGGATCGATCACCACTCTGAAAGCAGACGCCTCGCCTAATAGAAGGCCACCGAGCACCACGAAGAGTAGGAGCAATGATGGGAAGGTGGAACGGTGGATAGAGCAGCGTATAATCACAGGAATTTGAATAAATAGAAGGCAAGCGAGGTCTTAGAACTGGGTCACACGCTGCGCATAGTATTCCTCACTCAAACAAGCTGCAACCTCAGCGATGGAGCTACTCAACGGCGGATTGCTGATCAAACGGCGAAAGGACGCTTTCGCTGCCGAAGCTGAACTCGGATTGTCCAGATACGCGGCCAAAGCTTCACGAATGAGTTCATCCGTTGCACGGCTCTCTCGTAGAGCCTGCGTCTTGAGACGGTATTCTAGGTAAGCCAACTCCTCCTTTCGATCTTGCACTGCAAGCATCCCGGCTCCGTAAAGAGGCTGAAGACTCTTGTCAATATTTTCCGTAGCCTTTGCAAGCTAGACAAGCTCGCCAGAAAGACCAGAATGCGTCATCCTAACGGGGGTGCGCTTCGATTCCCCATTCTCAAGCATAAACAATCGGGACATCCCGACATCTCATGGCAACGCCCTCGGAGTGTGTCTTAATTCTACAGATGCTTACATGCTGCCGTTCGTGATCCTCTAGTGCCTGGCGGATCGCCCCCAAACCTCAACCTCGATGTAGTGGTTCATCTCATTGGATGACTGTCCATTGCTGTAGAGCCGCACATACCGAGCCACCGTTGGCCCTGCGGCCATCACACGCCCTCTGTTCGTCTCCACGTAGGCTCTGTCCCTACCCTTCCCCAATCCCAATGAGTTGTCGTGATCAGCATTGTAAATCGTGACCGTCTGGTCAGAAGTAAACGTCTCATCATTGGAAACCTGCACCACCACATCTATATAGGCTCGAGGGTTTCTGTGGAAATGCCAGACCCACACCGCATGCAACTCTCGAGGCTTCTCAAGGTCAATCTGCACCCACTGGATCTGAGACCCGAGCTCGATATAGCTCCCGTCGGCGGCATCCTTGTCACCATCAGTAACATACTCAAGGTCGCCAATCACTGGAAGGGCGTCACTAGCAGTTACCGACTTATCTATCGCTAGATTAGTTAGGTCAGACGGCACTACGATTAGCTTCTGTTTCATTTCAAGCGGTTCAAGATTCGGCAACTTAAGAGGCACCTTCGTACCCTCGAACATGGCCTCTGGCATATCGGTCATCAGTTTGAGCCTTCCATCGGCGTGAGCATCGCTAGGCTCCACGACAACAGCCGACTCTGGAACCTCGACTTCGATCGGTGGCAAAACCTCACGCGTCGCCACTTGGGTAAGGGAGCGCACTACTCGTGGTTTCGCCGTCCGCTGAAACCTATCGACATCGCGCCGCTCTTCATTGATCGGCTTGTTCAGCCCAGCATACTCTTGCTGGCGAACAATCTCCTGATCAAACCTGGTAAGACCACTCTGAAACACCCAACTCAAGGTCCCTATCGCGAGGACCACCACGGCAAGAATAGCAAGAACGAGCTTCATAACCCGTTAACGTTGATAGATTGGTAGCAACTGATACGGCGGTGTCAGCGTCAAGATCGCCAACGATGTAAAATAGACTTCCCCGAGCTTATCCTCCTTGGCTCGTGAAGGGATTCGCCAGTTGCCATCGCTGTCCTGATGATCCAGCACTTCCGCCACAACCACAGGATAGAAAGCCTTCCAATACTTGCCACCCAACTGCACCATCGCCTGGGTGCAGTAGTAAGCTGTATAATAGTAGCGTTCCGTACTACGATAGAAGTTGTGATCCAATGGATGGTCCAGCAACCAGTCTCCGGCCTCCACCACGCGTCTATCCTTGTAAAGTCCACCCAAAGCTAACGAAAGCGCCCCAATCCCTGTCATCGCCTCATTGGCATCTCTATGATCCCCTGGCGAATAGGTGAAGATACCATCGCGATGAGCAATGTAGCACCATTTGATGTCACCTGTCGCCGCATCGATAAATTCTCGCGGCACATCAAACTCCGCGTTCTTCGCCGAGCGAAGGAACATGAGATGCCAACCGCTCACAGAAAGATCAGAGTCCACATCATCACGATCGCAAAGATAACGCCAACCACCACGATCCTCGGCCCGGTCTTTCCTCGCAAACTGCAGCTTCCAAGTAAGATTCAATCCTAGCTCAATCGCCTGTCGAATCCGGGCCGAACGGGCACCGTCACAAAGCCCATAAACCTCGCCTAACATCAGACCCGCAATCGCGTGATTGTAAGTTGCGGTTTGCGAAGGCTTACCCTTCTTGTAAGGCCCGACCGCATCCTCATACGTAAAAAGCCCATTCGCCCGCTGCGTGGCTAACACAAAGTCGATCCCGCTTTCGATAGCCTTGCCATAGGGCCCAACGCCGGGCCGATGGCCTCGAGATAGGTAAGCCATGACCGCAAATGAAGTGATCGCCGGCTGCCCAACCTCATCGCCCTCACAACTACCGTCATTCCTCTGCTGCTTGGCCAACCAATGAAGCCCCCGATCCACACTCTTCTCTAAGGCCGCCCACTGCCGGTCATTCAAAGCTTCCGGTAATCCATTGTCGGCCGCCCTCGAGTCCGGAATCCCCAGGAGGAGAAAGAAGAAAACACAGAAGCACCTGCACATGGCTTTGAGCCTACTTCGTGTGCTTGTCTGCTGCAAGAAACGACGTAGACTCTTCCCCATGAAGGCTCGCTGGATCTCAGTTATTACCGTCTTTGCCACCATTCTCATCAGCTCCGGAGATGAAAAGCCGAAACCGTCTGTGCATGAGTTTCGCAGCAAATCAGGTTCCAAGATGAAAGCCATCGTCTTGGGCACTGATGATTCCGGCAAAGTATTGCTACAGCCCTACGGACCGAGAGCAGTCCCACTCGAAAGCCTGCATCCTGACGATCAGGAATTCGCCAAAGCCGAGCAAGAACGTCTGACCAAAGAGGCTGAATTCATCCGGCAAGGCTGGCTAGACTTCCACTACGCAGACCCAGTAATCAGCGTTCTGAAAGACTCCCTTCGTCTCCTGAACAAAGATGGCGACTGGGTCCCCTATGAACCGGAAGACGTGCAGAAACTTCAATACGTCGCCTACTACTTCACCAAAGAGCACGATGAAGACAAGTTCATCGGCGAACTTTCTAACGCTTATCGAAAGATGCGCAAACGTTCGCCTCATGTTGAAGTGGTTTATATCAGTCTTGGCGATTCCGACAAAGCCGTTCGCGATTATGTGAAGTTGAAGAAAATTGAGTTTCCTGTCTATGATCCCAGCCTCAAAGGCTTGCTCAATCAATCGGCGATTATCACAGCCTTTAAGGGCGTCTATCCGCAGTTGGTGGTGGTCGATCGTCTCGCCCTAGTAAAAGCCGACTCTTTCAAAGGTCGAAATGAAAAGTCCGATCACCGTGGAGCCTTGGATACATTGGAAAAACTTATCCGAGACGTTATCCGTGAAGAGAAAGCCAAATCGACCCCATAGACGTCGTTGGCATTACCGTATTTTAGCTCGAGCCTCTTGCCCGTGTCACAAACTGAAAGGTCACCACAATCTAAGAATACATCCAAGGCGCGGGGGTGCTCATAGCCAAGCACTCTAATCCTTATCGCTCTGCATCTGATAGTCCAACGAGAAGGCACTTTTTGGACGAGTGAGGAATGTATCCGTCACCGGGGAATAGGTCTGAATATCAATGCTGTTCTCGTCAGGGCGGAAAGTAAGGATCCGCAAGAAGCCACTACCCGCCTTGATCTCAGGTACATCCCAATACCAATAATCGGCCTGAACTTGGTGAACAATATTTCCATGCTTTCCTTGACTAGTCAACAGTCCCTCCATGGCATGCCCTGAAAGAACCAGGAAAATGTTCTCATGAAGACTAACAAATTTCTTCCAGATGGATTCCCCTGAATTCCCTTTCACCGGATAGCCATCGACACCTGTTCGTTCACCTTCTTTACCCATTAAAAAGGCGTGGGTAACAATGATGGTCCGGTGGTCAGAATACTGCTCAACAACCTGATTCGCCCAGGCAAGAGTTTCGTCTCGAGGTTTGAACTCCAGACTGAGGATGAGGAACTTCATTCCTCCCGCTTTTAGAAAGAGATAGTAGTTTTCAATCCTCCCAGCTTCTCGAAAATGTAGGTTCCGATTGCTGCCGAAATGCGAGTCATAAAACGGATTCTTTGTGAAGCGCGACGGTGTGAAGTAGGAGCTAAAACGGCTCGCACGCGAATGGCTTGTCTTACGGTCTCGTGGTGAATAGCCCATGTCATGATTTCCTGAGCACAACAAGTAGGGCACCTGCTGATCAATCGTCTTGAAAGCTGTGTCGGCGATCTTCCATTCTTCGTCGTGGTCGGTCTGGGTAATATCTCCCACATGGATCGCCATCGCAATGTTCCTCGTCTGCTTATTCTCCTTGATCCATTCGGTCTGTTTAAAAAAGCAGGATCGCTGATCTCCAATCCCTGGCCAGTGCTTCTGAGTCTCTTTGTGCCTAACATCAGCGTAGCCTTGGGTGTCAGGCAGAACGATCAGGGTAAAAGAATCAGTATTTCGGTCGGACTCCTTTCTCAGAGGAGGGACGTCGACCTTCATGTCTGAACAAGACACCATAAGTGCCAAGCACCACGCGAAAACGGCAAAACCGCGCACGGTGACAAAGTTCCAGAAATTTGAGCACAACGGACATTCCATTCTGGAGGGCTGAGCGCCGTCCCAGACGTGGTTTCCCATAGGTTCTGCACCGTCGCTGCGCCCACTCCTTTCAATTAGTGATAGAGTTCGAATGAAGACCATCGAAAGGGCACGGTATGGCTTGATGATTGCATACAAGGCTTGGGAGAGATGCCAGAATGCTGCTTCACGTCAGCGCCCTTGTCCAGCAGCACCTGGCTTTCAGTATGAGTTGCAGCAATCCGTCCGAGCAACAGACAGCAGCCGTACCTTTTGAGTCCAGCCGATCAACCTCGGGCAGGCTGCAAGTTAGGAGTAAAACTCAAGGCGATAGACCACGATGATTCGAGGTCTAAGAAGATAGCCAAGGGGCCTTGAGAATCGTAAAATTTCCCGGATAGTAATCTCATTATGAGTAAGGTTGCCCCAGAACTTCATTCCCTCTTGAACGCCCAGATCAACAATGAGATGACGGCATCCTATAATTACCTCGCCATGTCCGCTTGGTTTGAGAACACGCCTTATGGCGGCTTTGCCCAGTGGATGCTAGCTCAGAGCCAAGAGGAAACAACCCATGCGATGAAATTCTATCATTTCCTAATCGATCGCGGAGCCAAGGTGGAGCTTGCCGCGATCAGCACGCCACGGGCAGATTTCAGCAGCCCGCTTGAGGTTTTTGAAACAAGCCTAAATCAGGAAGAGCAGGTCACGACTAGCATTCATCAACTCTACAATATGGCCGAGATGCATCGGGATCACGAGAGCAAGAATTTGCTGAACTGGTTCCTCGATGAGCAAGTGGAGGAGGAGAAGGCAGTGCAAGACATGATCGATCGACTGCGGCTAGTAGGAGACAATCCACTGGGACTTTTGCAGCTCGATCAAGAAGCTGCCCAGCGCTCACCGCTCATTGACACGACTACTCATGAGGGAAATTGATGCGCACCCTCTTCGCTATCCTGCTGGCCTTTAGCCTCTGCTCTGGTGCTTGGGCAGACGATTACCAGCCACGCAATAGCCAGCGCGCTGGCGAGGAACCTCCGTCTCCTATCGAGGCACTCTATCAGATGTCCCTTCCAGAGGGTTTTGGAGCGACTCTCTTCGCCCATGAGCCCGCCTTGAGGCAACCCATCGACATGACTCTGGATGATCGCGGTCGACTCTGGGTCATCGAAAGCTATGCTTACGAAGAATGGGAGGATCGCGGCGAAGATCGCATTCTCATTTTTGAAGACACCGATCACGATGGTCGCCATGACGAACGCACTGTGTTCTACGATCAAGGTAAGCACTTCGCTGGCCTAGCCCTCGGCTTCGGTGGTGTGTGGATTGCAGACGCACCGAACATCATCTTTATACCCGATCGCAATCAAGATGATATTCCCGATGGGCCTCCTGAAATCATCCTAACAGGCTTCAACAAGAAAGCGCAACACAACATGGTGAATGGATTGCAGTGGGGTCCAGACGGATGGCTCTACGGTCGGCACGGCGTTCTCCAGTGGTCCAAGGTCGGCGTGCCAGATACGCCCAAGGATGACTGGCTAAATATCAACTGTGGCATCTGGCGCTATCACCCGCAGACAAAAATCTTAGAACACGTCGTTCGAGGCACGACAAATCCCTGGGGACTCGATTGGGATGAGCAAGGCGAACTCTTCATGTCCGGCAATGTGAACGGCCACCTCTGGCATGTCATTCCCGGCGCATTCCTCGAACGTATGCATCCGACCACGAGCACACCCTATGTTTACGAGAGGCTAACCATGTCCGCCGACGTTCCGCACTACGCGGGCTCGGGTAACTGGAAACGGGAATGGAACAAAGGAGCTGTAGGACGAGATTCTGCAAATACGTTAGGCGGAGGTCACTCTCATTGCGGGGCCATGATTTATTTAGGTGATCAATGGCCAGACAAGTATCGTGGAATGATGTTCATGGCCAACACCCATGGGCGACGTATCAACATGGACAAACTCACACGTCGCGGCGGGTCGTTCGTCGGCACCTATGAAGGCGACTTCATGCGTGCCAACCAATCGTGGTTTCGCGGGGTCTCGATCATGTATGGACCGGACGGCGCCGTCTATCTGTCAGACTGGACCGATGACGGGGAATGCCACGATAATGACGGCGTCCACCGTAGCAGTGGCCGCATCTACAAGATCACCTACGGACAGGGCAAGACCTGGCAAGGCGATCTCTCCAAGGCGTCAGACCACGAACTCCTAAACTACCACCACCACAAGAACGCCTGGTTTGGACGGCAAGCTCGAAGACTACTCCATGAACGGGCCGTCGCCGGAACACTCCGCAAAGAGACGATCTCAGCTCTGCGCGCCTGGCTGACAGCAGCTCAAAAGCCAAACACCCGACTCCAGGCACTATGGACGCTCCATGTAATTGGTGGCCTCACCACCGAAAGCATGCTCGAAGCCACCCATGACACCAATGAGCATGTACGCGCTTGGGCCGTGCGGCTGGCAAACAACCGCGAAGGTGACTTTGACGCCCGCTTTCTCGAGATGGCGCAACAAGATCCTTCGTCCTTGGTGAGGCTCTACCTGACCACTGCCGAAAGTCTAAACGTGATTGTTGCACTCGCAGAACGCCAAGATGACTTCGGCGACAACGTGATGCAGCGCATGATTTGGTATTCCCTAGAACCCAAGCTCTCCAAGACAAGTCGACGAATTGAGATTCAAGCTGGAAAAGCGTCGCCCTGGCTGGAAGGGCTTATCGCTCGACGCCTCTTTGAACCAGACAACGAGCTCGCAGTTCTGCATTCCCATTTCCGAAAGATGCTAGAGACAAAAGAAGTGCCTCGCCTTACTGCCATCTTAAAGGGTTATGCAACGTCCTACAAGAAGCGCCAGGATAACGTAGCCTATCCCATCGATGACGCTCTCGAGCGCTTGCTCAATGCAGCCCCCAATGAGGGCCTCGTTTTAGCGATCGAGCTAGAGCATCAGCCGACGATCAAACGTTTCATGGCCTCCGCAATCAAGGACGGCAAGCCGGAAGACCTCCAAGTTTTAATGGCAGTCAAGAGCCCAGAAGTCGATGCTTTGTGCCAGACCATCCTTCAAAACGGCCCCGCGTCTTTACGCGCAATCATTCTTCCGTCTCTCCCCACCCGTCATGTTGAACGTTGGCAGGACTGGCTGTTCACACACTGGAATGAACTCACGCCTCAAGAACAACCACTTGCTATTGATGCCCTCATTTCTAACAAGCACACTGCGAAACGCGTGGTCCATTCACTCGCAGATGGTCAGTTAAAGCGTCACGATATCAATGCGGCCCAAGCTCAGAAGATCGCCGCTATAAAAGACAGCGAATTAAGCGCCCTGCTCGAAACCCACTGGGGAAGCGTTCGCCAATCGACTGAAGTGAAACAAGAAAGCATTAACCGCTATCGCGAACTGATCGCTTCAAACAACCGCACACCTGATCAAGCGAATGGCAAGGCACTCTACGCCAGCGCCTGCGGTGCCTGTCACAAACTCTTCAACGACGGCGGCAAGATCGGCCCTGATCTCACGGGCTCGGACCGTGGTAACATCGATTACCTGCTCAACAACATCGTCGATCCCAATGCCAGCGTGGCCTCGGACTACCGGCTCACTGTCGCCACTGGTAAGAACGGTAATGTCATCACCGGTTCCATCATCGAGAGTAACAAGACCAGCTTTCTTCTTCGAACATTGACCGTAGACACCCGCATAGCGAAAGCCGACGTGCAGAATCTTACCACCATGAAGACTTCTCTCATGCCGGAAGGCTTGTTAGATATCCTCACAGAAGAGCAAGTCATCGACCTCATTGCCTATCTCCGCAGCCATGTTGCCGCCCCTTGAACCATGCGCATCGACATCGTTACTATCTTTCCTGACATCTGTCGCCTACCGCTCTCAGAGAGCATCATGCAACGTGCACAGGACAAGGGCATCCTTGAGTTGCATGTCCACGATCTACGTGACTTCACCACGGACAAGCACCGCAAGGTGGATGACGAACCCTATGGTGGCGGCCAAGGCATGGTCATGAAACCAGAGCCCTTCTTTGCTGCAGTCGAGGCCACCCGCCAGCCTGACATTGCTTCTGAAGTTATCCTCATGACGCCCCAGGGCCAACGTTTCGATCAGAGACTCGCGGAATCCATGGCCGAAGTTCCCGATCGCCAATTGATCATCCTTTGTGGTCACTATGAAGGCGTCGATCACCGCGTGATCGAAGGCCTTGTCGATCGTGAACTCTCCATTGGCGACTATGTGCTGACCAATGGCGCCATTGCCGCTGCCATCGTCACGGACGCGATCGTCCGCCTGCTCCCTGGTGTGCTCGGAGATGATCGCTCTGCTTGGCAGGAGTCTTTCAGCGACGGTCTCCTCGAAGCCCCGCACTACACACGGCCGCCTGTCTTTCAAGACCGCGCTGTTCCAAAAGTGCTTCTATCAGGCCACCACGAGAAGATCAACGCTTGGCGCACGGAGGCCGGGAAACAGCGCACGGCAGAGAATAGACCCGATTTGTTAGACTAGTGGCCTTCAACGCGGAGCAACTTACCACCACATCGCCACCAAGCCGGGTCTTTGTGACAGGGGCAGGTATTGTCACTTCGCTAGGCCTAGGATGGGAGGTCAACGCGATTGGCTTTCGTGAGGGTCGGGCCGCCTTGCGGGACATCTCCCTCTTCGATACTTCTCGTCAACGCACCTCGCGAGGTGGAGAAGTCGAACTTCCCACCATCATCGACCAACGCCAACTCACAGATCGGCAGTTTCGCCGTCTTGATCGCGCGTCCAAGCTTCTCCTGCTCGCAGGTTACGAAGCCTGGGATCAAGCGAGATGGGGCGAGAACGAACGCCAGCTTGCGCCACCCGTCGTCATTGGCACATCCGCAGGTGGCATGAGCCTGGGCGAAGCCTACTATCAACAAGCAGCCAGCAGCACACGTCGACATGGCCAAGCCACTCGGGTAGCGCTCTATCAACCCCAGAGTCAGGTCCTCACACTCAGCCATAGTTTGGGTATCAACGGCCCCATAAGTATCGTGAGCAACGCCTGTGCATCGGGAGCCGATGCCATCGGCCAAGCCTACCGGCTCATCCGCAGCGGCCGCGCCGAGTGCGTCATCACGGGTGGCTATGACGCTCTTTGCCAGCTCGTCTTCGCCGGATTCGATTCACTCCAAGCGCTCACGCCTGGCTTGCCTCGCCCGTTCGATGCTGGGCGTGACGGCCTTGCCCTTGGTGAAGGTGCCGCGGTGCTCATGTTAGAAAGCGAAGCACATGCAGCGGCACGCGATGCGTCGTTGTTAGGTGAAATAGGCGCCTATGGCTGTGCTACAGATGCTCATCACCTGACGCAGCCCCATCCCCAAGGCCTCGCTGCGCTAGCCAGTATGACGGCAGCGTGCCGCGAGGCAAACGTATCTCCGACTGACGTCGACTACATCAACGCCCACGGAACGGGAACACCAAAGAACGATGTCGCCGAGGGTGCGGCAATTCAGCAATGGGCAGGTGACAACGCCGCCAAGATCAAGGTCAGTTCGACCAAGGGTTCAATTGGTCATTTGTTAGGCGGTGCTGGCTCGGTGGAAACAGTCGTTTCACTCATGGCTCTGCAAGGGCAATGGGTTCCGCCTTCCCTCAATGTGCGCACCCCTGATCCGGTGTGCACGTTTGATCTCATCCGCGAACCGCGCACGGCCAAGGTCGATACCGTACTCACAAATTCCTTCGGGTTCGGCGGGTCTAACGCCACTCTAGTTCTTCGCCGCGCGTCATGAGCTCTCCCTCAATCATTTTAGCAGGCGCCGGCGCGGTATCTTCTGCAGGCTGGGGCACTGAATCCCTATTCAATGCCATCCAGGAATCTCGAAATCTCCCCACGGAGCTCTCGCAAAGAGAAGGCAGTCCATCTCACGTCCAGATACGGCGCGTACCAAAGCCAGACACACCGCTAGCATTCATGCGGAATCCGCGCTTGCGCCGATCCAGCCCCATCTCGCGCTATGCCGTAGCAGCGGCCCTCGAAGCGTTAGGCGAAGAGCGCCACGCTCAAGTCATAGACAGCACCT
>JAACDM010000714.1 GCA_009936795.1 Verrucomicrobiaceae bacterium | reverse complement strand
ACTCCAAATACCGCGTTGTTTCGTCGCCATGACCTTGCGCAATTCTTTGGAGGGAATGGCAGTGTTGCCTTGGAAGAAGATCTTGCGGAGCTTGTTAGACTGACCCTCGACGATGCCGTAGATCACTTAAGTAAAACCCGTCTCTCGGTCAACGGCAGTGCGGTAGGTTACGGAAACATCACTAAAGCCTTTCTCGCGATACAGCTCCTCGATATTGAATTTGCCTTCTAATAATTTCTCCTCGTCGAGGGGTTGGCCGAGTTCGGCGTTCACTTGGTCTGCGAGCTCTTTGTTGTCGAAGCGAGTTTGTCCTTCAAACGTGATCGAGCCTAATGTGCCCGTGGCCATCACGGAGACGGTGAGGTCGACGGCGTTGCCTTTCACTTCGGGATCGATGTCCACAAACTCGACAATGCGGCGCTCACGTAAATTGATGATGTCCTCGTGCTGATCCTCTGAGCTGAAAGGGAGGCCTTCGCGGAGTTTCATGTTGGCCAAGATCCGATTCCGATCCACCACTGCGGCACCGAGGTATTGCACATCGATGGAGCGAATGATCTTCCCCTCGGGGGTGTCGGCTGCAGGGAGCAACTGGGCATTAGCCTGATTGGAGAATACGACCGCTAGCAAGCAGGCAAGTGAGAGTTGGAAGAGAGCAGTGACAGCGCGATTCATGAGGAAATGAGCTTCGTTTTAAAGTATCTGTAGGGCGAACGGGAACCGGAGGGCGAGAGTTTTGAAGCGAATTATTCTAAAAATAATAAGTATTTATTAAAACTCTTCAACTTGGAACTACCGCATCCGGGTAGGCGAAGGCATAGCTGGCCCTCGGACAAATCTCAAGGACGAAAGGCGCTAGCGATGGTAGGGTTCCCCTCTGAGGACGGTGTGTAAGCGGTAGATCTGTTCCAGAAGCACGACGAGAGCGAGTTCGTGCTGAAGGGTAAAGCCGCTGAGACCAAGAAGGAGATCTGCCTGCTGGCGAATCTCATCATCGTGGCCATCAGCGCCGCCAATGAATAATCGGATGCTTTTGACCGCGTTCAGTTGCCAATGTTCAACCTTGGCGACAAATTCGTCGGTGGTGAGAAGTTTGCCTCGTTCATCCAGTATGATGTTGATGCCCCCCTCACGTTGACTCTTGATCAGGCTCGCAATTTCTGCGCGATCACCGCGTTTCATCAGTCGGTGATCGCAAGCTGTGTAGCGTTTCAGGCGTTTTAGATACTCGGCGCTGCCTGTCTTTGCATAGGCTAATGCGGGTTTGCCTACAGTATAGATACACCATTTCATCGCGGCGGGAGCTTCTCATGGTGGCCGTCCGGCTGCCAGTAGAGATTGCCCGCTATGGCAAAGTTTGGTTTGCCCATGAGGATTGCTCTAACCGATCAATCTGGGATTATTCGAGCCAGGCTCTGAAATCAAGGTCTTCGCGAACCTCATACCAGTGCAGCGTTGTTGAAAGCCGTGGGTGCTCCATAGAATTGCGTGACGTGGCCTTCGCGAGGCGTTTCTTGACCAACCTCCTCTAGATGGGAAAGCTACCTGTATGGCGAAGTCTTCGAAGGTAAGAGTGGGGATCGATCTAGGAGGTACGAAGATGTATGCTGTGGTCCTGGATGAGAAAGGTGAAGCCGTGGGTTCAGCCCGGAACCCGAGTCTAGGGCATGAAGGTTCGCGAAAAGGCATGGAACGCCTGGTCACTACAGCTCAGGAAGCCTTGGCGTCGGCAAAGGCCGAAGATAGCAAGCTGGCTGGTGTTGGGATTGGTTGCCCTGGCGTGGTCGATCTTGATAAGGGCGTCCTTAAGACGGCCCCAAATCTTGGGTGGTCTGACGTGCCCGTTCGCAAGGTGCTTAGCAAAGCGTTGGATTGTCCCGTGACTGTTCTCAATGACGTCGATGCCGGGACCTACGGCGAGTTCCGGTCTGGGGCGGGAGAGGGGACGTCCTCACTACTCGGGGTTTTTCCCGGGACGGGCCTGGGAGGAGGGTTCGTTTATCGCGGCCAGATTCTGCATGGCAGGCAGTACAGTTGTATGGAGTTGGGCGACCTGCGTGTGGGAGGATCGACCTTGCTTCGTGGTGGGGATGAGTGGCCGACCTTGGAAGATCTTACCAGCCGGCTTGCAATTTCTTCGGCCATCACGGTTGAGGCTTACCGTGGCAAGGCGGCCTCGATGGTTGGATTGCCTATCAATATGATTAAAAGTAAGATGATCTTAAACTCGGTCGCGACGGATGAAGAGGCCGTGACCCAGATACTTGATCAGGCGATCCATGTGCTAGGTAGCGGCTTGGCAGGAGTGGTCAGCTTACTTGGTCCCGACATGATTGTTTTAGGGGGGGGGTTGGTAGAGAAGTTCCCCGAGCGTTACACGTCGGCCTTGAAGAAGCGACTTAAGCAACTCGTGACGCCAGAGCTGACTGAAGATCTCAGGATTCGCCCCGCGAAGTTAGGTGACGATGCCGGCGCCCTTGGTGCGGCGGCATATATAGAAGTAGAACAGTGAAGCGTCATGAATCCGGAATTAGGAGACACGGGCCAAGCGGGCGGAGGTAGTATCGGTGCCTCGCTTAAGCAGCGGGCTATGATCAACATCGGGCCGAGCGCGGTCAGTATGATTGTTTTCGAGGCAGAAGATGAAGCGAATACGCCTATCGAGTTGTTGGAAATGCTAGAGCAGCCGCTGCCACTGGCTGCGGATATCTTCCGTGATGGTCTACTTTCACGGGGAACCATTGAACGTTGCGTGAGGATTTTTAATCGCTTTCAGGCGACGCTGAGCGAGTATGGATTGCGCGGCGGTAATCGGGTTGAGGCGGTGACGACGAATTTGCTCTCGGAGGCAGACAATGCCGAGCTCCTACTCGACCGATTGCAGGTTGCCTCTGGGGTTGAAGCTCGTTCTTTGGATGACGGAGACATGACTCGTTTGGTGTATTTGTTTGTCGCACGCATTTTAAAGGAGCAGCCAGCATTGAATAAATCGAGGGTGCTCGCCATTCATGTGGGGCCAGGAAATACGCGGCTCATGTTGTTCAAAAAAGGACGTATTGTTCAATACAATAGTTACCGCATGGGAGCCTATCGGGTCGCAGATGCCGTCGAGAAAATGGGTTCTGGTTCTGACAATCTGCTCAGTGACATTAAGGCTCACGTGAATGGAAGCATTGAGCAGATCGTCGGAGCCTATGCGAATGAGCCGATCGATGAGGTGCTAGCTATTGGGCATGAGATTCAACCGGTGGCGACGACGCTCGCCAAAGACGAGGAGCCACTTATGAAAGTGGACCGCAAGAAGCTTAGTCGCCTTGCCAAACAGCTGAGCGTGAGTAAGGAGAAACAACTTGCGGAGACTTATGAGGTGAATGTTTATGCCACCCGTCCCTTGCTCGCTGGCGTCGTTTGTAACCTTGAAGTGGCCGGGAAGTTTGGCTTATCAGCGTTGCACGTGCCAACCGGGCGCTTCGAAGAGCGCTTCTTGACAGGACTTGCGGGAAGCGACTTTGCCGCGAAGCGTTTTGTCCATGAAGTCATTGGCTCCGCCAAAGCGCTCGCGAGAAAGTATGCGGTGGACAAAGATCACGGCCGCCACGTGGCCGCCCTTGCTGTAAAGCTGTTTGATGAATTGGTTGAATTGACGGCATTGTCTCCTCAGGATCGCCTCTTGTTAGAAGTGGCTGGAATTGTGCATGAGGTAGGTGGTTTTATTAGTCGGCGTAGTCATCACAAGCACTCGTTTTACATTATCAAAAACAGTGAGATTTTTGGATTGAATGACGAAGAGATTACGCTGGTTGCGTTGATCTCTCGCTACCATCGTCATGGATTGCCCGAGGCAACGCATCTCTTTGTTAGTGATCTCACGCGAGAAGGTAGAATTCGAGTAAGCAAGCTTGCGGCTTTGCTGCGGGTCGCTGACGCCTTGGATCGTGGTCACCAGCAACAGCTTCAGATCCAACATGCGCGAGTGAAGAAGGACCAGCTTCGTATCCTAGTTGGAGATATAGTTAATGTTAGTGTTAGTGTTGAGGGGCTGGCAATGCGGGCGAAAGGGGACTTGTTTGAACAGGTCTTCGGTCTCGAAGTCGTGTTAGAGACCGGGTAGGCCTGGATATCGCTTGCCAAGGGGATGGGCAGCCTCTTGGTTCCCGCATGGAAGTTCTCGTTGCCACACTTTGCGATTCCGCCAATGACTACAATGGAAAGTTGTGCATGCTTGGCTGTTTTGACACGATTTGTGCAGGGAAGATGCCGGTAGTTCATCCTCAGTGCTCCCTGGCCTTGAGGATCTGTTTCCGTCCGGAAGATGAAGGGGAGCACCAATTCCGCATCGCTTTTATCGATGACGATGGCAACGCCGTCATGCCGCCCTTTGAGCCGAAGATCCAAGTGAATTTCCCCACGGATAACTACTTCATCACGCGCAATCTTGTGCTGAACATTCAGAGGCTCCAGTTTAAGGCTCCTGGCCAGTATTCGATCGATATTCAATCAAGCGATGCGATGCTGACCCGCATTCCGTTACGTGTCATGCTGAATGAGCCAAAGTCGACAAGTGCGTGAGTTTTGACAAATCCGGCGAACCGGGGGATGTTGCAGGACACCCAGATCCTTGACCATGCGACTTACCACCCTAACTTTCAGCAGTCTGCTGCTCGTTAGCCTCGTGCTAACTGGCTGCTTCCCAGAGCAGATTGCAGCGGCGAATCCCGAAAAAAAGACGAAAGAAGTGAAGACGGAGGCTCCAAAGGTCAAACAAGGCCGTGAACTAGCGACCTTTGGCGCTGGTTGTTTCTGGTGCATCGAGGCTGCTTTGGACCAACTCGAAGGCGTCGACGCTTGCGTGTCTGGTTACATGGGAGGCAAGACTGAGAACCCAACTTACAAAGACATCTGTCGCGGAGATACCGGGCACGCTGAAGTGGTGCAAGTCCTCTTTGATCCCAAGAAAGTGAGCTATGACAAGTTGCTGAGCTATTTCTGGAAAGTTCATGATCCCACAACATTAAACCGTCAGGGGAACGATATTGGAACGCAGTATCGTTCGGCAATCTTCTATCATTCGGACGAACAGAAGGCGAAAGCCGAGGCCCAGATTAAGAAAGTGAACGAGTCCAAGGTGTTCAAGGATCCTGTCGTGACAGAAGTTTCAAAAGTGGAAAAGTTCTATCCTGCGGAAGATTACCATCAGAACTACTACGAGCAGAATATGAACAATCCGAACGGTAATATTGGTTACTGCCGCTACATGATTGCTCCCAAGCTCGACAAGTTAGGCTTGGAAAAATAGAATGGCGGGCATCATGCCCCGCCGACTTGATCTGATTCCGCTACCCGCAAGCATCCAATGGCTTGGGGGGAGCGAGCTTCCAATCGCCATAGGTAGTTCGCCAGTCTGTAGGGAAACGTTGACTGAGGAAGGTTTTGCGCCTGAAGGTTACGCGCTCCGTATTACTTGTGAGGGTGCTAGCGTAAAGGCGTCAACTGCTCTGGGGCTCGCTCATGGCCGCCAGACGTGGCTGCAGTTAGTCGCTCAGGCTGAGCGTGAAGGAAACGGCTTGCCTAACATCGTCATCGAGGATGAGCCGCGCTTTCCCTGGCGTGGTGGACACTTGGATGTTTGTCGGCATTTCTTTCCGTTGGAAACCGTGAAGCGCTACATCGATTGGTTGGCCTGGTATAAGTTCAATGTGTTTCACTGGCACCTCACGGAAGATCAGGGTTGGCGGCTTGAAATTGAGAAGTATCCTCGGCTCACGGAGATCGGGGCTTGGCGAGACGATGGGGATGGTGGGCGCTATGGAGGATTCTACACTCAGGACGAAGTTCGTGAGATTGTGAGCTATGCGGCCGAGCGAAACATCACGGTGGTGCCAGAGATAGAACTTCCAGGGCACGCCATGGCCGCTCTTGCAGCGTACCCGGATCTCGGTTGCGCTGGGAGGGAGATCCAGGTGGAAACCAGTTGGGGAATCTTTGAGGATGTCTTCTGTCCAGGAAAAGAGAGAGTGTTTGCATTTTTTGAGGGAGTGCTAGACGAAGTCTGCGCTATCTTTCCTTCGGTCTATATTCATATTGGTGGCGATGAATGCCCGAAGACGGCCTGGAATGCCTGTCCCGATTGTCAAAAGAGAATGGCGGATGAGGGGCTCGGTGATGCGGAGGAGTTGCAAAGCTACGTCGTCCGTCGAGTCGAGAGTTATTTGTTGGGCAGGGGGCGACGACTCATCGGCTGGGATGAGATTCTCGAAGGTGGTTTGGCGCCAGAGGCCACGGTGATGTCGTGGCGGGGCGAGGAGGGCGGGATCACTGCCACACGAGCAGGGCATGACGTCATCATGTGCCCGAATAGCCATTGTTATCTTGATCACAAGCAAATTGACGATCCTAACGAAACTGTGGGGCAGCCAGATGAAGTGTGTACTCTGGCAAATGCCTATTCTTATGAACCGTTGCCAAAAGGATTGGAGGGGGTGAATGAAGCTCGAATTCTTGGAAGTCAAGCGAACATCTGGACTGAGTACATTCGTGATACTCGAGAACTAGAATATGCGGCCTTCCCTCGATTGTGTGCGTTGGCGGAAGTCTTCTGGTCGCCGTCCGGAAAGCGGGATTTGGAAAGTCTGCGGAAGCGTTTGGCAGGCCATGTGTCAATGTTGGAAAATGACGGCGTTCGCTGTTGTAAGAAAGATCTTTGAATCTTGAGTTGCGTTGGAATGCTTCCTGCTTTTCCAGGGGGCAGAAAGTTGATCCATCATACGCATGTCTCTAAAAGCCAATCCCACCAGCAAGTCTTCGAAGTCGTCAGCCAATGCCGGTCGCCGTCGCATCTGTTTTGAGGTGGACGCTGAACCGGGTAGCCAGGTCAGTGTAGCCGGTAGCTTTAATTCCTGGAATCCAGAAGCGCACGTTTTACGTCCAGCCGCCGCTGCTGGGCATTTCAAGCGGATCGTTTATCTCGAGCCTGGTGATTACGAGTATAAGTTTGTCATCGATGGCAACTGGAGTGCAGACCCCAATTGTCCTTCCTTCGCTGCCAACACCTTTGGGACGCTAAATAGTGTGCTTGAAGTTTTTCCTGCTAAGACTGGCAAGAGCTAGAGGCGTTGCCTCCGGAATGCTGGTTGCCAGCGGGGAGACCATTTGATAGCCCTTAGGGGTGAAGAATCCGCGCATCCTCATCGTTACGCCTGAGATTACCTACCTGCCAGCCGGAATGGGGAATTTGGCTCAGCGCATGACGGCCAAAGCGGGAGGCTTGGCGGACGTCTCTGCTTCCCTAGTGGCAGCGCTCTTTGACCTTGGTGCGGATGTGCATGTGGCCCTACCTAACTACCGGCAGATGTTCAACATGGATGTCTTCAACCTGGTCAACAAGGAGCTACGTCTCTACCACGGGAAGCTGCCTGCCGATCGTATCCACCTCGCTGAAGACCGGATCTTCTATTATCGGGATAAAGTCTACAGCTCCTATGAGGAAGACAACACGCGCATTGCCCTAATATTCCAGCGGGAAATCATCAATAACATCATCCACCATGTGCAGCCCGATCTCATCCACTGCAATGACTGGATGACAGGATTGATTCCGGCGATGGCGCGTCGATTGGGAATTCCGTGTCTCTTTACGATTCACAACATTCACTCGGAGCACGTCACTCTGGCGCAAGCCGAAGAGACTGGAATTGATGCGGCCGAGTTCTGGGAGGGCTTGTATTATGATGAGCCTCCAGGCTCCTATGAGCATGCGCGGACGAAAGTGCCCGTAGATCTGCTTACAAGCGCAATCTTTGCCTCGCATTATATCAATTCTGTCAGTCCTAGCTTCCTTCATGAAGTCGCTGAGGGCCGCCATGGCTTCGTGCCGCCCCCGGTGCAGCGTGAGATGGCGAACAAGCTGCATGCGGGATGTGCCCTGGGTATCCTCAATGCTCCTGACGAAACCTACGATGCGGCCAAGGACCAGGCGCTCGTGGAGAACTACACTGCCCAGACGCATGTGGCAGGCAAGCGAGCTAATAAAATTGAATTCCAGAAACTGTTGGGATTGGAGTCAAACCCCGATGCTCCACTGTTCTTCTGGCCGTCTCGTCTTGACCCGATGCAGAAGGGCTGTGAATTGCTAACGGATATTCTATTTCAGCTGGTTGACGACTATGGGAGCGAGCATTTGCAGGTTGCTGTGGTTGCCAATGGTCAACATCAGGTTCATTTCCACGAGGTCGTCGGCATGCATCATTTGGAAGGGCAGGTGTCCCTTGTAGACTTCGATGAGCAACTCTCACGTATGGGTCATGCCGCTTCTGATTTTATGTTGATGCCGTCTCGTTTCGAACCGTGCGGTTTACCACAAATGGTCAGTGCCCTCTACGGGACGCTTCCCATCGTTCATGCTACGGGTGGTCTTCGGGACACCATTTCGCCGATCGATGTGGATGCCAACACGGGAAATGGTTTTGCCTTCGATGTCTACGATCAAGAGGGCTTCCGTTGGGCGATCGACCAAGCTATGCGCTTCTACCGTCGTCCAGCCAACGAACGTGCAGTGCAGATCACACGCGTCATGGAAGATGCCAAGGAGCACTTTAATCACGAAGCGACAGCTAAAGCCTACTTTGAAATCTATGAGAAGATGCTGCAGCGACCTCTCACAAGTAAAGGGGCTTAAGCAAAGATTAGTTAGACTTTGGAGTGAATTTGAACTTCCTCGATGCCAGTTGCCCTCTGGGTAAGGATGCGTGCACTGGCTTGAGGATAGAATTTAGAGAGTAGCGTGCTTGAGCTGCCCGTGGGCAGGACGCTTAATGCGGATGCTAGGGCATCTGCCATCATGCCCGAAGGTGCCGTTACAGAAACCGTACGGCGAAACTCCAAGCCTAGACCAGTGCGTGGATCGATGAGATGGCTAAACTCGCGGTTACCGATCTTGAGTGACTGATAGAGGTCTCCTGAGGTCGCGACAGCAATGTCTGTGACAAAGCGTGATCTTGCCGCTTCGCGAGTATCAAGTTCTTGAGCAGCAATGCGCCAGCCATCACTACTTGGTGGATGTCCGGCCGCGCGAAGATCTCCTCCACCATTGACGAGTGCTATAGTGATTCCAAGTTGCTTGAGCGTTGCCAGGGCTTCGTCGACGGCATAGCCCTTGGCGATCCCACCAAGGTCTAGCCGCATGCTTGGTCGTTTCAGTCGCGCGCGTTTGTTGCGGCTATCTAAAATCAGATTAGAATGGCCAGTGGCGTCTAGCGCTTGCCTTAGGCGGTTCTTTGTCGGTAGTTTGTTGTGGCGTCGGGAATGGCGCCATAAACGTGTTAGTGGCCCCACGGTCATGTCAAAAGCACCATCGGTCTGCTGGGATAACCGTTGCCCGAAACTGAGGACGGCTTCAAGATCTGGATGAAGGAGTTTCCAGTGACTTCTTCCGGAGGAAGCTGATAGACGTGAAACCTCGCTACTGGTCACGTAGTCACTTAGCGATGCATTGAGAGAATTGAGGCGAGTCGCGACCGTATCTAGAGCTTCCTTTGCTTGGGCTTCGCTGTGTGCATAAAGAATCGTATGGAACTTCGTCCCCATCGTCGAATGGACTCCTTCAAAGCGTGTGGTGGAATCCGCTTCGTTTCCAGAAACTCGTGAGGCAATCAGCGAGATTCCACTGAGACTGACGAATTGTCTACGGTTCAGAGGGTGTCTCATTCAATGTGAAAGTGCCAGACATTTGCGTTCCAGGAGGCGACGCCTTTGGCAAGATGGCAGAGAAGGTTCCCGTGGATGCCGAAGCAAAGTTCAGAATGAATTGCACCAGACTAAAGGTGTTCGCTAGCGAAGAGGGAAGGACCACTGTTGCTCGCGTGGGACTGTTCAGCGTGTAACTATAGTTCGTGACATCGCCCATCGTACCATTCTTCAACGTGACCCGTGCGAAACGATCATCTCTAATGGCGTAATTTATCCAAGTTTGCTGAGGAAAACCTCCGAAACGGGTAATTGCCGCATCTAGAGTCCTTCCACCAAGCGTCGTTGGAGGAAAGATCACGACCGGATACTTGACTTGGGTCAGGCGAAAGAAGCCTCGGTCGTCTGCCTTGATAATAATCGTGAGATCGAATGGCGATCGTGGTGTCGTTTCGGTAACGAAAGCCACTCGCTCGCTAGTCCACTGTTGGAGATCTCGGGAGATGAATAGCTGATAGTCAGTACGTTCTTCGTAATCGATGTCTAACTGAAAATTATCGCCCCTCTTCACGATTCTCGGCGTGATCTGTGAAGCAATTGGCAGTCCGGTAAAATCTGGTTGGAAAGCAAGTGCGTCCTCTCCCACGCGATCGATCGCAATCGATTCAATGGTGATTGGAGCTAATGGGCGATCTGCCTGATCGGTAATTACACCCGATATGCTTGTCGCAACCTCGTCGCCGTCCACCAATCCGCCAAAGATTGTATGAACATTGTTGAGTTCAGGAGTTGGCGTTACTGTTATGAGGAACTGGCTGCCATTGCTGTTCGGGCCGCTGTTAGCCATGGCGAGGACGAATGGGCCGTCGAACGTTCGCGAAGGATGAAATTCATCCTGAAAGCTATAGCCGGGCCCGTCCAAGCCCATGCCAGTGGGTGACCCTGCCTGAATCACTGTATTCTGAATCACGCGATGAAAGACCGTGCCATCATAGAATCCGCTGTCGATCAGTTGACCTGTTGTTGGATTGATAGCTTTCTGGGAGCCCTCTACCAGGCCAACAAAGTTCGACACCGCGAGAGGGGCTTCTTCGGGATACAGTTCGGCCCTTAAATTTCCAGATGACGTGACGATGTCCACGAACAGTCCATCCTGCCCTGAGGCGCATGACAGAGCAAAGAGAGTGATGAGAAGGGCGACAATAAAGCAGGGAGGGCGCATGCAGAGGGGGTCAGTGTTCCTCCTACAGTGGACCATGGAAATGTAACTCGTGCAACTGGCCCACCGCGCTCCTTACGGGACTCTCTGACATTCCACGTGGCATTTCTTTCGAGCCTGAATACGGTCCCGCCCATGTCTTCGCGCCTGTTCCTACTGATTTCTGTGTTGGCATTTGGTTTGTGGTCCGTGGTTGCGACTGCTCAGGAGGTGACTTCTGAAGAAAAGAAGGCCAGTCCAGACCCAAATGGGATCTACTTCCAGCTCGCGATCTACTATGCGCCCAAGCCAAAGATGGACCCGGTGAAAGAGGCCACTCGCCTCTTCGATCAGGACTTCGCCACAAGGCTGACCTACCGCGCGGGAGTGGTACGCCTCACCGAAGGGGCTTACGTGGAGTTTCGTGAAGTGGCGCGTGAAGACTATGCGCCCCCCAAGGTCGAGTATTTGAAGCACAAAGGCTTCGGTCTCACTCAGGAGCAGAGTATGCAACTCCAAGACTCGTCGACTGTCCTCGTGCTCGACTTCTTCGTCGTGAAGCCCAAGGACTACAATTACGTCGTGGCTGCAAACGAATTGGCCTTCGCTGTCGCGGCCGCGACTGAGGGGTTCATCTGGGATGAGGAAACTCGGGAGCTATTCGCGCCCACGTCATGGCGCAATGTCAGGCTACCGGTGGAGAACTTTGTTTTCGCCAATACCAGCATGCACGCATACCAGCTACCCTCGAAGAACTTTCGGACGGTATCATTCGGCATGCGCAAGCTTGGTTCTCCCGATGTGATGATCACGGAGTTTACCTCGGCTTTCTGGGATCCTGTGTCCGAGATGATGCGATTCCTGGTCTACCAGATCGCAGCGGCGGGACCGCTCAATTCGAAGAGGTCCTGGACCGGGGACGAACTGAAGGTCATTCTCAAACTTACCGCCCCAGCTGAGGAAATCCCTCGTTTGGCTCTCATTCCTGCGCCTTCTGAGCCTGGAGACCCGAGAAATACAATTCTGACGGTCGATTTCCTAGAATACCCTGGAAAAACCTATGAGGAGAAACAGGCCTACGCCATTGAGCGGTATTTTCGACCCGATGGAGGGCTGATCAAGGTCTGGCGGGAGCGCGAAAAGCTCATGGCCCTCAGTGATCAGGCAAGAGAGAGTCTCAAGACTAAGAAGGACCTTTTGACCAAAGGGCTAGAAGAGAATGAGCAGTTGCTCGTGAAAGCATTTCATGAGGACGCCTACCTATGGCTAAGGTTGAAGGATTGGCGGGGAAATGCCCTCAGCGGAGAGCAGATACCGGACGTAGACACCCATGGGCAGGTTCCGGATCAGCCTGCCAAGCAGATTACCGTCGCCCTGGATCAAGTCTTTGACTACCTTCATGTGCACTCGGATGGGCGTGAGGAGGGGAATGAGACCGGTAAGCTTATTCGGAGTCTCCAGCCCAAGTAAATTGGGGTGATGCTGCCGACTATTTATTATGATTTCTGTAAGATTCTCAAATCTGAAAGGTTTAGCTGCCGAAAGAGGTTTCCAAAGTGGTTATTTGGGATCTCCTAAGAACCTTGACTTCAACGCCTTCCGGAAATGGAGGATTCACGGTTTTCTTCGAAGCACCGCAGATTTAAGGGCCTTAAAGGGCTTGACTGAGTATCGCCCCTGCTTTACCACGTCGTTGAGGTTGCTCTTCTAAAGGGTGGCTTCATCGGGCCGTAGTGTTCTGGAATCTTCTGGAACGCTCTGGTTCACTTGCAATCACAACCCAGAAACAGAAATACCTCAACACACCAACCAACCCTTAAGATTAACCTATCTATGAGTATGACATCGAAAGTTAGTATCCCAGGGAATCGGGAGAGACGAGGAGGTCTGAGTCGAGGGGGAAGTTCGTTGAGAGGACTTCTCCTGGTAGCTCTTTCCGGTCTCTTTGCGGCAACCGCCGCCCTTGCGACTCCCACCCTCACGGCTCCCGCCGGCATCAAGCCAGCTGGAACCCCCAACGCTGATATAGCAACGCTAAACACCCAAAACGTCGAGTTTAAGTGGAACCGCGGTGGTCTCGGCAATGGGCAGATCAAAGAGTTTAACATCTTCGTAGGTTCCCTGATTGGAGCCTTCGAAATCGTCAGGACTGAGACCCCTATTGCTGCTGTTAACGATCAGAATGACTACTCAGTGACGTTACAGGTGCCAGCAAATGGCGGTAAGCGTATCTTTGTGCGCCTCAGCTACACCGAAATTGTCAATGGTGTTGAGGTTATCAAAGGTGTTGATTATGTAATCAATGCGGCAATCTCTCCGCTCGTCGATGGTAACGAGCATTTTATCTACTCTCCAGTGCCGGGTTCATCTTTGGATCTACAGGACGTGGATGGCTGCAAGGCACCACCGATGGTGGAGTTTCAGTGGGCTCTCGCAGCAGCTCGCGTGGCAGCGGATGAAGCCGAGCCTGCTGAGTTTTGGTTCTATGTCGGTAACGATGGCAACAACAGGGCTTACTTCAACAGCGGCAGGCTTTCATCTGATCAGCGTGCAATCACTGTTGCTAACATTCCCACAGATGGTTCTTCCGTCAAAGTCACTCTGTGGTGGCGGCTCGGTGCCGATGGTGCCGCTTGGGAGTCCAGCGAATTTTCTTACAATACTCCAAGGCTCCCTGCGATCACATCGCCGAATCCCGGTAACAGTCTTTCTGGGACGTCGGGTAACCTTGAGCTGAGTCCCAATGGTCTCCCTGTCCGTTATTTTTGGATCTACGCTGGTCCAACAAGGCAGAGTGTCGATTATCTGAGTGACGGCTTGGAGGTTGACCCTGCACAGCCACAAGACACTGCTCTCGCACCGTTCCAAAACTTCCCTGACGACGGGTCCACGGTTTATGTGACGCTCTTCTGGCGTCTTGATGGCGACACTGCTCAACAGTGGAAGTGCCGTGAATACACCTACAAGGCATCAGAGGGCCCAGAGATTACGTCGCCTGCGACAGACACGGTTCTACCTACAGGTTCTCTCGAGGAGCCGCTGGACGATACCACCGATAAGGAATTGGTGGAGTGGGATGCAAAGGGGACTGTAGCTGCTGGATATCAAGTCGTCCTCAACAGTTCAGGCGATCCAAATGACAATGGAGTATGGCAAAGCGGAACTCTTCCTGGCGACGCCACTTCAGTTGAAATTCCCAAGGCTCGTTTCACAACCAATGGCGAGACGATCTACATCGTTCTCAGGTATGCTGTGAATGGTGGTCTTGCGGAGGAAGTCTTCAATGGATTTAAGGTTGCCTCTTACGCAACGAGGAAGGCTCCATACATGACTGGTCCAGGTGGTTCCACGATTCCCAAGTGTTTCACCTCTGGTCTTGGAAATGAGGCAACCTTCGAGTGGACTGACGGTAACTTGGCTGATGTTCAGGGATACTGGGTTTACGTCGGTAACCAGATGGGTGACGACTCGTATGCAAATTCGGGAGCGATCGGCACTGATGTGACGTCCTTGACAATTAAGAAGGGTCTGCCCACTGATGGGTCTGACGTTTGGGTTCGCCTGTGGTATCTAATCGAAGTCACCGTAACCACAGACAGTGACGCAGATACAAATGTCGATCCTGACAGTGAGACGGGTGGCAGTACGACCGTCACCAGCAGCAACAGATACGCTTCCCGTGACTTCCTCTTCCAAAATCCGGTTGGACCAGAGATCACCGCTCCTGGCCATGGAGCCACAATTAGCGGCACTGAGAGTGGCATTACCTTTACGACAAATGGCGTCGCTGTGCGGAATCTCTGGGTAACAGCTTCTTCTGCCGCTCCTGCCGGCGGTGATGCCAAAAATCCTGATCCAGGCGTAGCTGACCTCGATAGCAGTGGTCTTCTTGCCCCAGATGCGACTGAGTTCAACATTCGTAACCTTCCTGTGGACGGTAGCACCGTCTACATCACCTTCTGGTATCTTACTGAGACGAACCCGAATGTGTCTATGGGATGGAATTTCCGCACCTACGCATTCGTGTCATCCAACGCGACCCCACCGCAGATGTTGACTCCCGATCCAACAGCGGAGTTTGATAACGGGGGTCCACTCACCTTCACTTGGAGAGCAAACGACACGGTCGTTACTGGTTGGTGGCTCTATGTCGGTAATGAGGGAGACGGTTCCTCGAACTTGGGTAACTCTGGGTTCCTCCTTGCTGATGATCTCGATCAAGATGTTGGTGAATTGACATTCGGTGAAATCAACTGTCGCCTCTGGTATGTCGATCAGCTTGGCAATTGGAACTTCATCGCATACACCTTGGACAACAAAGCCAATCCTCCTAATCCTGGTCCTGATCCTGGTCCTGATCCTGGTCCTGATGGTCCTAGTGGAGAGGAGGATGGAAATGGCGACAACAATGGACTTGGCTAAAGCCTTGTTGTTGATCTAAATCAGCTTAATGATTCGGAGCGGCCAGCAGTGAAAACTGCTGGCCGCTTTCGTTTGTACTCGACGAAGAAACAGAAACAGAAACAGAAACAGCGCCATCCAGATTGACGCGATAGACCTGCTAAGAATGACGCGAGATGGCGCGTCTTGTTCTTCCGAAATCCTAAGATAATAATGAAAGTTCGGAAGAAACGGTCAATGCTTGTCAACGACAAGCGTCTAGTGGTGCCTATTGAGTGGCCAAGCGACTTTCTCTGAGGCCAAATTGCAGAACTTGTCTGTCAACATCCCTAAAGTCTCTTTCTGTAGCAAAATCTCACCCCAGCCTGTGTGCTGTGTTTGTACATCCGGCGACGTCAGAGCCCGTATCTTTTCATCGGATTGGTGACCGGATAGAAAGGTGACGATCTTATTAGCTCAGAGCGGTGGCAGCTGAACGGCTTCAATCTATGCCTGCCCGCATCGTAGTGGATAAGGTTGTCAGGGAGAAGCGGCGGCCAGTAGGCAGCTTGGCCAGCTAGTCTTCGCTTTGTGTGTTATCACAAGCTGCGTCGAGTCCCTAAAGCGTGTGTAGGCCCTTGAGTTCTCTTACCCAACCTTGGAGCGCCACCTTCACGAGCACGACCGCCACCTGCGCGTGCCCAGGCCGGTAGCTGAACCCAAAGATCGAGACACCAGGAAAGGGTAGTATAAACCTTTGCCCGACGTGTGCACCTCCGAAAGTGGAGCTTTGGTTTGGTGGCGAATACGCAACCGAAGCTGACACTCGGACACTAGACCAAGACGGCGTTGGGCTGAACCAGGCTCCAAACCAGAGACCCCTTACAGTAGCAGTCACGTTAGACGAAGCGTCATTGGTGCCGAAAGGCCTTCTGATGTCTCCTTAAGCTCGCTCATAGTCACCTACTTCCAAGCCTTCATTAACATCCTTGCTGAAGAACAACCTCTGAAGGAAAATATTTGTCAGTTCCTAATCCTGGACACCGCCAGATGGCATAAGTCTAAATGTCTCAACTGGCACCACTTCGAGCCAGAATTT
>JAACDM010000018.1 GCA_009936795.1 Verrucomicrobiaceae bacterium | reverse complement strand
GCCTCCGCCCAAGCCTACGATTGAAGAACTCTACGAGCAGAGGAAGCGCGCCACGCGCAGCACTGCGACCAAGCGAACGTATGGTGGTTGATAACGTTAAGAAGGCTTCGACCAAGACAGCTCTTCTTGCAACGCAAGGGTTGGTAAAGGTGTACGACGGCCGTGCTGTCGTCCGCGGTGTGGACATCAATGTAAAATCTGGTGAAGTCGTGGGTTTGCTAGGCCCCAATGGTGCTGGCAAGACAACGTCCTTCTACATGATTGTAGGCTTGGTGCCGCCAGACGGAGGAACCGTTGCTTTCGACGATCACGATGTGACCAACCAACCGATGTATAAGCGGGCGCGTCTTGGGATGGGATACCTTCCTCAGGAAGAGTCTATCTTCCGCAAACTTACGGTGCAAGAGAACATCATGGCGGTCTTGGAGACGCAGTCTCTCAATCGCAAGCAGCGTCGCGAGCGGTGCGATGAACTGCTTGAGCAATTTGGAATTACGAAGTTGGCCAAGAGCCGCGCGCTCACGTTGAGTGGCGGCGAGAAACGTCGCCTTACGATCGCTCGATCGCTCGTGACCAATCCAAGCCTACTCATGCTCGACGAGCCTTTTAGCGGTGTGGATCCTAAAGCGGTGAGTGACGTGCAAGAGATCGTCCTAACGCTGCGCGATTCAGGCTTAGCCATTCTTATTACTGATCACAACGTACGAGAGACGTTAGACATCGTCGATCGAGCCTACCTTATTTACGAAGGGAAAGTTGAGAGCGAAGGCAATAGTGACTTCCTACTCAATGATCCGATTACCCGAGATCTTTATCTCGGTGACCGTTTCAGCATGTAGCCATGTTCCCTCATTAAACCCAAGACAACGAAAGCCAATGCAAACTGCCAATGTAAATCTCCCCATCACGGTGACAGGTCGTCACGTGGATGTCACCGAGGCGATGCGCGACTTCGCACACAAGAAAGTGGAAGGCCTGCACTTGGATTATCCCAAGATCATCGAAGCCAAGGTCATTCTCGACGTGCAGAAAAAGACTCGCCAGAACGCCGAGATCATCCTCTTCTGTGCGAACCATATTACGATTGAAGCGAGCACGGAAACTGAGGATATGTACAAATCTATTGACGAGACGATCAGTAAGATCGCTCGCCGTATGAGAAAGTACAAGACTCGTTTGCTTAAGAGCCATCGCCCACGTCCGAACGATACGATCAAGCATCTTAGTGAACACGTATACAGTCCTGAAATAGCTGATGAAGCGGAAGCTACTGAGGCCGAAGTCGAGCCAGTGATCGTGCACAAAGAGAACTATCGTGTGCGTCCGCTCTACAAAGACGAGGCGATTATGGAAATGGAGCTCAGTGAGCGAGATTTCATTGTTTACCGTCATGCAAAGACAGATCAGCTAACCATACTTTTCCGACGCAAAGACGGTGACTATGGCATGATCGAGCCTTAACCGACGAGGTCGCTATATGTCCGAAGATTTCCCCGTACCTAAGGTTAGCGAAGACGCTGCCGTCGTTCTGGATAAGAATCAGAACACAAGCAAGGCGCCTGTGAAGCGTCTCTCTGCCATGAGTGTGCGGGAATTCTACGGGCGCTATGCGGAACCGCTCCAAATGACGCTGGTGGGTTCGGAGTCAGGCTTTGATCGTCGGATCATCGAGCCTGAGCTGAATCGGCCCGGTCTGGCTCTAGCAGGTTTCTATACCTACTTTGCCGAGCAGCGTATCCAGGTCATTGGAAATGCTGAACACTCTTACCTGACGTGTCTGGAGGGGGGGCAGGGACTTACACGGTTCCGCGAACTCTGTCGTCAGGCGGTACCTTGCCTGATTTTGGCGCGTGGGCACAGTCTGCCTCAAGAGTTCATGGATGAAGCCCACCGGGCCCGTCTTACCATCTTCCAAACGGAGATGCCCTCGATGCACTTTCTCAACTCGGCGACGATCCGCTTGCAGTGGGCCTTCGCCCCTACCACGTCTGAGCATGGGAGCATGGTCGATATTCATGGCATAGGCGTGTTGATCAAAGGAGCCAGCGGCACGGGCAAGAGTGAGACGGTCGTTGGCCTCATCGATCACGGTGCGAGTCTCGTGGCTGATGATACCGTACGATTCAGTCGGATCGCGGGTAGTGATATTGTGGGGACTGCTCCTGAGTTGGGTCGCAGCCATATGGAAGTGCGTGGCCTAGGATTGATCAACGTAATGGCGCTCTACGGTATCGGTGCCGTGCGTTTAGAGAAAGCCTTGAACGTAGTCATCACGTTGCGGCCAGCCGAGGACCTCAATGAAGTCGAGCGTGTGGGGCTCACGCCGCAGACATACCGTATTCTTGGATTGGACCTGCCATACTTGGAGCTGCCCGTCGCTCCAGGGCGTGATTTAGCCAAACTCATTGAAGTCGCCGCCATGGATGTGAAGCTGAAAGTCTTTGGGCATGATACGCCGGTGGAGTTTAATGCGCGTCTGCTAGAGCGGATGCGTGATCATCGAGACCGTTGATAGCCCCTTGCGTCGGTGAAGTCAGCATTCAAGCCCGTCATTGTCGTCCCCTCCTACAATCCTGCGGAGATGGTGTCCGAGGTCGTGACTTCCGTGGTGGCGCATGGTGTGCCGGTTTGGGTCATGATCGATGGGAGTGATGATGGCTCGCCTGAGATCCTTGAATCCCTGGTAAAGAAACATGCGAACTTGCGCCTTTTTCGGTATCTTGAGAATCGGGGTAAGGGCTCGATGATATTCGAGGCCGTTTGCGTGGCCGCGAGTGAGGGGATCACGCATATTCAGTCATTTGATAGTGATGGCCAGCATCCTGCTGACTATGTACCTCGCTTTTTGGAAGTATCTTGTAAGAATCCTGATGCGATGATTCTTGGAAAGCCTCAATTTGGAGATGAAGCACCGTTAGAGCGCGTGTGGGGAAGGAAGCTAGCAAACTTCTGGACTGCCGTGGTCAGTCTGGGCGGCGGAATTGGAGATTCGCTATTTGGAATGCGAGTGTATCCCGTTCCTGCGTTGCATCGTGCGATGCAGTCAACCCGTTGGGCACGCCGATTCGATTTCGAACCCGAAACTGCGGTACGTTTGTCTTGGTTAGGCGTTCAAGCGATTAATACTCCGACACCTGTTCGCTATCTAAAGGAAGAAGAAGGTGGTGTTTCACATTTCCGTTACCTTCGAGACAATGTCCTGCTCACGGGGATGTATGTGCGTTTGTTACTTGGCGTGATTGTCCGGTTTCTACCTTGGATTTGGATGCGATGTCGGCAGCGAACACGCTAGAAGATCATGTCCGTGACTTGGCGATGTGTGAACGCTGTCCGAAAATGCATCGCCCTTCCATTGTAACGGGGCCAGTGCAGAGTAAGGTGCTTCTTGTTGGGCAAGCGCCTGGTGCGCGAGAGCCTGTGCTAGGAAGGCCATTTGCCTGGACTGCCGGCAAGACTCTTTTTAGATGGATGCAGGAAGCGACTGGAATTGGAGAGGATATCTTCCGTCAACGCGTTTACATTGCGTCTGTTTGCCGGTGCTTTCCGGGACGAAATCCCAAAGGGGGTGATCGTGTGCCGAACGAGATCGAGAGGGCCAATTGTCGGCCGTGGCTGGAAGCTGAAATGCGGCTGCTGCAGCCGCATCTCGTCATTCCCATTGGCAAACTCGCGATCTCCCAATTCATGCCTGTTGGGAAGTTGGTCGATGTCATTGGCGTGAATTATTCCAACATGGAATGGCAGGGCTTCCGATTTGACCTCTTACCCCTTCCGCATCCTTCTGGTGCATCGACTTGGCATCGCATGGAACCTGGCAAGCTCCTTACTGTTCAGGCCCTGGAACTCCTCGCAGCCCATCCTGCGATTTGTGCGTTATAGTAGGGGGTCAAAGAGTCTCGTGGAGAACTTCAGGAATCGTGCTTTGAGCTCGCGATCAGTTAAGGTGCCTGGACTTCCGGGAAAGCTTCCGATGTCGCGGTAGTTACGATAGAAGTTAGGATTTTCTTTAGGCACTTCTTTAAAGCCAGGTTTGAGTTCGAAGGCTGACGT
>JAACDM010000129.1 GCA_009936795.1 Verrucomicrobiaceae bacterium | reverse complement strand
TCCCGAAGGAGCCGATCATGATGTTCTACCTAATGCCGGATGCTGGCTACCTGATCCAGTTTGATCCTAATGGAACATCTTTAAATCATCGTCTGAACGTAGGTTTTTCAAATCTTGAAGCCCTCTCGAAAGCTCCAGCGATTCTCCACATTCTTTCGATGCCGGAGCGGTCCCACCATTATTGGTCAGATCAAGGGCTCATTCCACCATTGGATCCTGACAACTATCCGTTTGAGGTCACCCCAAAGACTCTGGTGAAGTAGCCTAGAATCGGCGATGAAAGGCCACCAAGGTCGTCGTATTTCTCCGAAATACGGTGCGTAACGGGTTGAGAGCACCTGATTTCGGAGGAATCTGGCGACACTGACAGACACCTTCTTCAAGCTCACCTGTAGGGTGAGTCGTTTCGCGGCTGAGTAGGCGCAACCAAACGCTTGCCTTCAATGAATTAGCCGTCTCCCCCAAACTTCCATTGCCGTTTTTGGGATTAGGGGACCAAAGCGTTGCCATTTTCCTTGAGTGCAAGTTTGAAGCCAAGGTGGCGCAAGTCTTGGCCGGCCTTCACCCGTCGACTTTCACACACGGAACGAGACTCCGAACTATTGGCGTATAACCATGCCGGTTGAGAGCTACAGCGTCTTAAGATACTCAACGAGGTCCCAGCGTTCGGGATCCGTCAGGTTGGTAGTGAATTCATGTCCGGCGTTTGAACCGCCATCGCTAGACACATTAAATGTGAAGACTGGGTTCGTTGCTGAGAGATCATATCCAACGTGTTTGGGATCGTAGGTGCGCTGGCCGAGATCAAACGTCTTGGGGCGATTGCTAGCGGGCAGTAACAGATGATAGAGCGTGGGGACTGATCCGTTGTGCAGGTAGGGAGCTTTAGCCCAAACACCGTCGAGTTGACGGGCGACGTGTTTGCCCGTGCCACGACAGTCATCGGGTTGAGAGGGCGTCTATGGCACGCCTTGATCAGTGAACGTGGCTGCCGTGATTGATGGGATGGTGTCGACGATCTTCTGGTCGAATGGTTCTCCGTCGAGTGGTCGCAAGAAATTGTTGGCGCGATTGGGATCCGTTCCCATCACTTGAAGAGTGATGAGTTGGCTCTTGCATGCAAGACTTGTGGCAATCTAGGCAGGTGTAGGAAGCGCCGTCTGCCGCAGTGAACTTCTGCGTAGTGTAGATCTGTTTGCCGCGTGCTGCCTTATACTGACCGATCTTCCCTAAAATGCGATTCGGTTCTTTAGGTCAGGATCTTCTCCAGAATTCGGCTAGGGCGATTGTTAGTAATCGTGTTACTCTGGCCGTTGTAGAGGAAGGAAAGTTTCTGGTGATTGATTCCAAACAGACGGAGGACGGTTGCCTGGTAATCGTTGGGAGTCACCCGATCGACCACAGCGGAGTGGCCGAACTCGTCGGTTTCACCATAGGTCATGCCCCCTTTGATTCCGCCGCCGGCCAACCAGCAACTGAAGCCCTGGCCGTTGTGATCGCGGCCGGCTTTTCCCGGGTCGCCATGGTTCTCGGTCACCGGTAAGCGCCCGATTCCACCGCCCCAATGGACCAGGGTAGAGTCTAGCATTCCCCAGGATTTCAAGTCCTTTACCAGTGCTGCTGAGGGCTGGTCTGTCTTGTGACAAATAGCAGGCAAGCTGCTGCGGATACTGTTATGATTGTCCCAGGGTTGTCCTCCGAGAAAGAGTTGCACGAATCGAACTCCTCGCTCGACCAAACGGCGGGCGATCAGGCAGCGCGTTCCGTATTCCTTGGTCGTAGGATGGTCGAGTCCGTAGAGCTTCTTCGTGGCTTCACTTTCCTGGGAAAGATCAAGGGCATCGGTCGCAGCCGTTTGCATGCGCGCTGCCAATTCATAGGATTCAATGCGCGATTCGAGTTCGTGTTCGCCGGGATGGGTCGAAAGGTGTTGCTCGTTCAGTTGGCGGAGAAACGCCAGATTCTGTTCCTGCAATCCTCCTCGCAGGTATTCGGGAGGCGTCAGATTGAAGATCCTGGGTTCCTTCGGTCTGAGAACGGTTCCCTGAAAGAGAGAAGGCATCCAACCGTTTGACCAATTGTGAACGCCGTCGACCGGATGGCCGCCTGGGTCCGTGAGCACCATGTAGGAAGGAAGGTCGTTGGATTCGCTTCCCAGACCATACGTGATCCAGGAGCCCAAAGTAGGGCGGCCGGTGATGCCGGGAATGCCCCCGTGCCAGTAACGAATCGATACTTCGTGGCCGTTGGCTCCGGTATGCATCGAGCGTATGACGCAAATGTCGTCGACGATGCTGGCCGTGTGCGGAAGGAGAGAGGAGAGCGGGATGCCAGACTGACCATGAGCCTTGAATTCCCAAGGACTGCCTAACAGTGTCTTGCTGGCCCGATTGATAAAACTGTATTGGATATCACCGGGATACTCCTGGCCGTGCCGTTTGGTTAGTTCCGGTTTGGGATCGAAGAGGTCGACATGAGAAGGTCCACCATGCATGAACAATGAAATCATGGCCTTGGCTTTGGGAGAGGCCGCCGGGACTTTGGGATTGAGCTCGAAAGATTGAGGCTCCAGCGCCACCGTGGCCGGCGCGGCGCTCAATTGATTCTGCTCTTGCAGCATCCAGGCTAAGGCAACTCCGCCAATACCCATAGCATTCTTCTCTAAAAACTCGCGGCGGCTGAACGGATTGGATTTCACGGGATTAGTCGATGTAGAGAAACTCGTTAGAATTCAGGAGCGTTTGGCAAAAGTTAGTCATCGCGGTGAGAGAGGCATCGGATGGGCCGGAAATATTCTGGCTTTTGATCGTTTTGATCTGATCGATCATAAAGTCGATCGATAGCTTCAGTTCGTTTGGTGAAGGAGGACGACCGTAAACGATCTCCCAGGCTCTCCCGAGATTCTCTGGAAGGTGAATTAATTTCTGATTTGGATCGGATTGGGGGCCTTGGAATTCCGCATTCGAATTCCAAGTTTGCGTTGTCCCTTCTTTATCGGTGAGGCTGACCGTTACGATCCAGGTGAAACTGTCGTTGTGGACGTTTCCCTGACAATCGACGACAAGATCGATCACATCTCCCGTCTCCACGTTGAATTCTCCGCACAGGGTTTTCAAGCTGCTCTGATGGACGGTCCATTGGCCTTTCAGTTCATTGGAGGAAATGATTCTGGCGCGAACGCCATCTCCTCTAGGGGCAGGGTGATCTAATTCTCCGGTAATGGTTACTTTTCCGGATTGGGGAGCCTCCCATCGACGTATCGGAGCATAACGGGAACTACCGGTATGGCCACCAGATGCCGTCAGTTGAGAATACCCGATTCTTGAATCAGGTGATTTCTCTCCGCCTTTCCATCTGGACCCGTCCCAGTGAGGGTATGGTGTAAAACTGGATATTGTTTGTGTGGCCTCATCAACTTTTCCGTAGCCGTTGGACCAGACGATCTTGTTAGGAGGTGGGAATGGATTGAGATTCTGATCGATAGTGGGTAATGGCAAGTGAGGCGTTTCCTTCATGGCTCTTTCCGCGAGTTTCTTGGCCCGCTCCAGAACGAATTCGTTGTTCAACATCATCAAGGATTGCGTGGCCACGGTGGAGGATGGGCGTTTGGCGCAATTGACTTGCATGACTGGAGCATCGAAGGCGGCCAGGAGGGCAATGGGTTGGCTTCGCCGCGATTGAAGATAAATGCTACGGCGATTCGGTTTGCCGTCTTCGATGATTTGGCCGGCGTCATCTGCTTTCACTCCGATAGGAGGCCCGAACTGTTTCAGGTTGAGTTCGCCCGAAGCAGCCAGCATGCGATCTCGCAAGACTTCTGCGTCTAGACGGACTAACGGTTTTCGCCAGTAATAGAAATTGGAGGAGTCGATGGTTTGTTCCCGCGGATCAATCGTGGAGGACTGTCGATAAACGGTGGAAAGAAGAATCTTCTTGTGAAGCTCTTTGAGATTCCAATCGCTGTTCATGAAGTCAGTGGCCAGCCAATCCAGCAATTTTGGGTGCGTAGGCGTTTGTCCCAGTTTTCCGAAATCATCCGGAGTGTCGACCAGACCTTTTCCGAAATGGTGAAGCCAGACTCGGTTCACCAGCACGCGGGAAACCATCGGATGATTCTCGCTGACCAGCCATTTGGCGTAGGCGAGGCGTCTTCCGGAAGTAGGCAATTCGCTGTTGTTGGAAGCAAATTGAACGGATCGATCAGTCGGCTGAAAGATCGTTAAAGCAGCCGGTTGCACTTCGTCGGTTGGTTGACGTGGGTCACCGCGGTGAAAGATCTTGGTTGGCTGGACCTTGTTGTGGGATTCTGTTAGTGATCGTATGAATTCCTCTTTGGGTTTTGACGCTCGGACTTTAGCGATCTTCTTGTCGAAAGCTTTGATCTCGTTCGCAGATGTCTGATTGTATTGATAGAGATTGCCGGGCGTGATGTTGACCGACGGATTGTTGTCGATCAGTTGCTTTTGTTCTGGGCTGCGATCGCCTTTAGGCGTTTTGTAAGCCTCCCGAATTTGCTCACGTAAGGGAGGATCGTATTTGGTGAGTTCCTTTTCCAGCGCGGCTTCCATGAAGCCTTTTAGTTTCTGTTGCTTTTCCGTTTCGATTTGTTTGGCCTGTTCCTCGATTTCTGCCGATTTCTTTCGATCTTCGTCTGTGTAGAGAGAGATTTGTCGTTGCTGGGGCGTCTTCCATCCCGAGCCGCTAAAGGCGGGATCAAAGATAGCCCGCAGCTCGTAGTAGTCTTTCTGAGAGATGGGATCGTAACGATGGTCGTGACATTCGGCGCAGCCAACGGTTAGGCCGAGTAATGAAGAAGAAACGATTTTTAGACTGTCTACGATCGTCTGGTTACGGCCTAGGACATCGTTCTTCCCGCTTCCTGTCCCGTCGGCGGCCATGCGTAGAAATCCGGTTGCGGTCAGGAGGTCCTGTTCTCTCTTAGATAGATTCGCGTGGGGTGGTGGAACCAATTCGTCGCCGGCCAGCTGTTCGATGATAAACCTGTCAAAAGGCTTATTGTTGTTGAAGGCCTGGATGACGTAGTCCCGGTATTTGTAGGCGAACTCCCGCACTTGATCCTTGTTGGTGACACCTTCGGAATCCGCATAACCGGCAACATCAAGCCAGTGGCGTCCCCAGCGCTCGCCGTAATGAGGGGACTCTAGCAGAGAATTGATCAACCCAGAGTAGGCGTCCGGGTGGTCGTTGCTGATGAATTCGGAGATCTGCTGTGGCGTTGGAGGGATACCTATCAGATCCAGATAAACCCGGATGATCAGAGTTCTTTTCGAGGCGTCCGGATTGAATCGAAGATCCCTTGAATCGTGGTGTTGAGCGACAAACGCGTCGATGGGATTACGTACTCGATCGGATTGTGAAGAGGTGGGTATTTCTGGGTTTTGAATGGGTTGAAAGGACCAGAAGGCGCGTTCTTCAGGAGTGATTCTTAATCCGTCATCCAATGATTCTGGTTCGGGCCGGGCCGTTTTTGCCCCATGGAGGATCCAGGTTTTGAGAATGGCAATCTCCGATGGGGATACCTTTTTCCCTTTCGGGGGCATTTCTCCTTCGACTGTCTTTTGGATGAGAAGGCTTTTCTCTGGTTTTCCCGGAAGAATAACAGGCCCACTTTCACCGCCCTGAATCATCAGTCGGCGCAATCGCAAGTCTAGGTCCCCCTTTTTCTCTTTGTCCGCACCGTGGCAGTCCAGGCAGTGCTCTCTTAGAATTGGGCGAATGTCTCGTTCAAATGTAAGCGGTGTCGACGGTTCGGCGAACAGGGATCCGTGTAACAGAAAAGAAACCAGGAACAACTGAATTCGTGAACTCATGAGCTATAGGCTAGATCGCGATACCGTTATATTTTTCGAAGACCGTTTCGTCCGAGAGGCCTGGCAATTAACATGACTACTTATCGGAAAAGAATGGAAAGAGCTTCTTCAGATCCTCCGCGCTCGGCCTCCGCCCGTATTCACAGAGTTCAAAGGCTTCGGCATGATTCACACGTTTGCCCTTCTCTTCGCCATAGAGCCTCACCAGTTGGTCCCGATAGTCGTTGGCTACCGCCATGGACCGCGCTTGAAATCGCTGACTGAATTCACGTTTCCTTGCCACTCGGGCATCACCTTCTTTCGGTACCGGAACGACACCTTCGAAATTACCCGTTGCCCAGAAGCTTTCGATCTGGGATTCCAATGTCCAAAGAGCGTCGACCTTTTGCTTGATCACCGGATCAATGCTTACGGCGAGATCAGGTTCAAAAGGGTTCGGTTTTTGAAAGCCGTCTGACAGATATAAAAAGGTAGGGTTCTTCTGAAGATGAGGTGTGTCCGGGCAGAAGTTGCTTACCGTGACCATGAAGGCAGCATCTTGCATAAGAATGCCCGTGTAACGGTGATCGGGATGATAGTCGTTTGGTCGATGCGCCATAACAATGTCCGCCTTCCAGTCGCGGATCAACCGCACGAAGGCTTTACGATTCTCTAACGTTGGCATGAGCTCGCCGTCGTGAATGTCCATGACGTGAGATGCGATGCCCAGGATCTTGGCTGCTGCATGGACCTCACGGGTACGACGCTTGGCTAACTCTCCGCCTGACATGATGGCGTGTCCGATATCGCCATTTGTCGCGGAGACAAATTTCACATGATGCCCCAATTTTGCCCACATCGCCGCAACCCCGCCTGCTTTCAGTTCGCAATCGTCAGGATGTGCACCAAAGACCATGATACGTAACTTTCCGTCGTCTGCCTCGGCAGAGAAAGCCTGCAGCAAGCTCAGCCAGCAGAAACAGAAAAGGGCGGCAGAGATAGGTTTCATGGTTTGATGGACGTTCATGGAACAAAGGTTCTATCAGAAAGAAATGGAGTCTCCTAGATAGAAGTTCCGACGATGGGGCTGGTCTATCCGTGTCATGCCGTAAATGCTGGCGAACGGATTGACCGTGGGCTTCACGGCGGCCCCTTGAGGGGATCTCCCGCGCTTTCTCAAGGCGACGTTGACGACAATGGGCGGATCTGCTTGAGCATGACCACTTCTTCTTTGTCTCCACTGGAATCGCGTCGTTCCATCACTTTGAACTCAATGTCGACACTGGTGACTTTGTGTTTGGCATGGAAGGCCTGAAAATTAGGAACCACGATGTCTAGCAATGTCTGCAGTTTCTTCCGATCTTTGGAGCTGAGAATGTCCTTTCCACTTAGGGCTAATCCATTAATTCGCTTAGAGCACTAACTCATTGACTGTCAGTTCACGATGGTGATATATAGCGCTTGCAGATCC
>JAACDM010000128.1 GCA_009936795.1 Verrucomicrobiaceae bacterium | reverse complement strand
GTGGATCTGCAAGCGCTATATATCACCATCGTGAACTGACAGTCAATGAGTTAGTGCTCTAAGCGAATTAATGGATTAGCCCTAAGGTCGCCCGCATCGCCAAGGCCCAGTAGGAGATGCCATCTTCGTAAATCAGCTGTTCTATCACTTGAACAGACTTGCCTGCTGCGAAGCCTCCGAAGATCAAGGCGACCCCAACAACGAATATGCCTTTCGCGGTTTCTTCGGGTGCTGTTTCTCTTCTGAAGATTCCAGTTCACTTAGGATGGTGAGTGCGCGTGGATAATCTTCTTCATCCATCACGCAAAGTACGGGAAACATGTCTGGCATGGGCACTTCTGTCGTCATTATGACCAGATCCTGATTGCGGACAAAGGTCTTGATTTCCCCAGATTCTAACACCGATTGAAAGTAGCCAACTCAAGTGTAGTCTCGCTCTCTGAACAGTCCTTTCACTCCTGGCATTTCGTCAATCGTCCTTGGGATACGGTTTTAGGCCAAGAAGAATCTCTGCTCGTTCGGTGAGTGGTTTGGTGGCGAACTCTTTATCTGTGTACTCAGCGAGATTACTGGTGACAAGGTTGTAAACGGCCTGCCGGTCTTGGCGGGTATCGATTTCCACACACTTGCTTTTACCCTTGAATAGTTCGACTGTGGGCAAGGTCTCGGCTTTGAAGGTATCAAACCTCAGCTTCATGCTCTCAACATTGTCATCACTTCTGCCAGAGTATTTGGCGCGGCCAAGGACACGTTTCTCGAGAACTTCGTATGGGCATTCAAAATACAACATCTTCGGAAGCTCCGCATCTCGACCAAAGATCTCGTACCATCCTTCCAAGTTCGTTAGGGAACGTGGAAACCCATCGAGGAGAAAGTTATTTCGGCCAGTGGTTCTTGTGATGTGCTCCATCGCATCCTTGAGCAGCGTCATGACGATTTCGTTGGGAACCAACTTCCCTGCATTGATGTATTCTCCGATAGTAGCGGCACTCGGGCCTCCAGCCTCCAGCTCAGTCCGGAGTAGATTTCCAGTCGACAAATGTGTCCAGCCAAGTTGAGACTCGGCGAGTTCGCACATGGTTCCTTTTCCAGTACCTGGGCCACCAAGAACAAAGACAACGTTGGGCTTGGGACAACCAAGTCGCGGGTCATAGTGATGGAGAACGACTTTGGGAGCAGGCACAACCCCCTTCTTGTAGACATGCCATTCTTTGTCGGTTGGCGGCAACTCGTCCTCACAGGTCATATCATAGGCGAGATGACCATCGAGCCGACAGATTCTCCACGATTTGTAGCTGTTTGAGTAGGAGAGAGCTGGACTCCTAGCGCTTTTACCATCAGCACGATCCCAAGCCATTCTGCCGTTCCAATAGCCTAGGCTTGAAACGGTGCCGGATTCAGATTCGGTGGGAGGGGCGGTGGACGGAACGAAGAGGCCATCCACTTCGGGAAGACCAGCTCCAGACACCTCGATGAAATACGTGTTCGTTGGGAGTTGGTTGGATTCGTGCATTGTGGGCTAGGATTGTGTGAAGACTTAGTGCTAACTGTTCCACCATTTGAGAATCTTCGCCTGGAGGGCTTTGACTTGGTCAGGATTCTGAGCGGCCAAGTTGACCTTCTCGTGAGGGTCTTTGATTAGGTTGTAGAGTTCGGGCTTGCCTTCTTTGTTGTTGGCTTTGCCGGTGAAGACGCCGTTGTAGGCTCGGAAGAGGGTGGGGCTAAAGTGATGTTCTAACAGTTTCCAATCGCCTTCAATGATGTAGCGAGTCTCCATGTTGGAGGTTCGGTTTTCGAGATCGAAGATGTCGTGGTTTCCGTCGTAGCCATGTATGGCATTGCGCGTCTGGAGGGCAGCTTTGTCACGGAGGTCGAGTCCAGTCATGGTTGGCGGGACCGCGATGTTGCAGGCTTTGAGGATGGTCGGAGCGAGGTCGATGGAGGAGACGAGGGTGGTCTTGTCCATCTCTGGGGTAACGTTGCCAGGCCATTTGAGCATGATGGGAGTGCGGATGCCGCCTTCATGTGGGTCTTGTTTGGAGAGCGGGGCGAACCGTGCGGATTCGGTGTCTTGGATCCAACCGTTGTCGGTCACGTAGAGAACAATAGTGTTCTTTGCTAGATTGCGGTTGTCGAGTTCGCTTAACAGCTCGCCGCAGGTTTGATCGAACCAGTCGACCATGGCGAAGTAACGGGCACGAAACTTATTGGGTTCGCGTTTGAGATACTTCTCCATGAGCTCTTTGGGAGGATTGTGTGGCGTGTGTGGTAGGAATGGAGCATGCCAGATGAAGAAGGGCTTGTTCAGAGACTTGGATTCATCAAGGAAGTCTTTGATTGGTAGAATGCCTTCGCGCGAGACCTTGAGTCCACTGGCGCCATGACGTCCGCCGCGTGCGGGGTCGGCATGGGTCATGGCGTGGGTGAACCCGGCGCGCTGAGGCTTTCCTTCCCAGTATTTGCCAGTTTGTAACGTGAGATAGCCAGCGTCGTTCAGGGCACGGGCGACATTGGGGTGTTTCACGAAGCCAGCGTAGAGTTGCTCATTCTTGGGGGCCCAGTCGGGATGCCTACGAGAGGTCATGCCATTGAGGTCTTTCCTCTTCGGCGATTTCAGGTCGTTGCCTGTGATGCCGTGTTTGTGCGTATGCAGACCTGTTAGAATTGAGGCGAGCGAGGGGCGGCAGAGTGGGCTGGTGACATACCCACGGGTGTAGGTGAGGGACTCGGCGGCAAGCTTATCGAGATGGGGTGTTTCGATTTGGGGATGCCCCATAAAACTGTAGTCAGTCCAGGATTGATCGTCCGAGATGATGAGCAACACATTAGGTTTTTCCTGAGCCGTGGCGATTAGTGGCAGCAGGAGGAGAGTGAGAAGATTTACGAGTCTCTTTGTCATGCAGAAGAGGTAGGCCAGATGGCGGCGTAGGTCACGCCTTATCCCAGGCGGACCGGGCTTGCCTTTCTCGGTGGAAAGGGGGAGAACGAGGGATGCGGACGATCTTACTCTTTCTGAGCATGACAAGTATAGCGCTTTCACAGAATACCAGACCAAAGCCTCTGGATCCAATCGAGGATACGCCTGGGTTGCCACGAGCCTTGCTGATTGGTGATTCTATTTCGATTGGCTACACGTTGGCAGTGCGTGAGAAACTGGCTGGGGTGGCGAATGTTCATCGACCACCGACGAATTGTGGCCCGACGTTGCGAGGACTGGACCATTTGGAGGAATGGTTACGCGAGAAGCCTTGGGATGTGATCCATTTCAACTGGGGCCTGCATGACCTGAAGTACATCGAGTCAGGTTCGGAGCCGCGTCACAACGGGAAGAAAGTGCCGGTCGAAGAAGGGGAAATCATGGTTCCAGTGGAGGACTACGCTCGGAATCTACGGGAGTTGGTGGAGCGATTGGAGAAGACGGAGGCAGCGTTGATCTGGTGTGCGACCACGCCGATTCCCGTAGGGGCTGCGGGGAGGCTGCCTGCAGATGCCGGACGCTACAACGCCCGGGCATCTTCTCTGATGCGGGCCAAAGGAATACCTATCAATGATCTTTATGGCTTTGCTCTTGAGCGGCAAGAGGCGATTCAGCGTTCCAAGGACGTTCACTTCACACCGGAAGGTTCTGTAGTGCTGGCAGGCGAAGTGGTTAGGCAGATCGTGAGGCAGCTTCCTGTGACGGCACAGATCAAGCGCGCTCAAGGTGCCCTTGTGCCGTTGGCTGAATTGTCGGAAGAGAAGGCCTTGCCTACACTGATAGATTCAGAAGGGGTGGAGACGAGTGAATGGCCGCATGTGCGCGCTCAGCTTCTCGAGAAGCTGGCCTTTTATGAATATGGTTTCGCGCCGGCCGTGCCAACGAGGTTGAGGTTTCAGGAACTGCGGGAGGATCGTCGCGCTCTTGGAGGCAAGGCGACGAAGCGCGAGGTACGTGTGCATTTTGGCCCCGAGGGCACGCCGACGTTTGACCTTCTGCTTTACACTCCTAACGCTGTGACTAAGTCGGTGCCAGTCTTTCTGGGGCTCAACTTTCATGGCAATCATACCACGACGAGCGATCCTGAAGTGACGATGACGTCGAGTTGGGTGCCCGGACGTGGCGATGGGGTAGAAGACAATCGAGCAACGCCGGCTTCGCGGGGTACTGAGGCTGATCGCTGGCCTTTCGAGGCGATCATCGATCGCGGCTATGCAGTGGGCACGGTTTATCATGGAGATATTGATCCCGACTATCATGATCCTAGTATTGGTATTCAGCCTCACTTGACGGATAGCCTTGAAGAGGGACAGGCGGATCATGCCTGGGCAGGTTTGCGTGCATGGGCCTACGGGCTGTCACGTGCTGCCGATTATCTGGTGCAATTATCGGTCATTGATGCGGAACGAATCGCGGTGATGGGTCACTCGCGCAATGGCAAGACAGCTCTGGTGGCAGGGGCTTTCGACGAACGGTTCTCGCTCGTTGTCAGCAATCAATCTGGCTGCGGAGGGGCGGCCATCTCCCGTCGACGCCATGGGGAGACTGTCAAAGTCATCAATACTAACTTCCCGCACTGGTTCAACGGTGCCTTCAAGCAGTTTAATGATCGCGAGGACTTCCTGCCGATAGATCAGCACACGTTGCTCGCAGCAGTGGCTCCGCGCCCGTTGCTGATTTGTAGTGCGACGGGTGATGATTGGGCAGATCCAGAAGGAGAATTTCTGGCGGCTAAAGAGGCCTCGAAAGTGTACGATTGGTTAGGAAGCACGGCGTTGCAGGACGCTGATATGCCAAGTGAGAATGCGTTGCTCAATCAAACCGTTGGCTATCACATCCGCCCGGGGAAACATGGAATCGGCATTGCCGATTGGACGGTGTTCATGGACTTTGCAGACAAGCAGTGGGGGAAGTAGAGGCGGCTAATTGCTATCGTTGTGTGCTAGAGCGCCCAGAACATCTCCGGTGTCGAGGATTTGGCCTCCGCAGACTCCTTGGGAGCTGTAGAGAGAGGCACGGTGAGTCGTCTCGGAGTAGTCGGCTTGGGCGTTCTCGACGTGAATGATCTGATAGTCTCGATCGGCCGCGTCGCGGGCCGTGGTTTCGACGCATTGGCTTGTGGCCAAGCCGGTGAAGATGAGGGTTTGGCAGCCAAGCGATTGCAAGCGGGCGTCAAAGCTAGGAGCTGAGGTGAACGCGCTGTAGGTCGTCTTGCAGAACGTGCGCTCGGTGTCGGCTGAAGAGAATTGGGAGATCACCTCGGAATGCGGTTCACTCCGGAGAGGATAGAGACCGGGATATCCCCGCTCCGCCGCTTGGTGATGAACCTTAGAGAAGGTTCGCTGGAGATCAGATCGGTCTTCGGCATCTCCACACAGGCGGAGGAAGAGGATCGGAAGTCCTGCAGACTCAAACCTGCTGATGAGTTTTGAAATGTTAGGAATGACGGTTTCCAAACAACGCTGATGGATGTAATCGAGACAACCTGGTTCCTTATCCGTGTGGAACTGCGCGAAGGCGGAGGACGATTCTAGATAATACCGCTGCATGTCGACGACGATGAGAGCGGCATTTTCAAGGTTCATAAGAGGGCTGCGAGGTGGTGGATAGCGGACCAGACCGGCCACTTCCATGGGAGTCAACCCCGCAGACTCTAGAGACTATCGTTTAGAGATTCCGATAGTTGAAAGGCACGGGAGCGGGCTTGCGCATCGGACTGACTCGTTTGCGTCTTGGCTTCGATGGTCCGGCTGGCCTTGAGCTGTATTTGTCAGGGGCTGCGAGGAGCTGGGTCCAGAACCCATCGACATAGCCATAGCCGACTTCTTTGACACGAGGATCGAGCAGGTAGCGCCGGTGTCCGGCGCTACCAATCCAGCCGTCGACGGCGCGCTTGGGAGTCAGGGTTGCGTGATCGATTGCAGACATGCGCATGTTAGGTCCGAAGACGTTTTCAGCTACGATGTAAGGTTTATAGCCAGCCTTCTCTGTACGCTTCATAGGGCGGCTGGAGTTGCCGGGCTGGTGGTGACCGAGGTAGCCGTGTTTTGCCATCACGGAAGAGTGCTTTTGAGCGGCAGTCTCCAGCTTCGAGTTGTGGCGAAGTGCAGGTAGCCCATGCTTCCGACGGAAGTCATTCGAAAGACGCATGGCCTCGTTTTTGAAATGAAAGCTGGAGGCAAGAGTGGGGGCATGAAGCACCACCATGGTGTCTGGAGAGCGCATGGGGACTTTCGAGGCCGTATTATGGCTGCAGCTAGACGCTAAGATGAGCGTCAGGATTGAGATGGGGAGGTAATTCATGAGCTACCAAGGTTAGTCGCTATGGTTATTACGGATAGTATCATGCAGTCTTTCAGTTCGCCCGAAGAAAGCGTCAATGATTGCAAAGAATTGCTGATCGTCGCTAGGTTCGCACCCGTGAGTCTCAGCCTCTTCGATTGGTCTATCATCATCGCCTACCTGCTCTTCGCCCTTGGCGTGGGCGCTTACTATGCCAAACGGGCGAGTAGGAGTTCCGAGGAGTACTATTTGGCCGGGCGGACGCTTCCGTGGTGGGTGCTGGGTACCTCGATGGTGGCAACCACATTTGCCGCTGACACGCCGCTCGTGATCACAGAATACCTGCGTGATGGCGGGATTTGGAAAAATTGGTTTTGGTGGAACTGGGGCCTCAGCACCTTGCTTGGAATCTTTCTCTTCGCACGTCTTTGGCGGCGATCTGGCGTCCTAACAGACAATGAGATTCTTGAGATTCGTTATTCCGGCAAACCGGCGGCTTTCCTACGGGCTTACAAGGCAGTGCACTTCGGCATCATCTTTAACCTCATCGTGATGGGATGGGTTCTTGGGAGTATGAGTTCCGTGCTTGCGGTCACTATGGGCATCGAACAGAACACGGCGATGTGGGGCTTGGTCGTCATTGCGCTTGTCTATTCGCTACTATCAGGGTTCTGGGGCGTTGTCGTGACGGATGTCGTTCAGTTTGGAATTGCGATGATTGGGGCGATTATTCTCGCGTTTCTAGCAGTGCAACACGTGGGCGGTATGTCGGCCTTGCTGGAGAAGTTGGAGGCGGCGGTGATTGAGCGAGCTCCGCTAGTAGAACAGTTAGAAGCGCTTGAGGCTTCTGGCGTGGATCTTACGGATAATGCGGAAGCGCAACAATTACAGGAAGCTATCCGCGAGCTACCCCCGGCGAACGAGACAACCTTACAGATGTTTCCCCCACCAACGGATGAACCTGGTTTGGAGGCTTTCCTTACGTCTCCTTTCTTCATCGTTCTCGTCTATCTTCTCATCATGCCCTGGAACCATCATGGGACGGATGGGAGCGGATACATCATTCAACGGATGATGTCGGCGAAAGATGAGCGTCACGCTCTGTTAGGCACGCTTTGGTATAAATTGGCGGATAGTGCTATCCGGGTTTGGCCTTGGATCATCGTGGCCATTGCTTCCCTGGTGATGTTTCCCGACCTTGTCGACTTTGAGGATCCTGGAGGCCAACTCCTTGGCGATAAAGCGGGTTATCCGCTGGTCATGCAAGAGGTGCTCGGGTCTGGTTTGAAGGGTCTGCTCATCGTCAGCTTTCTCGCGGCGTTCATGTCGACTATAGATAGTCACCTCAACTGGGGCTCGTCTTATTTGGTGAATGACATCTACAAGCGATTCTGGGTCCGCGATCGAGAGCCACGTCATTATGTGTTTGTGGGTCGTCTCATCACCGTGGGGTTAATGGTTCTTTCTGCGGCCCTCTTTGGCGGCGTTGCGGTGGTTGGTAAAGCTTGGTCTTACGTGTGGGCAATGGGTGCGGGTATTGGCCTCGTATTGATCCTCCGCTGGTTTTGGTGGCGAGTGAATGCCTGGTCAGAGATCACGGCGCTGGCCACGTCATTTATTATCGCCACCGTTTTCCACATTGTCGCTTACGTGCAGACGGCGAATAATCCTGACCCTGAAGTGACCTATTCTCTCTTCGAGACCCTACCAAAGTTCTTTGGGATCGAGTGGGCCTTCCATTTGCAACTGCTGATCATCGTTCCGATCTGCCTCATCGCCTGGCTAACGGCGACATTCCTGACGGCTCCGGAACCGGAGGAGAGGTTGAGAGCTTTTTACAAACGGGTTCAGCCAGGTGGGTTCTGGGGGAGCTATCGCGAGGATAATCCCAATGTTGAGCCGGTGTCTCGAGGCCTCTTCCTGAACTTCATTGGAGGCATGCTGTTCATTTATGGCGCGACGTTTGCCATCGGCTACTTTGTCTTGCTCAAGCCTGTCGCCGGGTTCTTGTGCACTGCCATTACTGCAGCTGGCTTTGCCATCATTTGGCTCAACTGCCTGCGGCACCTGAAGCCAGGGGTGTCGGACGATACAAGGTAACTGCTAGAGTTTTAGGATGTCCCTGACGATATTCTCAGAAGCTTCAGCGCGGTTCATCGCTTTCAAGTTTGCTCGATAGCGATGCCAAACCGCGGCTTGGTCATTGACGAGGATCTCTGAGAGAGCGGTGGGCAGCTCGCTTGAATCGTTGATGCGACGTCCACAGTCACTGCGCTTGAGAAGCTCAGCATTGCCTTCTTCCTGGCCAGGCACGACGTAGTTCAGCAGTGTAGGACACTGGGCGCCTAATGTTTCGCTTACCGTGGCGCCGCCGGCTGTGGTTAGTGTGAGGTGATGCTCGTGCATCAGTTTCGAAACATCTTTGCGCCAGCCATAAACGGTGACCTTCTCAAGGCCGTCGGTTGCTTTGCGGACGACAACGCTCAGTCGTTTCTCGTGCGAGCCAAGGACGATGGTCAGGGATGCTTTGTGGGTTTGACACCAAGGAAGCAGCTCAGCGAGCGTGGCTTTTACATGGCCAGTCGTGGTCGTCGGAAGGTAGAGTATGCGAGGGTTGGCGGACGGCAGCTCTTTCAACGAAGAGGATTCAATTGGCGATGATAACGGAAAACCATGAGCTCGAATCCGTTCCTC
>JAACDM010000713.1 GCA_009936795.1 Verrucomicrobiaceae bacterium | reverse complement strand
TAAGCCTAGTCTGGCTCGCCGGATCGGTTTCAGGAACGACTGACGATCTTCCTTAGCTCTCCTTTGGTCCGTGCACCATCAAGAGTGAGGTAAGGCGAGACTCCTCGGTAGCGCCCTTTTTCTGAATCGAAGCGATCATGCTGCGAATGTGTGACCATTTCGTCCGCGGCTTCAAAACCTTCAAGCTCTTGGCAAAAGAGCCCCATTTGACCACTTCGATATCGACGTGGCGCACTCCCCAGCGGTTCATAGCTGAGAATGTGGGCTTGTAGAGATCGATAGTGCCGGTGCCAACGAGGGCTCCGCCATAGTCATCCACTTCATAAAGAATTCCAGGCTGGTCCTTGATGCGGAACTGCGTTCCCACTGGATAACGTGACCAATCAGCAGCAGCGCTGCGAACGCTGCCGAAGCGGAGACGCGTCCCAAGCGCCGACTTTCGGCCGTATTTCACGTGATCCCACTCGTTGTGGGTATAAGCAGTGGTCCGAACGCGGACGGAGGAGCGGGCATTGGCAAGACGCTCCAATCGGCTCGCCTCGGATTCGATCGTCTTCGGTTTCGATTTCGCCTTGTTGAAGAACGGCAGGGTAAAGCGCTTCAGTTCCTTTGGCTTCTTCGATTGTAGCGCAAAGGGAATAATCGAGGAGTCCTGAACCACCGCATGAGGCCTGGAGTAGGCGACCGCATATCCTTGATAGTTCGCTTTTGAGGCCAGCTTTACGACTGGTTTCGCCTTGACGACTTTGGGATTGAGCTTTTCGAGAATCGGAGTGGCCTTTGGAAAGGCTGCCGCTCTGCGAGCCTTAACGATGCGGGGCACGGTAGCGCGTGTTGTCGCTCGCGGATTCGCTCGGACGTAGGTCTGCTCAGAAGAAGTCGGTTGCCCGATGTCATTCGACTCGAGAGAACAACCCACGAAGCCTACCGAAACGAGGCATGCAACTAGGCTACTAAGGGAGATCAATGCTCCTGAGTGCTTACTTGTCATGATGAAGGGGTCTTTGTTTCAGTGTGGAAATTGAAATAACTTCTAAAAGTTATCAAAGCATTAATCAAGCGCAGGCTTTTTATACATTATCATATTATTGATATCAATTAGAATTAATTTTGACTATCTCCACTCCGGAATCGATGAATTATATTTCGTGCCTTTTAAATATTTTCAAGAATTAAATATCAATTAAAGTAATTTCCATAATAGAGCCGCTACACTCAACCTCCGCTGCCCACTTGGCCTAGACACGGCCGAACTCAGCACCTTTCCTGAAGCATGCATCGGCTGTCCATCCACACTATCTTACTCCTCACCTACACGCTGATTTGGGCAGACGAGCCGAAACAACTGGGCACCTATGCCGAGATAAGAGACATCTCGTACCGTTCAGGTGACCAACTCTCCGACTACACCAAGGAGCGTTGCCGCCTGGATCTGGTGCATCCCATCGGGCTAAAAGATTTCCCAACCGTGGTTTGGTTTCATGGAGGAGGGTTGAAAGCGGGGTCCCGCTCAGTACCTACGGGCCTTCAAAAGAAAGGTCTAGCTGTGGTCGCAGTGAACTACCGGCTCCACCCGCAGGTTAGCGCCCCAACCTACATTGAGGATGCCGCCGCCTCTGTAGCCTGGACGCTCACCCACATTGCCGAGTACGGCGGCGATCCAAAGCGAGTGTTTGTCAGTGGCCACTCTGCCGGTGGCTATCTGACCAGCATGATCGGCTACGACAAGCGCTGGCTGGTCAAGCACGGGGTCGATGCCGACGATCTTGCTGGCCTGATCCCTTATAGCGGTCATACCATCACCCATTTCACGGTCAGGGCAGAGCGCGGTATCGATGGGAAACAGCCGATCATCGACGATCTTGCGCCTCTCTTTCATGTACGCAAGGATGCTCCACCCACGCTCTTAGTAACCGGCGATCGAGAGCTTGAGATGTTAGGGCGGTATGAAGAGAACGCTTATTTCTGGCGCATGCTCCAAGTCGTCGAGCACCCTGACGCCGTTCTACACGAACTCGACGGCTACAATCATGGACAAATGGCAGACCCAGCACATCCTCTGCTTCTACGCTTCGTTAAACGCGTTTGCACAGAACTCGATGTCCGTGAGTAGGCCGTAGCCGAATCCCGGTTGGCTTACTGCAATCGAATCTCCGCTGTCTTCTCCTTGCCGTCTCGCAAGTAAGTAAGCAGTATTTTTTCGCCTCGCCTGCACTTTCCTAACACTGCCTTAAGCAAGGCGCCTTCTGACATCGCATCATCGAGACCGGCAAAGGAGGTGATCACATCACCGATCTTCATACCGGCCTTCTTCGCCACAGCGTGATCGCCATACTGGCCGACGTTCTTTGCTCGCAAGCCAAGCTTTCCTGCCATAATCCCTAGTGACTTGCGTTCGCCTTGGGAAAGTTCGACCAAGCGCATGCCCCCCAACCCCATGCGGCGGAGGTCCCATGTCGAGACACGCCATCCGATGTCAGAAATTTGATCCCAGTCCTCCGCAAGTGTTAAAATCACGTCTTTCGCTGCGCCACCACGGCTTACTTTCAAAGTAAGCGCTCCAGCTTTCGAGGTATGATGGAGTACCCACTGCATGTCTGCTAGGGAAAGTATAGGTTGATTACACATTTGCACAACAACATCCCCCACGGCAAGCCCTGCCTTAGCCGCAAGCGATTTGGGAGCCACTTCCCTCACAGTTGCAGCAGTCTTCGGATCCATTTCGATGCCCAACACGGATGGCATAGGATACGGAGTGAGGAGCTTGTGAGGCAAGATGTCACCAGAATCTCGCAACGCCCGTCGCGACGTATCGCGGATCTGGTGACAATGAATACAACTCCCTGCGACTTTGCCTTCATAGTCTAACTTAGACTTATATTTCTTTAAGAGTGGGTGCTTTTCCGGCACCGGGAAGCTTACGTCTACCTTGGGCTGTTTCCCCACCAGGGTGCCCTTGTTTGCTGGATAGGCTGCATGAAATGCGAGGACGCCGTTCATCGTTTCGGCTAAGCCTTCCAAAGACATCTCGTCATCCGCTTCTTCTTCATTTCCTCTCCGCGAACCGTACCGCGCATAAACGGTGCGATCTGCATTAAGGAAATGCACGGCAAAGGACATGTCATAGTCGAACTGAAACAAAGAGAGATCCATGGCATTCGCCTGAATCACCCGCACACCCACAAACTGACGCATCAACTCTCGAACCTTCGGATCGTGACCAACCAACTGCTGGTCAAAAGAAGCACACGCATGTCATGGGATGCAGCGGTGAATCACCATGAGCGGCTTCTTCGTCTTCTCCGCCTCCGCAAATCCCTTCACAAGATCGTTGTAAACCCAGGCCTCGTTCTCAGCGAGAGCGGCACGGTCGTCATGGACCATTTCATCACGAGTCTTCTTGGGTTCGACTGCTCCCAGCGAACCAACCATAGCCACCATAAGGAATCGCTTCATAGGATAACCATACAGAAACCACGAATAAACACAAACAGACGCGAAGGTGTGGTTACCAGATGGGCAGTGTGCCGTTCAGTCTCAGGATCACCATTTTAGCACAATGATGCGGGCTCAGCTGAGATCCGTTCTGGATTGTATGCACCGCTAGGCCATTGGGATAGGGGCCTAAGCATACAATGGTACAATTCTGCGCTTGATATTCCCGATATTTCTGGCTTTCCGTCAAGTTTGCTGGATGGTTTCAACCGACTTCGGGAGGCTTGGTGTCCCCTGAAGTTGATTTCAGCCCACAGGGCAAG
>JAACDM010000127.1 GCA_009936795.1 Verrucomicrobiaceae bacterium | reverse complement strand
GTGGATCTGCAAGCGCTATATATCACCATCGTGAACTGACAGTCAATGAGTTAGTGCTCTAAGCGAATTAATGGATTAGCCCTAAGGAGAATGTGTTATCTTAGGTCGTCTGTGTTCCTTGCATGGCCGCAAGCTCGACCGTCGCTCCATGCAATGCTTGGAAGAAGACGAGCCGTAGGGGGTAACCTTAACTAGCAATAATGTTACAAGTGCCAAGCGTGATGGCTGAAGCACGTGTCGCGGCTAAGCTCAGGGAAAAATCACCGATGGTCAGGCCGAAGCTATCGTTGCAGTAGACACCAAATGTCCAGTCTGCGGCTTGGTGTATCGTAATGATGCCCGTGGCTTCGGCCACAATACCTAGGTCCCGTACATTGATCGTCCTGCTCGGAAAGGCCCTGTCCGATCCGAAGATGCCAGGATCTTCCGTACCATGACAGTTGATCACTGCCGTGGTAGGCTTAATTACAACGTTATGCTGGGACGTATCCTCCAAGATGAGTTCCGCTGCGGCGAGTCGCGATGCATAGGGGTTCGCAGTGAACTTGCGCACAAAGAACTCTGGTGCCGTGTTTGTGTCGCTATCGTTCAGTGCGGCTCGAAAACCATTGTCTCCGTCAGCGTTGATCACCGGAGTATCAAAGGTTTGGAATGCAGCGTCCCTGATTTCTCTATGCTGCTATCTACTACTTTCTCTTTTTGATGACATCGGTGAGCCTGACAGGTTTGCCACCCTGGCGTTTGCTTTCGTCGGCGGCCTCCATGAAGGCGAAGAGTTCGATAGTTTCTTTGGCGGGGATAGGCGCTCGCTTGGTTTGGAAGAACTCGATGATCTCGGCAACGAGGGGTTCGTAGCCATCAAAGTTGCCGATTTGGGCTTCGCCTTTGTCTCCTTTGGCGAGGCCGGAGTAGCCTTTGCCTTCCCGGAAGATACCGGTGCGGCCACCGGCCCAGGTGCCTTCGACTTCGATGAGGCCGTCTTCGGTTTGTCGGCGGATGACGCTTTCACAGCCGGTGCCCATGACGGTGAAGAGGGCTTCACATCCATGCACTCCATACCAGTAGAGATCCGGATGATGTTCTTCGGTCTTTGCTGGGCTGGAAGCGATGGCGTGGGTGACTTTACCGATAGACCCAGCGCGGACGGCCTGGGTGGACTTTGCATAACGTAAGGACGAGGAAGAGAAGATCGGAACGTCGGCTTCTTTCGCTAGACGAAAGATTTCGAGCACATCGGCGAGCGTAGCAGCCATGGGTTTGTCGATGTAGAGTGGCTTCTTGGCGGCGATGACGGGCCGGGCTTGGGCAAGGTGGGGTCGGCCATCAACGCTTTCTAGCATTACCGCATCAACGTTTTGGCAGAGTTCTTCGATGCTATCGTAGATCTCGACGGCATAGTCTTCTTGCAGCGTCTTGGTGTACCCATCGACGCGCGAGATGCTTGATTTAATGTCAGGGCTGCCGCCTTTATAAGCCGCGATCACTTTTGCGCCGGGAACGTGGCCTTTGGCCTTCGGGTCGTTCATGGTCTTGGTGAAAGCAACGACATGGGACGTGTCGAGACCGATGATACCAACCCGTATAGGCTCTTCGGCTAAGACCAGCAGGGACATGGCTGACGTGAGAATGGTCGGTAGGATGATGAATTTCATAAGTGGACTAAGATTACTGACGCTAGGTTCAAGAGCGGTTGGGGCATTGGATTAGGTCTATTCGGGTTGGGCGCTCATCTCTTTCTCCCAAATCGCCAACTGCTGAGACAACTCGTCTGCTGGTGTCTCTTCAGCACCAAGTTGGTTCTGAGCTTCTTCCGGATCTGTCTTGATGTTGAAATACCATTCTTCTGTCTTCCCGTCCTGAACTTTGTGAATGTATTTCCAATCACCTTTACGAACGGCCTTCCACGTGCGACTGCCACGCTTGGCCCGCCAGAATAGCGTGCGTGGTTTGTCAGGATAATTGTCTATCACGTGGTCGAGAATGTTCATGCCATCAAGGCGCTTCGAACCTTCATCGGTCAGTCCTGCGATACGTGCCAACGAATAGGTGAAATCGAACGTCACACAGGGCTGTGAGGACACTGTGCGCTCGGGCAATTCTCCGGGCCAACTCGCAATCATCGCCGTTCGAATCCCTCCTTCAAACAACCCGCCTTTGGAGCCTCGGAATGGCGCATTTCGACTTGGTCCCATCCCGCCGTGGTCGGATCCAAAGATGACCAGAGTGTTCTTCGTTAGATCGTGTTTCTCAAGTCGATCTAGCAATTGGCCCACACTATAATCCATGTCTTCTAGCATGCCCACATAGCTTTCACGCGTTCCTTTCGACCAATTGTCGCTGCTGAAGTTCTTCTCCGCATCCTCTGGCGTTTGAAAAGGAAAGTGCGGTGTGGTGTATGGCACATACAGGAAGAAGGGATTCGCTTCGTGTTCGTCGAGAAATGACAATGCCTCCTTAGTGATCAAGTGGGTCATATAGCCCTTCTCTTCCACGGGGTTATCATCACGGTAGAGTACGGAAATGTCCGAAAGCTCGCGGTGGGTGAAGTAATGGCAGTTCCCTCCGAGCACACCGAAGAAGCGGTCGAAGCCATAGTGCCTGGGATGGAACTGCGGCTCGTAGCCTAGGTGCCATTTGCCGAAGATGCCGGTGGCATAACCTGCCTCTTTGAAAATTTGCGGCAAGATAGCTTCCGAGGGAGGCAAGCCTAATTGATGCTTCTCGGCCAGAGCGATAGCGTCATCATAGCGGCCGACATTGCCTGTGCCCAAGGCGCATTCCATTCCCTTGACACGTTGCGGGTAGCGCCCCGTGAGCAAGGCCGTTCGCGTTGGCGTGCACTCCGCTCCATTGGCATAGTACTGGGTGAATCGGATGCCTTTTTCGGCCAACTCGTCAATGCGAGGTGTTTTCACATCTGGAGCCCCATAACAGGATAAATCCCCGTAGCCCATGTCATCGACGAGGATAAAAAGCACGTTGGGGGTCTTAGCCGCCTCAGCAAAGGTGAGGGCTATCACAGAGGATAGTCCCAAGATCCAGCGTAGTGATTTCATGTTCCGATCTTGATAGATCGGGTTCTTCGAGACGAGCCTCAAGTTGAGATCATTGCGTCGCCATACGGAGATAGTAGGCACTTTCGCTGAGCCCAGAAAGAGTGCGGCTCATTTCCATAGCTTGACCTGGGATGTCGGTCTCCAAGATTTGCCAGTCGCCAGAGGCTAGGGGGCTGGCTCCTCTGAATCGTGTATGTGCTTGTCACCTCCGAACTCCATAGCAGGGTGACCGCTTCCGCACCCGACCTCACGATACTGGCGATCGCGAGATCTGAGCCTTTGACGACGATCTCGTCTAGGGGTTCGTCTGGGAAGGCTGACATTGCATAGATGCCGTTGAACAAGGTGGGATCGACGCCCTCACCGTCCGTGAAATTCGTCGAACCTAAGAACGCGATTGTTGCCGTTGTTGTATCAATTTGATAGAGTTGATCATAGGCTCCGAATAAACCGTCTGGTGTTCACGAGAGCAATTGAATGGGAGCCTGCATGTTCCCAACGATCGCGGTGGCTCCAGCCGCAGGGTCGATTGTGATGAAGTTGTTGCCGTCTTGGCCCGCGAACGGTATGGCCGCTCTCTACAAGATCTGATTGCGTCGGTCATAGGCCATGCCCACCACAATGGCGTCAATGCTAACTTCTCTTACTTTGGTTCCCGCGCTGCTCGTGATGAGAGACGTTTGGTGTGCCGCGAAATCTACGCTTACCCCATAGATTTGATCATCAACCGTTGCCAAAGCTTCAACAGCCGGGAATCCAATCGGTACCGCTATTACCCGAGAACCCAAGGCGGTCCCCACCACCGGGACGGTGATCAAAGTACTCGACAGTGATACTATTCTCAAGTTCCACACTGAAGAGCGTGCTCTCCGCAAAGCTCAACCCATACACGCTCCCGCGATGGAGAATAGCGGTGCGTTAGGATTCTTGACAGTGGCATTCTCTTCGAAGTCGAGAAACAATTGAAAATTAGGTGTCAAAAGCTGCGACTCAAAAGATGGGGGATTGTTAGTTTTCAAGCGGGACTCCCTCCGATCAAACCTAATACGACTCCCAATGCCGCAATAAAGCAGGGCTGGTAGAGGTTCATAGATCGGGGGCTTAACCCAGAATGTTTGAATGAGGTAATCGCTATCCGAGGCATCCCACAGCGATAAAAGGCACCATTGGCATGCCTCTTATTTAGATCTCGAGGAGGTCGTAGGGAAGCATAATCAACGGTGTCGCCCAAGCTTGATTGGATCGGTGAGATTTGCCATCCTTCGGCATCGACTCGTTGTTTCCTGCTATGGAGTCGAATCAATTCACCTCTCTTCGCAGACTGATTCTTGGGTCACTCCACATGGTGGCCTGCAGCCAAGCAGAAGACATTCGATCCGTAGCGTTCACCCGGCAGCGGCCAGAGAGTGGCACGTTTTCCGATGAGGCACTTTGGTCAATCTCAAGTCTCAAGGAGACTAAGGCATGTCAAAACCATGCTCCTCGAATTGTTAGGCGGCGGGTGCCATTTTTGAAATGGGCGTCGTTGGACCGGGATCGTTTACTTCTTAAGATGTCGGAAGGACGGCCACCCTTGACGGTACTCTGGAAGTGAACTTTGGCGATGCTCTAAAGGCGGGTAAGACCTTTCTAATTATCCGCGGCGGAGACTCTCTCATTGACCAGTTCTTTCATCTTGTCCCGGTTGGTCTTGCTCCAGGAGGCGGGTTTGATTTTCGAGACCTTGGAGATTGTCAGTAAGGATTAGTATTTTTGGAAGACGCCTCCTTGCCCGTCCTAT
>JAACDM010000712.1 GCA_009936795.1 Verrucomicrobiaceae bacterium | reverse complement strand
GTCGTTACTGAGCGTCGCTTCAAGCGCCCATATTCTCAGCCTCTAGATAGAATTAGGTGAATGAACAGAGGGGAATGGGATGGAAGGAATGATTGGATCAGCATTCTTACTCGCCTCTGTAGAATCTGGAAATTCTGTAATTTTCTCTAAAATTCCATCTTTTTAGCATTTCCCCTACCGATGCGATGATCTAGCAACGTACACATTCAAACCGTTTTCTAGTGACCGAGCAGTGCTCAGAATTTAGTGGTGGAGGTCTGCCGATTTAGGCGTGGGCCGGAGACTCCGAAGACAAGCCGTTTTAGGTATCCACGGGCAGTGTTGAACTGGTAGCAGCGGGCCAATGTCCCCAAAGCTCAGGCTTTCTTCACCTTGGGTACTACGAGCGACGTGCCTGTCATCTCATCGGGCTTCTCGATGCCGAGCAGAGCGAGAAGGGTGGGGGCGACATCGGCGAGAATGCCGTCTTTGACCCAGCAGTCCTGTGCGTCCTCAGCGACATAAAACATGTGAACGAGAAAGGTGGTGTGCGCGGTGTGTGGCGAACTGTCTGGCTTGATCATGACCTCGCAATTGCCATGATCTGCCGTGATGAGGAGTTTGCCACCGAGTTCCAGAGTCTTTTTCACGACTTGCTTCACTGCCTCGTCGATTGTCTCAACCGCCTTGATAGCGGCTTTGACAGAGCCGGTGTGGCCGACCATATCGGGGTTGGCGAAATTGAGAATTACTAGATCATTGTTAGGTAGATTCTCAAGAACTTTCTCGATCACCCCATCCGTGCTCATTTCTGGCTGAAGATCGTACGTAGCAACGTCGGGCGAGTTGACGATGATGCGGTTCTCACCTTCACAAGGTTTCTCCAAACCCCCGTTGAAGAAGTAGGTGACGTGGGGATACTTTTCAGATTCGGCGATGCGCAGCTGTTTGAGGCCTGCTTGCGATACCACTTCTCCGAGTACATTCGGGAGCGTTTCTGGAGCGAAGATCACCGGGCAGTCGTAGGTGGCATCGTATTCTGTCAGAGTGATATAGTAGATTTCAGGGCAAACTTCGCGGTCAAAACCGTCGAAATCTTCTTCGAGAAAGGCGACAGAGAGTTGGCGTGCGCGATCGGCGCGGTAGTTGAAGAAGAGGACGACGTCGCCATCATTGACGCGCTGTTCGTTGGCATTGCCAAAGACCATGGCGGGCATGAATTCGTCTGTTTTGTCTTGGCTATACTTCTCAGCAACGGCTTCGGAAGGCAGGACCTCTTTCTCCTCACCGCGGCCCAGGACGATCGCGTCCCAGCCTAGTTTGGTCCGATCCCAGCGTGTGTCGCGATCCATCGCGAAGTAGCGGCCCACAACAGTGGCAATGCGCGCTCCATGCTTGGAGAGGCGATCTTCGCATTCTCCTAAAAACTTCTCGCCGCTCGTGGGTGAGGTGTCACGACCGTCTGTGATCGCGTGGACCATGATGTCATCGACCTGCGCTTCCTTGGCGATCTCAGCAAGTTTGATGAGGTGGTCTTGATGGCTGTGGACGCCGCCATCTGAGACGAGTCCGATCAGATGAAGTCGGCGACCCCGCGCTTTGCGCAGGGCGATTTGCAAGACCGTATTCTTGGCTAGGTCGCCGTTCTCGATGTCTCGATTAATCCGCGTCAGATCTTGATAGACCACGCGTCCGGCCCCGAGATTGAGGTGACCGACTTCAGAGTTGCCCATTTGTCCCGCAGGCAGCCCGACGTCTAGACCACTGGCGCTGAGATGCCCATATGGGTAGTCCTTGAAAAGGACCTCATCGTGGAAAGGTGTGTCGGCGAGGATGGCAGCATTGCCATCTTTCTTGGCGGTGGCATCGCCGCCGGGATTGTCACCCCATCCGTCTCGGATGATAAGAACGACTGGCTGTTTGGGCATGAGAGATAGAATTGAGCTGGGCTGCTATAACTGGTGGAAAGACTATAGCGGTTAGGTGACCAGAGAGGGTAGATTCCCCCTTCTGTAAGGCCCTATATCATCTCCATCTTTTGGTGCAAACGGCAATTTTTGAGCGATCAACGAAGACTTTCAAGATAGGCTAGCAAGTCAGCTATCTCGTTGTCGCTGAAGGCCTGACCTAGACCTGGCGGCATTACGGAAATGTCACTTGCCGTCATCGTGGCAATGTCAGCGATGGGGAAGGTGATTTCCTGGAGGGCAGCATCTCGCAGGAGGATGCCTGACCTATCATGGTGTCTGATGAATCCGGAAAGTGATTCAGTTTTAGAATTCGTCGTCACGGTGTAATGAACGTAAGGGGCCTCAATCTCTGCGGAAGGGAGGAGCAGGCTTTCTAAAAGGTGCTCTTTGGTTCGTCGACTGCCGATGCCATCGAATGCGGGGCCAAAGTCTCGGCCTTGAGAGCCCACTTGATGGCAGGTGAGGCAGATGGCTCCTCTAGTCCCAAGGAGAAGTTCCGCGCCGCGTGCAGGATCACTTTCGAGAGCGAGAATGGCGGTTGGGTCCCCCTTAGATTCTGGACTAGAGGTGGATGCTGTGGGCGCATCGTGATCGTCGAAGCGGAGCAAGAGATCTCCCACCGCTTGATCGAGGGCCACCATGCCTAACGGGTCGTCTCGTTCATGCAGCCGAACCATGGCTCTGGGGACCTCGTCGTCGTCGGCCAAGGTCCGGTCGGCGTCTGGATCAAGGCTTTCGATCCATTCGTAAATAAGGCTCAGCCCTTCGGAATCGACGACCTTAGAGCCAAGATGGGGCATGCGGCCTGAGCCAAGCTTGGCCATGCGGTAGTAGAGTGTGGATCGTTCGGGCTGGCCTGGTGCGATCACTTGGGCGCCGGGTATACTAAAGATTCCGCGTTGTGGTTTCTCACCCAGCGCCGCGATCCTATCATTTGACAATTCGTGCTCGAGATTCATGGGGACCAAGCCGCCGCCATTCATGCGGTGACATGAGGCGCAGTTCACATCCAGGTAGATACGTGCAAGGTGTGGATCCGACTGTTCCGTGGCTTGATCTCGGCGTCGCCGTTCTTCATGTAGTACCCCGATCTCTTGAAACTCGGTGATCGTACCCGAGGTAAGCTGCCATTCATTGAATCCTAACACACTGCCTGCTTGGTCGTTATGACAGATGCGGCAATCTGAAGCTCCGGCGGCATGCCAAGGTTGTGCTCGGGCGCTGTCGCCTGCACCCAGGGTGATGGTGCGTTGCTGACCTTGCTGCGGCACCAGTGAGGCATCGTCGCCTTGATCATTCCAAGCGTAGCTAAACGCTCGCCAAGCACTCTGACGTCTTTGCAAGACTTGGGTTTCAATGGGTCGGTCGGTTACCGGAGTGCTAAGTGTCTTGATGAACAACGTGCCTTCTGGAAAGGCGCTTCGTGCGATATTTATATTTCCGCGCCTGCTGATCTGCCCGCCCTGCGGCAGCGCGATCCAGCGTTTGGAAACGAGGCTGTCGGCCCAGCGTGGGTGCTCGATGTCGTAGGAAATGAGCCCTTCTGCAGGTGTCTGCGACGCGACGTCGTTGAAGAGACCGGTTTCGCTCAGCTTTTCAGGGAAGGATTTCCCCACACTCTTTTCCGCTGCTTCTTGATCGCGTGGATTGAGCTCATAAATGCCGCCAGCGTAGTCGACGATATAGACTTCCCCATCCCAAGTCTGGCCGAAGCAAATGATGCGGAGTTCACAATCGGCAATTTCTTCTAGACGATTGCGTGTCCCTTGATCCTGCCAGAGTGCCCAGATCTTGCCTGTTTCGTAGTCTCCGTAGATGTAGGCTCCGCGTAGGTCGGGAAATCGTTCTCCGTGATACACATACCCGCCCGTGATGGAGCGTGCTTCCGTGTGAGGATGTTCTGCGATGGGAGGAGAGATCGGAACCGGGCCGCGTTCCCAAGTGACATTGATAGGTTGTCGGCCCTCCATGATGCTCCATCCGTAGTTCGCACCACGTTGCACTCGATAGACGAGTTCCCACATGTCCCAACCCACGTCGCCTACCCAGAGGTCGCCGTTCTTTTTATCGAATGACATCCGCCAGGGATTGCGGAAGCCAAAGGCCCAAATCTCGGGACGGGCACCAGCGAGGTCATTGAACGGATTGTCCGGAGGGATCGCATAGGCTAGGCCCGGATCGCGTCGATCAACATCGATGCGCATTACCGTGGAGAGCAGATTACTGCAGTCCTGCCCAACCTTCCGTTTATCTGGGGGATTCGGGTTGTCGGCATCGCCAGCCGAGATGTAGAGGTAGCCGTCGGGGCCAAACTGCAACGAGGCACCATTGTGGCCACCCTGAGGCCAGGTGATGACTAGGCGACTATCGCTTAGGTTAATATGGTTGGTGGAGTGATCCATCTGACATTCGATCACGCGCGTGCCCTCTGGATCGAGTAGCCCTTGAACCTTATAAGCCAAGTAGACGATGCCGTTTGTTTCATAGCTTGGATGAAAGGCCATGCCATACAGTTGGCCGAATCTCTCCTCGTGGTCGCTCAGGCTAGAGACACGTTGACGTGTGGCTGATGCATCTGTCGGATCGAAAGCGTAGACGTCTCCGTTTACCTGAATGATAAAGATTCTGTTGGTTCCTGGCTCGGGAATGAAATCGACGGGATTTCGAACGGTCTGCTCAGCGAACACTCGATTCACCTCGTACGGCAATGGGGCGACTAGGGTGCCTTGCAGCGCGGAATCATTAAAGGGTGGGGGCTCAGCTTCAACGATGGGGTGAAAGTAGAACCACCCGAGGGAGACGAGAAGCAACGTTCTGAACATGAGGTCGCAACCATAGAATCTCCGGGTCTCAGCGCGAGCCTCAAGATGAAGAATTCTCTGGCCCAGGACGCATGGATTGGATCGCGGATTCGCTGCCATAGACTAGG
>JAACDM010000126.1 GCA_009936795.1 Verrucomicrobiaceae bacterium | reverse complement strand
GTGGATCTGCAAGCGCTATATATCACCATCGTGAACTGACAGTCAATGAGTTAGTGCTCTAAGCGAATTAATGGATTAGCCCTAGGAAAGGTCCACATGTCTGGCACATCACGATCATCACTGAGTGACCAACCAGCTAAGCTTACAGCCTCAGCGCCATTGTTATGCAACTCAATCCAGTCGGAGAATCCGTTCTTAAACACATTCGTCCCGATCAACTCGTGATCGAATAGACCACCCGAGGGTTCCACCACTCCCACAAAGTAGCTGTAATCATCGTTATCAAAAGGAATCTTGGTCGAAGGCTCCCCCTGAAAAATACCCAAACCAAGCGTCAGCTCCGCCTCAAAATGCAAGGTCCTATCATCGTTCAATTCATCCTCGTCGAGTGCTTCTGGAACAGTGTTGTGCACCTGGACTGCAAAGACATTCTCTCCCTCGACCAAGATTTCGTCAGCCCATGGACCCGCAATCAAGTGTGTCTTATTGGCATCGGAGCTAGAGATTTCATTGAGACTCGTCTGGTCGGCATAAACGAACCCGTTCTCACGCCCGAGATTCGCGCGCCCAATCTCGACTCCATTCACGTAGGCAACAAAGGCGTCGTCGAATTTCGCCTTCACCAAGAAGTGCTTTCGTAGCGCAGCCACATCCGCCGACACGGTGAAGGTCTTGCGCAGGTAGAGCGAAGGCGTGACCCCTTGCATTTCCTCTCGCAAGTCCGTCGCCTTGCCCGCGCCGAAGCCAAACGGCTGAGAACCCGTCTTCCAATAGGACTGATCAAACCCAGGATCCATCCAGCCCAGCCCGGCTCCTAGCCGCGGCCGATCCTGATCGTCAAAGCGTAACACACGCTCGCTGCTAGCAGCGCTGATTTCATTGATGATCACGTCCGCCTGGCCAGTTTGCCATGGAAGGAGTGTGAAAGACGCAAGGATACCGGGAAGACAGAGCCTACCCAGGTGAGACGGGGATGTCATTGAAGCGCAAGGGGTTGAGGTTGGGCAGTTAAATCCATGACGAATCAAACGACCGTAACGGACAATATTGGCGATGTGCTCCGGTGGGACAAGGGAAATGCTTTGTACCACGCCCTATGCAACTGATCACAAGACGATCTCCACTTGCTGACACGGCATCATCCGAACGATAATAGCCACTCTAGGAACTAGCTATCAGATGCGGACAAAGCTTCCGCCTCACGTAGACGGGGATTTCCACCACGCAATGTCACTCTGAGGACGGGGCGGTTGAATCTCCACCAGCGGAGGAGACTCTCGGAGGAGACTCTTCATCGCGTCCTTCGCAGAAGGGCGGCATTCCAAAGGCTCAAGCAGACAAATGGCAACGGTTAGGCTAGCAAGCGAGCCTAACCAAATACACGTTTCTTGGCCGTGAATGAAAGCTCGCATGCACAGGTAGACTCCTCAGTTCCCTAATCTATTCGAGTCAAAGTGGCACAGACGTTGCTTGAAAGAATTGGCTAGACAGGGACAGCCACGTCATGTGGCTTCTTACCAAGATACTCTATGAAAGATCCGAAGACGACCATTGGACTGGGACACGGCTACGAACCTGGCAGCGCAGAGACGCAGACCATTAAAGACTACGTCAACCTTAAGCTAGCGGCGCGAGGGTTCAGTATTGTCGGTGACGAGGATGATTTTCCGTTTCTCGAAATGGGAAGATCCCTCCTGGCGAACTTCCAAGAGAGGATGCGCCTATTGTCCGACAGACTGGCTCCCGTCGATCAACGAATTCACGAGTTCCTCAAAGACTACCTTTCGGGCGTGCCAGACGACGTTATATCGAGGGAATCGCCGCTCGTACCAAGCAATTCGCTTATTCTGGAAAAACACGGGATCGCACGCCTTCTCAGCCTGCCGGCGAACGAAGACAAATTTGAGTCTGACATTGTGTCGTCGTTCAGGGTTGCCCAAGGCGTGATTCACAACCCCGCTAAAGACCGACGCACAACAAAGGGCGTCTTTCATGTGACCGAAGGTGGCCTGCCTGTGCCCGCAGCTAAGAAGGCTGTTCCAAAGGTCACATTCGCCCACCTGTTAAAGGCCGCATTGAATCCTCCAAGTGACCTGCTGACGGTTCCCTACACCTCGAATCAGAAGGACAGGGCCGAGGCTTTCTTAGGCTTGCTCTTGCGCCCAGTGGTCATCCCAGAGGTTCCTGGGATTGCTCCCTCGCGGAGCATGGAGATGCGTCTCTTCGCGCCTGGCAACCTCGTCAGCAACCTTGACTTTGTCGAAACGATCTTTGGAAATGCGGGTGATCCATTCCTCCCAGAAAATAACGCGGCTATCGATTCCGACCAATGGACTGGCCACACCGGCTGCGCTATTCTCGCGCCCCATCTCATTACGTTGAAGAAGAAGGCGGTGGGCCTTCCCCACATCAATGATGCATCGGAGCGTCAGAAGCGGGACGGCATGTGCTGGGAATCGGAAGATGAACTCTACAATGACGGAGGCGCCTTTAAGATCACTTGCCGCGACAAACGAGGGATCATGGTGACGATCATCGCCGACAACTATTTCGGCTATTGTAAGAAGGAAGTGAAGACGCAGATAAGCTATGCCGCAAATCTGTTAGGCAACGCTGAAGAAGAGCACGCAGGAGGAGCCATCGCTTTCCCTAGCTTCGACCACGGCGAGTATTTTCAGCTTAACCGTCGGCAAGTGGATGTGGATCATTCCTTTGCAGAGGTGAAACAGATCTTGGGAGACGCCATCGAGACCAAGCCTGAAGGCTACGCAGTCGACAAACGGTATCCTGAAATCCTCTATGTTCCAGAGACCGCCGAAATCGATCTTCATCTCCAGAAGGTAACCTGGGAAGGTAGCGAACTTACACTACGCCCAAACCGGGCCTATGTCTATCCGTCGGGATACAAGGTTTCCATGATGCAACCGATGGAGGGAACGCGCTGGCGTCTTGTCGGCACTCAAGCGGAAGGAACTTTCTGTCACAAGCCGTGCACCGTCTCCGGCGGCGGGAAATCCGAGATCTCTAAATCCCTAGCCGATGCCATGACGTCTGGGCCTGTCATCATCCCTGAATTTGATGAGGTGATGGCTCAGGTCAAGCCAGTCTAGAATAAGAACTTCTGGGATCGCTTTCCCAAACCGCGGAAAACAGCCAAACAGAGCCGTCCCGTTCTCGATCCAAAACGCTCGTTGGGCTCGGTGCTTCGATTGCTCACGCCAAACGAAGATTACACTGACGAACACAATCTCTATGTGAACGGGTTGCCAAAAGAGGTGATTGAGATGGTTCTCATCATCAAGCGATTCCACAAGCCGGATTGGGGTGAGTGGGATGACTGGCACCATCGCTTCAGCGTGGATGTCATCGATGGCAAGCCAGGTTACGAGTTGAAATACTTAAACCAGCTCCTGGTAAGTAGCTACCTGCGTGTCGGATTCGATCCCGAAGGAAGCGCTTGGCGGACATTTAGTCTTCGAAAGGATTTCCTCCCTGCGGTGAAATTGCAACGTGAGGACGACATCACTGCGAGTACAGTGCGACCCGTATCACACGCCGATGGCCTTCATCCTGACCTGCCAGACGGCTCTTATAAGTTCACCGCGAACTGTGAGTTCCGCTTCTTCCAGCGTCCTGACGATGCCATCCATCGCGGCTATGACAAAGGGACCGAGATGGATTTCGCGTCTTCAGGAAATTTCTTTTCAAACTACGAACCTCTGACACGGCCGCAGGCGAAAGAAATGGTGGGGAACACCATCCGCTTCGGACAATTCACGGTTCCACTCAAAAAGCGCTTGAGAGCTTTTGTGAAAGCAGATTCCCCTGCCTTTGTGGCAAGTTCTGACCAGCCCCGCTTGGTAGAGGGCAAACCATCCAAGAACCCTCGTTATCTCCAAGATAGACAGGACCTCCACGATGACCAAGGCGAGTATCTTGCGGAAATCGGCATGCGTTTATATAGGCGTATTCCCTCGGGTAAGGCTGTGCTCGCGCCAGTGAATGCTGTCCTACCTGGACGCCGCAACAACCCACCAAATGCAAAGCAGGGAATCCGCGCTCTGGCCGTCTTTAATCCGATCCATTACCAAGAGCTCCCCGAGCTGTTCATGGATTTTACGGCTAGTCTCACCGGCAAGTCCCCTTCGACCACGGGCGCCGGCTCTGAGGGAGCGCTCACGAAAGGACCTTTCAATGCGCTCCTACCGATCACCGATCTAAACAACGCTCTGTTAGCGTTTATCATCTCAAAGCAACCATGCTATGTCAGCGCCGCAGCTTACGTCGGTCCGAAGTATCGAGTTGATCACGATGTCAGCTTGCTCATTCCTGAAGTTTGGTCGCGTATGCACATCCGAGAGCGAGATCCTGCGTGGCTCATTGAGAACAACATGCTGGAAATTTGTGAGGATTTTCAGCACGATGGCAAAACCGTGCAGGCCAGCCGCTTGGGATACCGGATCACTTCAAAATTTGTCGATGTCTTCTTTAAAAGAATCTTCAGTGATCCGCTTTCAGTATTCCCAGAGGACATGCTCCGCCCCGAGTTGCAGGACATGGATGCCTTCGCCGATGGTGTCGCCAACATTGTGGAAGCTCAGCAACGTGTCGCTCTTGAGTATTTCGAAGATCAGTCCATCCATGAGGCCTGCCCACCACTTCGTGCGCTCCTTACAGTCATGGCCCACGGAGAGTGCGATGGCATGACCGTACAAAGCCCAGAACTGAGAGCCCTGTTCGACTACGAAACGGTCATAAACAGCGATTGGTATCGCCAGCGGTTGACATCAAAGATCGCTATTGATGCTCAGCTCTGGCGAAAGCACATCGATAGTCTTCAGACTTTCGCTAGCCAGGGTATCTACAAGACCGAGATCGCCCGCTTGGGAATCGAGGAGCGCCTGGAGAAGGCTCGTCGAGAACTTGCTAGAGTAGAGGGCACGGGCTATTTCGAAACCCTTCGCGGCACGATCGGAGCAGATCCCGCTCTGGGATAACGCGCACTCCAATCTTCCTAATTTCCCTTGGACAAAGAGCCCCTATCAGCGTCCACTGGGCACGTGAGTCAGCGAGGCATCTTCATCAGTTTTGAGGGCGTTGACGGCTGTGGCAAGTCGGCCCAGATCAAAGAGCTGCGGCGACGTTTGCGGTCTCTTGGCGACAAGATCGTCCTGACCCGGGAACCGGGAGGGACGTTGCTGGGCGAAGATATTCGCAAGATCCTCCAGCGCACCTCGGACACTCCCAAAATCGGGGAACGAGCAGAACTCCTCCTCTTCACCGCAAGTCGGGCTCAGCTTGTTGATGAGATGCTAGCGCCTGCTCTGAGTGAAGGTCGCCATGTGATTGCGGATCGATTCCTCGATTCCACCACCATCTATCAGGGTGTGGCCCG
>JAACDM010000711.1 GCA_009936795.1 Verrucomicrobiaceae bacterium | reverse complement strand
AGGTCTTTCTTCTCTTTGACATGGTCTGGGTATGGTTGTGTCAGACCTGCTCAACCGTGTCCATCAATTTGGGGGAACTTCAATCGGCTGTCAGTCACTCGATTAAGGCGCTCGAGAAGAGCCTCGGATTCACTTTGTTTGACCGGCGTGGCAAAGTGCTGTCTCTTACGCAAGAGGGCGAAACGCTACTCGTCTCCGCAAGCGGAGTGATTCGCGAACTTCGCCGTGCTTCCCAAAACTTGGCGCAATTACGCTCGGGGGAACTCAATACACTTCGCTTTGGAAGCACCGACTCTATCTGTGAGTTCATTCTACCAGAACTATTGGGTACGATTAGCAAAGAGGATCCAGAGGCAAATGTTGTTCTAAAGATCGGCGACACCGAGGAGCTGACGCAAAGCCTGAACGATGGAAGCATCGATATCATGCTTGGGATCGCAGATCCCAATAAAGGGGTGTGTTCAGGCGTCCAATCAGCCCTTCTTTTTCGGGACACTCTCCGTCTAATCACATCACCTCAACATCCTTGGAATACGCGAAAAGTTCCTCTGGATGCAGAGGCTCTCTCAGGTGAACGATTTCTTCTATTCGGCTCAGACAGCATCACCAATAAACTCTCGCGAGACTGGTTTGATTATGTTGGCGCAAGCGATTTCAGAATGATCGATGTTCCAAGCGTAGGAACACTAAAGAATCTTGCGAGAGCAGGATTCGGTGTCGGGCTCGTGCCACAGTGGATTCTCGAAACGGAGGGCTTCGAGAATCCACTCATTGACTTTGAGTTGCCTGTGAAATCTATCGACCGGGAATGGATGCTCATCATGCGAAAGACGCATTCATTCTCCAGGTTGGAGAAAAGGTTTATTACCTTGCTCAAGCAGGCGACTATTGGGCCGTCAGCTCAATCCTGAACCTTCCAACGCCCTTTGGATTCCCTAGGGCTCTTATTATACTGAGGAAGAGAACGCAGTCGTTGGTTGGTGAGCGTTTGACAGCATTGCTTGGAAAGACGCTTTGGCTTGGCAGGAACGAGTCCTACGCTAGTTTTTTGGGAGCGCTTCAGTGATCGAGATACAGCTTGATTGGTTTTCATGGTATTTAAACCGTTGAAGAGTTCGTCTCTCCCACGGACTACCGCCCTGGGAAGCAACAACCATGCTAAGTTGGCAAATCAGTCTATCATTCATCACGAATATTATTTCTCCTTATCCTGAAGTTGGTTCATAGGAGTTCATGACCGACGAAGTGTCGGGGATTAAACATTATTCTTTACTGGCATGACGTCGACGGTGACTTCCAGATCGTGACGTCCACTCCCCATCATGATGCCCTTGAGAGGGGTGACATCGGAGAAGTCTCTTCCCAGGCTTAGAATGATATGCTTGTCACCAGGCCTCAAGTTATTGGTCGGATCAAACGCCTGCCAACCGGCGTCAGGATCATAGACCTCTACCCACGCGTGTGATGCATCTGCACCGACGAGGCGTTCTTGCCCAGGCGGCGGCAAGGTTTCCAAGTAACCGCTGACATACCGGGCCGCGAGTCCGAGGCTGCGAAGGCAGGCGATCATGAGTTGGGCAAAGTCCTGACAAACACCTCGCCTGTGCATCAACACCTCGGCCAATGGTGTAGCGATGGTAGTAGCTCCTGATACGAAGGTGAAATCTACATCAATCCGATTCATTAGGTGCTCGACAGCCTCTAGCATTGGGCGGCCTGCTGCGAACGAAGGACCAGCGTATTCCGCAAATGGCTTCTCTGTAGAGATGAGTGGCGACGGAAGGGTGAATGTACGCGCGTCTGATTCTGGACTTACCAGTTGCTGGCGAACGAAGCTGACCACCTTTTCCCATGGCTGACTTGCATTGGCGTCCGCTTCGTTAGGCGGTGCGGCTATCGACACTTCGCTTGTTACCGTAATCGTAAGTTGCTCATGGGGCTCCTGAATGGCGAAGTAATGGACCCGATTCCCAAAAAAATCTCTCCGATCACGCTTGTTAGATGGCAACGGGGTCGTCGTCACTGCGCTAGACACACAGGCTTGCCAAGCGAAGGGACGTGGAGTCAGTCGTGCCTCATTATGACAGAGGCTTACCAGACCATCGTAAGTGTAGGACGTTGTATGAGAGATCCGATAGTGTTTCATCAGCCAAGCAGGAGACTCGAGGTTTCTGTGTGGCTGAAGTAGCCGAGATTGAGTACATCAGAGACCTGCTCCAAAAGCTGCTTCATACTATCTAGCAGTTGCACTAGAGCTTCACGCTCGCTACTCTTGGGAGACACTGTCGCCAATTCCTCGCTCACGCCCAACCGCAGTGCGGTACTGGCCTGAAGAATGAGACGTTCTTCAGCAGCCAATCGCAGGGTTCCTGGCCGCTCTGGGAGAGCCGCGAAGTTATTCTTCAACCGGACCACTTGGTAGAGGAGGGATCGCGCGTAGTTCTCATCGAGCAACAGCAACTCAATGATGCCTGCCATGCTGGGCATGGATCGGAACTGGCGTCGGTAGGTCACGAGGCTATCGCAAGCTCCAAGAAGTGATTCCATCATGAGGTAATCACCGGTCTCATCATGTGGGTGGGTGCACGTTGCCCTGAGAAAACCTATCAGCTGTTGTGACCGTTCCAGGCGTCGCCCAGAATCAAGAAGGCGCCAGCCCGTTTCACGCGTCATGCTCTCTAGATTGAGGCCCGTAAGGGCCATGAGTTCAGTGATGAGCCGATCCAGGCTCTTCAGAAACGTTGTCACCGGTGCATGGGGGCGCTTGGTGAGATGTTCTAACAACGATGTTAAGTTATCAATCACCCGCCACGAATCTCGTGACCACAAGTCGCGTGCTCCATAGGCACTGTTAGTTAGCAACTGCAGGCTACTAACTAAACTGCCGTCTCTTGAGGGATCAGTGAGCATGGCGTGCAGCTCGTGGTCATTCTTGAGACTGTCCGAAGAGCCAGCACTGCTCGCAGGTATGAAATGCGTCACTTCAAAAAGTGTCGCTAACAATTGACTAACGTGTTCGCGTTGTGCGGTGTCACGATTCTCTACATACTCAAGTCTGGCTTCGAGAATGGAACGCAACCAACGGGCAGTGCCCTCGACGCGTTCCGCGTACCGGCCTGCCCAAAAGAGGTTCTCACCGGTACGGCTAGGCAAATTGCGTCGCGCTGACAAGTCTACGGCCTGCCCTGTCGGCGACCAAAGACTAGCAAACGGTTCATCTTCATCACCAATCACCCAGGTATCCTTTGAAGATCCTCCGAAAGCACTTGATACCACAACCGAATCTGAGTCTGGTGCGCTTCGAGTGAGTCCTCCTGGCATGACGGCATAGTCTCCCGCGTCAGAATCCGCGCTAAGGAAAGCGCGCAGCACCCCCCGTCGCGGCTCCAGTTTCTCGCCTACCAGACACGGCATGGTCGAGAAGCTCACCTGTTCTTGCCCAACGTAGAGGGCAGGATCCTTCATGATCCGCTGTCGAAGAGTTTCTAGCACGGTCTTCGAAGCCGCAGCACCGAAGACCGTGCCCAGATCACGCCCCCGGTAAATCCTCTTGATGACCAACTTGTCTAGATGCTCAAGGACATACTTTTGCGCCTTCTCTTGGCCACACCACCAAGTCCCGGCCGACGGCATCTGAAGTTCTTCGCCCAGCAGCTTTCGGCATAGGCTTGGTAAAAAGGCCATCAAGCCAGGATTTTCCAGAACACCTGTTCCCAAGGGATTGGCAACGACGACATTTCCACAGCGAACCGCTTCGAGGAGCCCAGGCACGCCTAACATTGATTCGCCTCGAAGCTCTAACGGGTCACAAAAGTCCTCATCTACACGACGCAGGATGACATCCACCCGCTCAAGTCCACCCAGGGACTTCAGCCACACCTGGCTGTCACGTATAGTAAGGTCATCGCCCTGGACCAAGGTGTAGCCAAGGTAGGACGCAAGATAAGCATGCTCGAAGTAGGTTTCATTGAGTGGCCCCGGTGTCATGACGACAATGCGAGGGTCGGTACCACCGAAACCGCTAAGCGTCGATCGAAGGGTGCGGAAGAATCGCGCCAAACGGCGTGTATCACACTCCTGAAAGAGCTCAGGCAAGGCGCGCGTCATAGCGCTACGATTCTCCAGCGCATAGCCACTGCCAGAGGGAGCTTGAGTGCGATCATTCACGACCCACATACGATCATCCGGTCCACGCGCCAGATCTGCTGCGTAAAGTAGCAACTGATGCGCGCCAGGAAGTCTCACCCCGTCACATGGACGAAGGAAGCCCGGATGGCGGTAGACCAGTTCCATTGGCAATGAACCATCTCGGATCAATCGCCGCTTGTCGTAAAGGTCTTCCAGAATCGCGTTTAAAAGAGTAGCTCTCTGATGCAGTCCTGAATCCACCTGAACCCAGTCTTCGGCATTGACTAACAGAGGCACTGGATCAAGTTCCCAGGTCCGATGCGTGCCAGCAGGATCTCCGTGCACATGTACCGTTACCCCATTCTCTCTGAGCTGGCGCCGGATCTCGCTCCGCACGTCTTCCAGATCAGCGAAGCTAAGGTTACGGAAACCGTTCACGAAAGGCATCCAGTGCGGCAGGACTTGCCCATCCTCGCCGAACAGTTCGTCATATCCAATTAGTGCCTTCGCATAGGTAGCAATGCGATTGCTAGGGTTCTCTGCAACGTGCGCTAATGCCATAGGAGTGAAAGCTAGCCAAAGGTGCTCAATTCGCGAATGCTTTGATGCGAGAGGTGAGCAGCTTGCTATCATGTCGGAGATCTAGCGTCATTGGGCACTCATCGTTGATCTCCTCCGGCGCGGGCGCCATCGGTTGGGCCTGGTCTCCTGGGGTTTTGATCTCCACGCGACGCCCAGCGTTGGCAAAGGATGGCCATCTCTCCAAGGTGCCCTGGGTGTGTCCGTGCTGCCAAAATCTCGTGACACGGCGTGCCTCTGCCTCATAGGCGTTTACAGGCAAGGTCTCATAGCCCAATCCTCCAGGATGCGACACATGATAGACACAACCGCCGATCGAACGCCCATTCCAGGTATCAACCACGTCGAAGACCAACGGGCTTTGTAGGCCAATAGTGGGATGAAGGGCAGAGTGCGGATCCCACGCCTTGTAGCGGACGCCCGTGACGAACTGGCCTTTGATGCCAGCCGGGTAGAGAGGAACGCGACGCCCATTGCAAGTGATCACGTGCCTTGAATCCGTCATGCCTCGCACCAGGAGTTGTAATCGCTCGACAGAGGAGTCCACGTAGCGTGCGGTGCCGCTTCCAGTGGCCTCTTCTCCTAACACATGCCATGGCTCGATGGCAAAGCGCAATTCGAGGTCAATGCCGTTGCATTCGACCCTACCGAAGACGGGAAAGCGGAACTCCTGAAAGGCATCTAACCAATCGAGGTTGAAATCATAGCCGGCCGATTGGAGATCAGCCACCACGTCCCTCAGATCGTCGCGCACAAAGAAGGGCAGCATGAAGCGGTCGTGCAATTCCGTGCCCCAACGTACGAGACGGTGATGATAAGGTTCCTGCCAGAACTTCGCCATGAGACAGCGTAGCAGAAGCATCTGTACTAAGCTCATCCGGCTGTGAGGAGGCATCTCAAAAGCACGCATTTCTAATAAGCCCAAACGGCCCGATTGGCGATCAGGCGAGAAAAGCTTATCAATACAGAACTCAGCCCGGTGGGTGTTGCCGGTGAGGTCCGTGAGAAGATGCCGCAACACGCGATCTACAAGCCAAGGTGAATCCACCGCATCGGGGAGCTGCTGAAACGCGATCTCAAGTTCGTAGAGTTTGTCATCACGACCTTCATCAACTCGTGGGGCTTGACTCGTTGGGCCAATGAACATGCCGGAGAACAGGTAAGAGAGCCCTGGGTGATGTTGCCAATATGTTAGGAAGCTTCGCAGGACTCCTGGTTTTCGTAAGAAAGGACTGTCAGCCGGAGGGAGACCGCCCAGAGTGATGTGATTGCCACCTCCCGTACCAGTGTGGCGTCCATCGATCATGAATTTCTCGGCCCCCAACCGTGCCAAACGAGCTTCATCATAGAGGACTGTCGTGTTTCTAACCAGATCGTTCCAGGTGATAGCGGGTTGAATGTTCACTTCGATCACCCCTGGATCAGGTGTGACACTCAGACGCTCAAGGCGGTAATCCTGCGGAGGTTCATAGCCTTCGATGATCACCGGTGTCTTCATCTTCGTCGCGACGGATTCCACGGCAGCGACGAACTCCAAGTAGTGCTCTAATACCATCACGGGCGGAAGGAAAACATGGAGACAACCGTCGCGTGGCTCCACACATAGCGCTGTCCGAGGAACCTGTGGGAGTGATACGTCGGGATCGTCACACATTTCGTGGCTCTTGATCCTTTCGACCGGCTCGTCACTAGGACGCTGTTCTTGGAAACGTGTGGCTAAGACGTCGGCGGGATGCTCCAGCGGCCCATGTTCATGAAAGGGAGATCGCTCGATATGAGGCTCCGCATCCGCTTCACTAACCCATGGCAAGGAGTTCAAGGGGAGCCGAAACCCCATGGCAGAAGTCCCAGGAGTCAAGACCATCTGCGACCGTCGAAACTTCCAGGGAGCGCTAGACCAACCATTCTCTTCCGAGTCCCATTTTAGCGGCAGTGCATAACCCACGGGTGAGTTGAGATCGGAGTCGAGGAGGCCCGCCAGTACTTGGCGCTCGATTGGATCGTTGAGATCGCTCTTATAAGGATCCACATTCGTTGGCAGTGCCTGTTCTTTCCAAGCGCAGTAGAAGATATCTTCATATCCGGCGACGAGGAACTCAGGGCTCACTCCCAATCGCTCAGCAAGCGCTTTGCTGAACTCCGCCGCCGTGCCGATATCGTGCTGGTAGCTCGTATCAGGGGTACCTATCAAGGCACCATTCTCCCAGATCGAAATACCATCCTTTCTCCAGAAACAATGATAGGCCCAACGGGGTAAGGGTTCCCCTGGATACCATTTGCCTTCGCCGTAGTGCAACATGCCTCCGGGAGCAAAGGCCTGCCTCAATCGGCCTAACAAATCGTTAGCGAGCGAGCGCTTCACTGGACTGTCCGCGGTGGTGTTCCACTCATCTCCCTCAAGATCATCGATGGACACGAAAGTGGGCTCACCCCCCATTGACAGGCGCACGTCGTGTTCGGCAAGCTCCCTGTCGACCTGTTGCCCTAGTTGGTCAATATTCGACCATTGCCAATCAGAATAGGGCTTCGTCACACGAGGATCCTCGTGGATGCGGGTGACGGCATTCTCGAACTCAAATTCGACCTCACACTCATCCGTCGCTCCAACCACGGGCGCCGCCGATCCCGGTGCAGGCGTGCATGCCAGCGGGATGTGGCCTTCCCCGGTAAAGAGACCGGATGTCGGGTCCATCCCCAACCAACCAGCACCTGGCACATACACTTCTGCCCATGCATGCAAGTCGGTAAAATCCGTCGTGGCCCCAGAAGGCCCATCGAGCGAAGGCAGATCCGAAACTAGCTGAACCAGATAACCTGATACAAATCGCGATGCCAAGCCTAGATGCCGAAGCGTTTGAACGAGCAGCCAAGCTGAATCCCGACATGAACCAGACCCTCGTTTCAGTGTTTGTTTGCAGGTCTGCACGCCGGGTTCCAGGCGTAGAGTATAGCCTACGGCTTCGTGCACCCGTTGATTGACTCCAACCAGGAAGTCTACCAGGCGCAGCTTCTTGCGGCTGATACCACCTACCCATTTGCGCAGGCGCTTGCCTGACTCGGTAATCTCCAAGTAGGGTAGTAGATCCGTGCGAAGCTCTTTGGGATAACTGAAAGGGTAGTCGTCAGCATACTCTTCCTGGAAGAAGTCGAAAGGATTGATCACCGTCAAATCCGCAATCACTTCGACACTCACAGAAAGTTCGTTTGCTTTTTCAGGAAAGACCACTCTGGCCTGAAAGTTACCAAAGGCGTCCTGTTGCCAGCTGAGGAACTGCTTTTCTGGCGCGATCTTTAGAGAATACGCTAGTATCGGCGTCTTGGTGTGCACTGCGGGGCGCAGCCGAAATACGTGCGGAGACAACGCTACTTGGCGGTCGTAAAGATAGCGTGTCTTGTGGGTAATGGCGACTTGAAGGCTCATACGCTGATTGGATTTAGGAGTCGGTTACCGCTGAAACTCAGCGGGGTAGGTGCGAGAAAACTTCATGGTTCGAGAAGGATGGCTTTCCCAGTCATCTCTTCCGGGGTCATCGGTAGGAATGAGTCAGCCGTGCAAGAAACGCTCATCCACTCAAGCTGAACCGCCCCAAAGATAGAGACTACGGAAGAGTCAGCCGCGTCACGGCCAGTAGCAATCCGAACCAAAACGTTCGGGGCTGAGAGACGCGTCGGATCAAAGACAAACCACTCATTTCCTACACAAACTTCAAAGCAAGCGTGGAAATCCGGTGGCTGCATTTCACACGCGTAGCCTGTGAAATAGCGGGCGGGTATGCAGAGGGCCCGGCAGAAGGCAATGCCTAAGTGGGCAAAGTCCCGGCAGACCCCCGCTCGTTGCGTGACGGTGTCTTCGGCCGATGTGCCGGTGTCGGTAGAGCCCGAGACGTAGTCAATATTCTCGAAGATCCAGCCGGATACTGCCGAGGCCTGAGCCAGCGGGTGAGTGATGTGCCCAAAGTGCTTTGATGCAAGCCTTCCCAATCGGTCTGATTGGCAATAACGACTAGCAAAGAGATACGGAAGCACTTCATGCTCGATCATTGCTAGGGTAATATGGCTGATCGCATGCACTTCACGGACCGATGGGTTGGTTGCCACCGTCACATCATAATTTATCAGAAGGTCGGAAACTCCGCTAGTATCCAATCGGACATAACGGTTCTCGCCAGTCTCTAGAGGGGAGAATTCGCAAGTGGCACTCTGAGTCACCGTAAATGATTCATCGGTGATGGTCTGGTTAGACGTCTCCAGAGCATGGAGGTTGAGAAGCAGCGTGCTTTGCTCGAAGACAGTATAGCGTAGTTCCGCCGAAATCTGGAAGGGCATGGTCACTGGGTTTAAATGGCACGTTCGAGCCGCCGAATACTAACATCGACGTTAAGAAGCGTTTCGCTCCCTCCATAAAAAGTTCCTGCCACTGGAGCGACATCTTGGTAGTCCCGACCAATCGCAAGCGTGATGTAGGTCTCGTCGACCACTTTCCTATTTGTGGGATCAAAACCTACCCAGCCAACATCCTTGAGATAGACTTCCGCCCAGGCGTGGGAGGCCTGTGAGCCTCGCAGATGGTGATCATGGGTCGCATCGAAGAAGTATCCGCTCACATAACGAGTGGGCATCCTCAGAGATCGACAAAGCGCAACCATGGCATGAGCAAAGTCCTGACAAACCCCAGTCTTCTGCTGAATAACTTCATGCGCGGGGGTCGATACCACCGTTGTCCCTTCGCGGTAATCGTAGACATCGAAGATATGCTCCATGATGGCGTAGGCGGTTTGAAATACATCCGTTGACTGCCCTTGAATATCGACAGCCTGACGCCAGATCTCTCTGTCGAGGCTGATGTAGTGACTGGGTTGCAGAAAGGGATAACAAGATTCTAATTCCTGAAGCTGTTTAAGATCCGATATGGTCATTCCATAGGGAAGCTGTTCGAAATCAATGCGCGGCTTCGTCGTGACCCGGGCGCGACTATCGACAACCAGTCGGATATGAGGCTCGGTCACCTGGAAGCGATGGGCTTGGTTTTGATAGAGATCCAAGTAGGGCGTCAAAGGCGCCGCCGGGAGCACTGAGATGAGGCAACTATCACAATCCTGCCACCGATTCTGTCTTGGTTTGAGCCGCACCTCATTGGCGCTCTCGCTGACCGGTTGCGGGTAGGTGTACTCCGTGCGGTGATGAATACGCAATCGCATGGGAATGCTATTGTTGTTGTTGTTGCTGCTGATGGCGCCAATCGAGAGGAATGCCTTCGGTTCGGGTCACGTTACGAATCTCAAAGGGAAGATGAACATAAGTCTCATAAATCTGCTGCCCAATGTTGTTTAACCTCACTTGGAGATCATCAATGGACTTGTGCAGCCCGCGCGACCATACCTCGTCAACACTAGAGAAATTGATCTGAGCCAGCGCACTCCCCGTGAGACGTTCAGCTTCATTAGAGAACGCTCCTGGTGCGACGCCAGAGATAGCATGCAACGTCTCGTCCAGGCGTCGCAAACAAAACCTAACAGAGCGCGGAAAGGCTTGCGAGAATAGCAGGAATGAAGCTACATTTCGAAACGACACCCCGTCGACATATTCTTTGCGGAAGGCGGCAAAGCTGCTGCAGGCTCTGAGAACGGAAAGAAGTTCGGAACGCTCGGGCTCATCACCCGTAAAGGTGAGGGTGTCGAGGATTCGACTCGTTTTATCCGTCCGCTCGATGAACTGGCCGAGTCGTGAGAACTGCCAACCTTCATCATGAAGGATGGTCGATGCTGTGAGTCCTTGAAAGACGACCGAGAAACGAATAATCTTGCGAAAGAGCCGATCGGGGTCTTGCAAATAGTCCTGCTCAGCAGCTTGGGACTTGAGATAGAGATGAATGCTATTCAACTCCACCCACATCTCCTCTGAGATTTGGTCGCGAACCACACGCGCATTCTCGCGAGCGAGTGCAATGCACCGGCGAATGGAATCTGGATTGTCCACAGACAGCGTGACAAAGTAACCCACGTCAGCATTCTTCTCATCATCGCTCGCCGCATTCTCATATTCGTCTTCGAGATCAGAGGCAAAGAGGATCGGTCGCCAGATAGACTCGCCAGAGCTTGCCCCACGAATTGCCAAAGAATCCCGTCGAGTCACTTCCACCAAGCGCGCCAAATTCTCGGCGTGCTCAATGTAGCGACTCAGCCAATAGAGACTGTCAGCAACGCGCGATAACATAAAATTCGTTTATTGATACAACACCCACGTGTCTTTGCTGCCGCCACCTTGAGAGGAATTCACCACGAGTGAGCCTTTCGTCAAAGCCACGCGAGTAAGACCACCAGGAATGATTTCGATGTCTTCGCCATAGAGCACAAATGGACGGAGATCGACATGCCGTCCTTCGATATGGTCGCCACAAATAGTAGGATGCCTGGACAAAGACACCACAGGTTGGGCAACGTAATTCCTCGGCTCAGCTTCGATCCTCTGTGCAAATACCACACGTTCTTCTTTCGTCGAGGACGGTCCCATGAGCATGCCGTAGCCTCCTGACTCATTCGCCGCCTTGACGACTAGTTCCTCAAGATGCTCCAGGATGTAGCGGCGGTCACCCTCTCGCCAACCCAAGTAAGTGGGCACGTTATCTATGATAGGCTCCTGCGCCAAGTAGTAGCGAATCATATCCGGCACGTAAGCATAGGTGACTTTGTCATCTGCCACGCCCGTGCCCACGGCATTGGCAAGGGCGACGTTGCCTTTCAAGTAGGCGTCCATGAGGCCGGGCACACCGAGCATCGAGTCTTCGCGGAATACTTGAGGATCCAGAAAGTCATCATCAATGCGGCGATAGATCACGTCCACTTGCACCAACCCACGCGTGGTCCGCATGTAAACATAACCATCTATCGCAACCAGATCGCGACCCTCAACAATCTCGATTCCCATCTGACGGGCGAGAAAGGAGTGTTCGAAGTAGGCACTGTTGTACAAACCCGGCGTGAGAACGACACAGACCGGTGATTGCGCCTGACGAGGTGAGAGAAATTCCAAAGTCTTGCGCAGAAGATCGGCGTAATCATCTACCGGACGGACACCAAGCGCGCGATACATGCCTGGAACGGCGCGCTTCATTGCCTCGCGATTTTCCAGAAGATAGGATACACCCGAAGGGCATCGGCCATTGTCCTCGAGGACCAAGTAGTTCCCCTCGCCATCTCGAATCAGATCACTCCCGCAAATGTGGATATAGATATCCTTTGGCACGTCTACGCCGACCATTTCAGGGCGATAATGCGCCGCCGATTTCACCACGTCCTCCGGAATAATCCCATCGGCAATGATCTTTCCGCCGTGATAGATATCGTTTAGAAAAAGATTTAGCGCGATAATACGCTGAGACAGACCTTGCTCTATCTTCTGCCATTCGGCATCTGGAATGACCCTTGGAATCAGGTCGAAAGGAAAGATCCTCTCCGTTCCATGGACAGTGTCTCCGGTCACCGTGAACGTCACCCCCTGCTCTAAGAAGCTCGAATCGATCTTCTACTGTTTCTCGAGAAGCTTGCTTGGAGGCCACTGATCCAAGCGATTTAGAACCGTGGAATAATGTGAGAAAGTATCACCTTCGTCGGAACGAAACATCTAGTCAAAGTAAGGGCCTTTCTCATAACTGTTGAACATCATACTTGCGAGGTCTCTGAAACAAGCAGACGGTGTGCCACGCTGATTTTAGATTTATATCAGCCAAGCGGGATAGGAGAAATCCTTCTCAATAAAGCTGATTGGCACGGCCAATGCTTACGGAAACTGATTGGGACGACCAATGATTATTGCAGATCCTAAGAAACTTACATTACCATGGTGCTTAGAAATCGTTTGGCCGCGCAAAGGCTTGCAGGCAAGGTTGCGTTGATTACAGGTGGCAGTTCCGGCTTGGGTGCAGAAATTGTTAAGTGCTTCTCGGAGGCCGGTGCTGTGGTGTCAATCTCGGATGTGAAGGCTCCCGACAAGACAGACTACCACTACACTAGAGCTGATGTGTCTCATCCCGAGGCTTTCACTGCTGCCGTTGAGGCAGTCATCGAAGACATCGGGAAACTCAACATCCTGATCAACAATGCGGCGATTCAACCCCACGGAATCGCCTTGGAAGACACGCCTCCGGAACTCTTGGACAGAGTCTTCCACGTTAATAGCCATGCTGTCTTCTACGGGTTGCAGCTTGCGAAACGTTACATGGAGAAAGGCGGATCAGTTATAAACACCAGCTCGTTTGTGGGCAGCCTTGGAGCGCCCAATTGTTCCAGCTATGCCGCCTCGAAGGCTGCTGTAGATCAATTGACAAGGGTAGGGGCCATGGAGTTAGCTTCCAAAGAGATCACCGTGAATGCTGTGGCGCCAGGGCTTATCTTGACTCCAGCCGTCACAGGTATTTCTAACAATCCTGAAGTGCCCTTCGTTGAGGAACGCACTCCGTTAGGCCGCGCCGGATTGCCTTCTGACGTGGCACCTCTTTTCGAGTTTTTAGCTTCTGATGATGCCCGGTTCATCACTGGCGCTATCATTCCCGTAGATGGAGGCATTGCCGCCGGATGGAATCGCTACGAGCTGAAAGCTCCAGAGCAGTGGGCAGACGGTCGATGGCGAACCTAGAAATGGTACGTGTTCCTGCGGGACTCTTCGTCATGGGATGCGTGCCGGATGATAAGTTTGCCAGTGTGCATGAGTTGCCTCGAACCACCGTCGAAGTGGCAGCATTTGAGCTTTCTCGCCATCTTGCAATTGATGGAGCCGGGCTGCCTCGTGTGAATGTCAGTTGGGACGAGGCGGCGGATTTCTGCTCTGGACTTGGCGAGGGCTATCGCTTGCCTACCGAGCAGGAATGGGAGTATGCCTGCCGAGCAGGCTCAACTACAGCCTATCCCACCGGTGATCGCCCGGACCCCTGTCAGGTGAATTTCCTCTATGATGAACTGGGAGACAGAGTGGGGCCGGGTCGGCTCTTGCCAGCGGGATGGGGCGAAGCGAATGCCTTTGGACTTCATGATATGTTAGGGAATGTGTGCGAATGGGTGGCCGATGGTTGGCGGCCGAACTACGCGAGTACTTTGGATGATTTGAACCTTAAAGTGATCCGTGGTGGTGCCTGGGATTACTTGCCAAGACTGCTTCGATCAAGCTGGCGAGACGGGCTAGGGCGTGGCGTGAGGCGGGACAATGTGGGCTTTCGTGTGGCTCGAGATCTTCCTCAATAGGGGCTTTGGCACAGGCAGTGCTTCGCTTGGGTCCTACCAATCCCTACAATCGTAATACTGTGAACAATCCTTATGACCCTGAACCTCGGTTCACATGGCCGCATGACAAACGTTGTGCGGTCATGTTGTGCCTGGATGTCGATGGGGAAACGACGGCATTGTCCGAAGATCCGAAGTTGGTAGATAGGCTCACGACGTTTTCGCAATGTCAATATGGGCCCGAAGTCGGCGTGCCACGTTTGTTGGGACTACTCAATCACCTTGGCGTGGCCGCCACCTTCTTTATTCCCAGCTACGTTGCCGAACAGCATCCAAGGATGACGTTGGCCATTGCCAATGCGGGGCATGAAATTGGTGCCCACGGTCACCTGCATGAAAAGCTTGCAGAACTGACTCGAAAGGAAGAGGAAGCGATCCTGATCGAGAGCTTGGCGATCCTTGAGAATCTTACGGGCAAACGCCCCATGGGGCACCGTGCGCCGTGGTTTGAAATCAATCCCTGGACGGCCGAACTCCTGGCGAAACATGGACTCCATTACAGTGCGAGTATGATGCGCGATGATGTGCCGTTTCTTCATACGAACGGCCTTGTCGAGATTCCTGGTCAATGGATGCTCGAAGACTGGGAGCAATTTGCCTTCAACCCTGATCCGCAGTGGGGTGTCATTCCGGAGGACTGTGACAAAGTCTATCGTCTCTGGTGGGATGAATTCATCGCCATGCGTGACTACGGTTGCTCCTTTACACTAACGTTGCACCCGTGGTTGAGTGGTCGCCCCTCTCGTGTGAAACTCGTGGAACGCCTGCTCACTGACATTCAAGCAACGGGCGATGCCTGGTTGGCCACAGGTTCGGAGATTGCCGACTGGTTCCAAGAGAACCCGAGCGCACGCCGAGAAATGACACTATGAAAACTGATCAAGAAATCGACTCTCTCCAGGGGGATCTCAAAGCAAAGGGAGTGAAGTATTGCATCGGCGCTTATGTCGATATCCATGGTGTCCCCAAGGGCAAATTCGTCCCTATCGATCACTTTAAACACTTTGCCCACGGTTCTGAACTCTACACGGGGTATGCGTTGGATGGTCTTGGGCAAAGCCCTAACGATGACGAAATCGCGTCCGTGCCCGATCTGGATAGCATCACCATTCTGCCATGGAACACGGAGGTCGCCTGGATGCCTACGGACAACACCTTTCAGGGCGAGCCCTACGAGATCAACACGCGTGTGGCGCTCAAGAAGCAATTAGCAGCCGCAGCAGAAATGGGCTTTGGGTTTAATCTTGGCATCGAGTGTGAGGTCTTTGTTCTTAAGCAAACTGAAAGCGGTCAGTTAGAGATTCCGAACGATGACGACAACTTGGAAAAGAGTTGCTACGATGTGAAACGCTTCCTCGATCGCTACCAGTGGCTGGATAAAGTCTCCACCACGATCAACGATCTCGGATGGGATATGTATTCGTTAGACCACGAAGATGCCAGCTCCCAGTTCGAGTTCGATTTTAAGTACGCCGATGCCCTCACCATGTGCGACCGGTTTATCTTCTTCCGCTTGATGGCTAAGCAGTATGCAAGTGAGGAAGGGCTTCTGGCAACCTTCATGCCCAAGCCCTTTGCCGATAAGACAGGTTCGGGAGCGCACTTTAACATGTCGCTCTTCGACAAGGAGACTGGCAAGAACCTCTTCGAATGTCCAGTTGCCGACGATCCTCGAGGACTAGGTCTCACTGAGATGGGCTATTATTTCGTCGGAGGCATCCTCAAACACGGCCGGGCGCTTTGCGCTGCCTTCGCGCCCACCGTGAACAGTTACAAGCGCCTCGTTCGCAAAGGCCTGATGTCCTACTACACCTGGGCCCCTGTCTTCAATTCCTTTGGTAAGAACAACCGCACCAACGCCTTGCGGGTTCCGATGGCAGGCAATCGCGTGGAGTCACGTAACGCAGACGCTTCCTGCAATCCCTACCTTGCCGCGACCCTTGCCTTGGCCGCAGGATTGCAAGGGATCCGTGAGAAGATCGATCCCGGCAAAGCAAGCGAAGATAACCTCTACGAACTGACGCAAGAGGAGTTTGCCGAGCGTGGCATCGAAGAACTTCCGCAAGATCTCCGGGAAGCCGTCCAGGCCTTTGCTAGTAATCCCTTTGTCACCGAAACGTTAGGCCAAGAACTGCGCGATGAGTTCATCACCTACAAGTCGGAAGAATGGCGTCAGTATCACCAGCGGATCAGTCAGTGGGAGATCAAAGCCTACGCGCGTTTGTTTTGATGAAGTTGTTTCTTCATGCTGGGCAAACGAACTCAGCCTCGCTGACGCGATTGATCTTGCACCCGAATGGGGCTATGACGGCGTCGAGGGACCGGCCGACCCTGCCGTAGCGGAACGGTTGAAGGAAAGTGGCCTCCCTTACATTGCCGAAATTGCGACCGGAGGTGGCTACGTTCCGAAGCCTCATCTCAGCGTGCAGGACCATCTCGATGATCTCGAGAAGAAGCTCGAGCAGCTAACAACGTTCGATCCGTTGTTCGTCAATGTGCTCGGTGGAAGCGATCGATGGACCATGCCAGAGTGCACCAGCTTCTATATTCGTGCCCAGGGCATGGCAATGCGTTGCGGGCAGGAACTGGTGTGGGAAACGCATCGCAGCCGTCCTACCGCAACGCCTTGGCAGACCTGGGCCTTGCTTAAAGAACTCCCTGACATGCAACTCAATTGCGACTTCAGCCACTGGTGTGTCGTCTGTGAACGCTTCATCATGAATGAGGAACCCGAACTCCTTTCACTTTGCATAGAGCGCGCTCGTCATGTGCATCTGAGAGTAGGGTATGATCAAGGACCCCAGATTGCAGACCCCAAAGAATCGAAGGCCCTGGAGGCACATCTGTCTTGGTGGCGAAAGTTGCGGGTGACCACCGCGACGCCCGAGTTCGGGCCTGATGGCTATGCCCCCCCCGGTCAGGATCTTCGCGCAATCAACCGCTGGATGGCACATACCTTCCGCCAGCAGTTTGCTGATCATGAATCTGCCGATGAAACGCAGACATATGCGACGGTGCGACGGTGCGACCACCATCAGCCCATAGAACATTAACGTGACGACATTGCCGGGATCTTGACCGTGGCTTTTTCTCGGCACTATGGCTCCTAGCATCTTGACAGAAACCATCATCTTCATCTTCATCCTCAGTAATCAGGTCGCCTGAACCATGCTTCACAATTCCCTACAGGTGGTGTTCAATCTCTCGCAATAACGGGTCCTTGGATTCAGAATGAAGACCGTCATTGCTCCAGGCTGGAGGTGCAAGGGCCCAGCCACGGCCAGAGAGCGCCACCTTCCTGCTCCCCTGTGGCTCCCTCTCATAAGGGACTTCTGCCCAGTCGATGTCAATCGCTACTAAGTCTGTTTCCTCACCCTGCCTCACTGCTTGGATCAGACGCCATTCATCGACCATGAAACCCTTCGACGAAGCTAACAAATAGGACCGGAGACACCGTGTGTTTGGCTCTACTGATTACAAAATCTTACGCACCAGCAGCCCCTAACTGAAATCCTCAGGTCCCGTCTGGCTCAAAATACTCGATATGGATAAGTCGTTGTCACTGATCCCAATAGTTTGCCACGCGGCCATGTTCATTGGTGTTACTGCCCGGGGTGTAAATACTAGTGTCGTCATCAAAGAGGTTGTCCTCAGCTTTAATAATTGAAATGACGGGCATGGTGAAGGTGCGTCTAGAAATATAAGTTTGCGTGAGGACCTTGCTGGCAGGTTGCTCGTCAACGAAGCTCCTTGCTCTGATCACTAAGGTAAAGGCAAAGAGAGGTCTAATGGGATTCCTGTGGGCAGGAGATTCGGCAGTCGGAACGGATCCGTTGGTAGTGAATCGAATTTTTGCGGCGGCATTCTGGGATGTCAGGGCAACCTGAAGGAGCCTTTCAAAGAAACCACCATCGGGCATCAAAGAAACGACATCTGAGAATCCTGGGAAGAGAGGCCTGGTGTTCTCTGCAGCTGGAGCCGGTTGAGCAAAGAGTCCTCAGGAGGCCTCACTCTTGTGACCGAATGAAAAATCGACAGGGATATCGCACGTCTCAATGGAATCCGCGACATTCCCGCCAGGCGTCGTTAGCATAATCTGTTCGCCGCCTCGGCTGATCTTGGAATTAGTGTGAATAAAAGTCTCCTGCTTGTCCTTTCCGAAAGCAAAGACCATGAGATAATCGCCAGGCTCAAGTACAGTGGCTAGGAAGGTCCAGTTAAAGGGTGTGTCAGGATCATCGGAGAGTCCATAGCCAAAGAGGTCCACCTCAACGTCAGTTGGATCGTGCAGTTCGATCCAGTCGGGATACTCGCCGTCTAAGTTCGATCTACCCAGATCTTCGTAATACCCTTCGCAATCTGGAACCGAGCAGTTTTGCAAGTCTTCCTCGTATTCATCAGGAGGCCCTGAGATGTTCGACGAGACGATTTCATTCAGCAAAGGTTGAGCGCTTCGATCGCTTGGCATCTGTAGGTAGGCTAGCTATCTGCAGATGGTAGAAAGTCTTCGATTCATGAAAAGGAGTTGCAAATTGCAGTTTAGGGCAAGTCCCCCTTGGCTTCAAGGCAAAAGGAAAGGCGTCGACTAGCGCCTCCCGCTGGAAAGAAGGATCTGTGTTCTGCGCAATTGTCAGGGAGAAGTGCTAGCATGTTGGCATCGCACGAATAGATATCTTGAGTGCCAAGGGGGCGATACGGAGCAAGATTTGCGGGCGCAAGTTTATTGGCGCTCAAATTCGTGTGCATTTGCGTTCATTCGTGGGGTGTGACCTCGTATTGATGTGGGTATTACGATAACACTCAAACAAATAGGTTGTACTTTTAGTGGTTATATGTAGGGTCGCCAAATATCTCCTGACATTCAGCGTAATCCTGACAACACAATCACGGTGTCGTTCACGTTCACTCCAGGTGCTTCAATGCTTGAGAGCGAACTT
>JAACDM010000125.1 GCA_009936795.1 Verrucomicrobiaceae bacterium | reverse complement strand
GTGGATCTGCAAGCGCTATATATCACCATCGTGAACTGACAGTCAATGAGTTAGTGCTCTAAGCGAATTAATGGATTAGCCCTAGTGGAAACGCCAGTAATCTCAGGGACTGAACCATCACTGTCAGGTTGTTCTGGCACCAACACCGTGCCTGGATTGTCGGCGAGTTGCTTGATCTCCTCAGCGCTCAAGGCTTTGGCGTAAATTTGCAGATCGTCAGCCAACCCGAACGTGAAGAGCGGTCCAAAGGAGCCGATGTAGAACACACCAGGATCGGCGGCGACTTCACCCAGGCCTTGGCCGGAACCTGCCAGGGCGCCGTTGACAGAGACACTCACATTGTCGCCGTTGCCCGTCGACATTACCGTGACCATGGCGGCTTCGCCTACTTTGAGAAGCGGGTCTGTGCTGAACAAAGGATCCGTACTGGTATCTGGCGCCAGCCAGATGAGAGAACCATCGGGAGCGAGTAGCAAGGACACACCCGGGGTGTCTGGCGAATCGCTTTTGGCAAAGATGGATCCCAATTCAGTGGGAAACGCTGACAATTGCACCCAAGCGGACACGGTGTAGTCAGTGAGATCGTCAAAGGACTTGGCGGGAATCGCAATGGCGCCGCCGCCATCGACTGAGGCTGACTGGCCGGCACCACCTATTAAGGACGCTTGGCCAAGGCTTACGGAACCAACGGCGCTGTCAACCCTGCCGTGGCGACCGTAACCGGTGATATCGTTCACGGAAGGTTCCTCTACAGTGCCGACAGTGCCATCGTCAAAGGTGTAGTGGCCGTCAGGACCCGCGGAATTGATCACACTATCACTGATCGCAATGGCAGCGTTGGGTCTGTCTGGGGCGTTGGTGTCAAACGTGATGGTGGCCGCGAAAACGCCCTTCTCGTTCTTGCTATTGAAGATATACGTGACGTCGGCAGTGCCCCAGCTTCATCATGCAAAGTGATCATGCTGCCATTGCACTGAGTGACCTTGAGCCTGTCCGCTTGGCGGGTCGTACTCCAAGTGGTGCCGCCATTTTTACTCCATGAAAGATGACGCCCCGTCCCGCGGGAGCCTGTGGTGGTTAGGACCAACTCAGGCAAGCTCGTTGTTGGTATCCAAGCGGGCAATCGCCACGCGTGGCCGGAGCGCTCGGGACAGGATCTCGTTGTTCGCACGTCTGACGACCATGGAAGGACGTGGGGCCCTATCATCGTTGCCGCTGAACACGGAAATTACTCATGTCAGAGTCACTGGTTCGTCTATGATGCAGGGAAGAATCGGCTGCTGTTTCTCTACACGACCTACAACTGGGACTACACGGCGGTTGGAGATGGGCGCGGACGGAAGTTCACAGTCCCACTCTATGAGAATATGGCTGCAAAGAAGAAGCCTTTCGTGAGCAGCTACATCGTCTCCAGCGAGAATAAGGGAGCCGCTTGGTCCAAACCGCGCGAGATCACGGAACAAATTGGTCGACAAGCTCACTTTGGTGCGAGCGAAGGACGACAACTGACATTAGGCCCACACAAAAGACGCTTGTTAGTCGCCGGGAGCCGAATGGACCTTGATCGCACGGGGAACATTGAACCCTCTCCAATCCCTAGCAAGTCAGCAAATCTGACCCCATGGACGAAAAGCAATTTCCTAGCAGTAACCCTGGACACCGTCCTCTCCAGACTATGATTTGATCCACACCTGATCCTTTCCCTACGAATATCGCGCGTCTGTTGAATTCCTTGGGCGTTCTGAAACGAAACGTCCGACTGCTAGATGAGACCGCTTTTTCTTTCCTCGACTCGAATCCGTCACCTGGCGCTTTGCTACTTCAACCAAGACGAGCAAACGCGCGGATAGCAGGCTGTGCCGTTGGAAGGATCCAACGAGACTCAACCCGGAAAGAAAGACCTTCGTTTCTTACTCAACCTCCGAACCCACAATCCACCTCATGAACCCATAAATCCTGGCGGAAAATCACGCTCCCTACTTGACCAAGCCCATCGCAGGAATTCGCTTTTTCGGCGCTCCGTCAAGTTTGCTGGATGGAGAGGTGCCGAAATTTCAACCATGCGTAATCCATGTTAGTGATTCCGCAGGCCCGAT
>JAACDM010000710.1 GCA_009936795.1 Verrucomicrobiaceae bacterium | reverse complement strand
GCGTGAGGATATCGTCCTTTCGCAGGCCTGCTTTGTAGGCAGGTCCTAAGGGGGCGACTGAATAGATGCGAACGCCCTCGGCTTCTAACGCCTTCTCAAGGAGGTCCGTTTCTTGAAGCCATAAGCCCAGCCACGGGACTATTTCCTTGGGTGCTTTGCTTTCAAGAACGGTGGGTTCGCTGTCGAAACTGAGCGAGAATTCTTCCGGTTCCTCAAGCGAGAGCGATGGCGGCTCCTTCTCGTCAGCGTAGGCAGCCCCGATGAGGGCAGCGACGAGAAGAATCCAAACGCATCGTTTCATAGCAACTCCTGGCTACGATGGCCGGGCGATTATCATGCTAGCATGATTTCAGGCTCGGCGGCAACCCCATCGTGCTCGGTGTGTCGAGTGAGGTAGTATTCGTAGCTATCGACGAGAGCCTTCCAGCTAGCTTCGATGATATTTTCTGAAACGCCGACGGTATCCCACGTCTCTTTGCCATCGGTAGAGACGATGAGCACACGGGTGCGTGCTCCCGTGCCTGTGTGGCTGTCGATGATGCGAACCTTGTAGTCTTGGAGCTGGACGCGTTCGAGCTCTGGGTAGAACGGCACGAGAGCTTTGCGCACGGCGCGATCGAGAGCGGCGACCGGCCCATTGCCCTCGGCTACTGTATACTCGCGCTGATCGCTGACCTTGAGTTTCACTGTGGCTTCACAGGTGGAGTAAAGGTCCGCTCCGTGGCGGCGGAAGGTACTGTGGAATTCTAACAGTTCGAAGAACTTTCGATGTCGATTGAGATACTTTCGGATGAGCAGTTCGAAGGATGCTTCGGCGGCTTCGAATTCGTAGCCTTCTTTCTCGAGCGTTTTGAGTTGCTCAAGAATGCCGAGAACTTCGGGGGCGCCCTTATCTAACTGAATACCGAGTTCCTCGGCTTTCATCAGGATATTGCTTCTGCCGGAAAGCTCAGAGATAAGGATGTGCTGCACGTTGCCAACTTGCTCCGGCTCGATGTGCTCATACGTTTTCGCCAGTTTCTGCACGGCGTTCACATGCATGCCGCCCTTGTGTGAGAGACAGGTGTCACCAACATATGGCGCGCGAGTATTGTGCGCGCAGTTAGCCAAGTCATCGACGAAGCTCGAGAGATGTTTGAGCTTTGTAAGGTCTGAGACGACGGGAGTGTCGAGCTTGAGCTGCAAGTTTGGAATGACGGTGGTAAGATTACAGTTTCCAGTGCGCTCACCATAGCCGTTAATCGTTCCCTGCACTTGCACACTGCCTGCGTGAATGGAAGCTAAAGCATTGGCGACTCCAAGTCCGGCGTCATCGTGGGTGTGAATGCCCACGGGGATGTTGAGTGCGTCGACCACTGCTCGTGTGATCTCGTCGACCTCGTGGGTCATGGTGCCGCCGTTCGTGTCACAGAGGACGGCGATATCGGCCCCGCCTTCTTCAGCGGCTTTTAGTGTCGCGATGGCATGCTCTGGATCGTCCTTGTAGCCATCGAAGAAATGTTCGGCGTCATAGACGACCTCACGGCCGTGCTCCTTGAGATGGGCTACGGTGTCGCGAATCATGGCCTGGTTCTCTTCAGGCGTGGTGCGCAACACTTCTTTCACGTGAAGTTTCCAGCTCTTGCCGAAGATGGTGACGACGGGTGTCTTGGCCGCGAGCAGAAGATTAACCTGAGGATCATCGGCCACATCGACATGAGCGCGACGGGTGCTCCCGAAGGCTGCGATCTTCGCGTGATTCCAGGTTTCCCGGCTCGCCATTTCAAAGAATTCCACGTCCTTGGGATTCGAGCCCGGCCAGCCGCCTTCGATGTAGTCGGCACCGAATTCGTCCAGCTTGTGGGCAATTCGCATCTTATCGAGTGAGCTGAATGAGACTCCCTCGCCCTGCGTGCCATCACGCAAGGTCGTGTCGTAAGTCGAGACGCGTTTGCTGGTATTCATGGAAGGGCGAAACTAAGACGCCTCGACCGCCTTGCAAGGTTTGTCCCCAGGCCTGCGAGCCCTCGTCCTGAAAGGCTTGCCAGAGAGAGTCGCGAGGTTTACTCAAGCGTCGCAGCTATGGTCTCCATCACCGTCGAACACCTCAGTAAATCATTTGGGGACATACAAGCGTTAGACGACGTTTCTCTTGAGATCGCTGCGGGCGAAATATTCTTTCTTCTAGGTCCGAGTGGTTGTGGGAAGACGACGCTCATTCGGACTCTTGCGGGCTTTTACAAGCCGGATGCTGGTAGGGTGCTCGTTGATGGTGAAGACGTCACCGCGGTGCCTCCACACAAACGTCAGACAGCGATGATGTTCCAGAGTTATGCGCTTTGGCCTCATTTCAGCGTGGCGAAGAACATCGCCTTTGGGTTGGAGGAGCTGAAGCTCCCCAATGCCGAGATTGAAGAACGTGTGGCGGAAATGTTAGAGATGGTGAGGCTGCGAGGACTTGGTGGGCGTTCGATCAATGCGCTCTCTGGCGGGCAGCAACAGCGGGTGGCGTTGGCGCGTGCTTTGGCTGTGCGTCCACGTTGTCTCTTTCTCGATGAGCCTTTGTCTAACTTAGATGCGAAGTTGAGGTTGGAGATGCGTGAGGAAATCCGCACTCTCTGTAGAGAGTATGGATTGACAGCTGTGTATGTGACCCATGACCAGAAAGAAGCGCTATCCGTCGCTGATCGGATGGCCATTCTGGAGGGTGGGTGTCTTGCTCAGGTGGGCACACCGCCCGAGGTTTATCGCGCGCCGCATTCCCCCTTGGTTGCTGAGTTTATCGGAGAGACAAACTTCATTGGGGGCATCGTGACTCGAATCGAGGATCGCGTGGCTGAGATCGATACCGACCTGGGTCATTTCGAAGGGATCATCGCCGATCCGGCCTGGGAGCCAAAGGTCTCCGATTTGGTTGTCATTGCCATACGCCCAGAGAGCCTGACGCTTCGTGATGCACCGACCGATGGGGTAAATGCCATCGATGGACATATCGAGAGGAGTGTTTATTTGGGCGAGATCGCGCAGTATGATCTCAGGGCGAGCGATGGCTCTAGCATACGTTTATCGGAGCTTAACCCTAGCACCGTTCGTGACCCGGGCAAGGCTTGGCAGCATGCGCAAGCTCAACGAGAGGACGTGATCGTTCTTAAGCCGCCGCCTGGTGCGGTACAGACTCGCACGTCGTGATTCGCTTTCTTTCAATCCTAAGCGCCTTGGTCGCTGTCTTGGCGGTGCCCTTTCTGCTAAAGCCTGAGTACGAGCACGATCCACGACTGGCCAAGTCACCAAGCCAGATCCTGAATATCATCACGCCTCACAGTGAGAGTATTCGACGTGAGTTTACAGCAGCCTCTCGAAAGCACATGCGAGAGACTGAAGGGCGGGAAGTCTTCATTGAATGACGCGTGCCAGGCGGAACCTCCGAGATTGAGAAAGTGCTCGACACAGAGTACACCTTTGCCTTTCAGAATCACTGGGAGAATCGGTTAGGACAAGACTGGACTTCTGCAGTCGAAGGTGCGTTCAATAATCGCAAACTCAACCTTCCTGAAGAGCCAGCGAGTGATGGTCCGGCAGAAAGGGCGCGCCGAACCTTTCTCCAGGCGAATGTAGGAGTCGGGCTTGACCTCTTCTTCGGGGGTGGTGCCTATCCCTTTGTCGTCAACGCGGGCAAGGGATACCTGGTCGACTCCGGGCTTGCGGCAAAGCACCCAGATTGGTTTGCAGAAAGTGTCATTCCGCAGGAAGTGGGAGGCGAGCCGTTCTACGATTCTGGTTACCGTTGGTTAGGCTGCTGTCTTTCTACCTTTGGGATCTGTGTGAATGACGATGCCTTAGATCGACTGGGTATTGAAGCCCCGACTCCCGATTGGGCACTGTTAGCAGACCCACGGCTTTTCAAGGAAGTCGCTCTGGCTGACCCAACGGCGAGTGGCACGGTGACCAAGGCGTTCGAAATGATCCTGCAACAGCAAATGCGTCGCGTGCTTGATCGTGGAGATCTCGATGAACGTGCTGCCTTGTCGGAAGGATGGGCCACCGGCATGAATCTCATTCGGCGTATTGGGGCAAACGCACGCTACTACGCGAACTTCTCGGCCAAGATACCTGCGGATGTGGCTGCGGGGGAGGCGGCTGTTGGGATGTGCATTGACTACTATGGTAGGACGTTCAATGAGCTGCTTCGCGATGAGGAGGGGCGTTCCCGCCTCCGCTTTGCCACGCCCGTCGGAGGATCCTCGACAAGTGTGGATCCGATTGCCATGCTTCGCGGAGCTCCGAATTCAGAACTCGCCTTTAAGTTCATGGAGTTTCTCTTCTCAAAAAAGGGGCAGCAATTGTGGGACTATCGGGTGGGAACGAATGGGGGGCCGGAACGCCAAGCCCTGCGTCGGCTGCCGGTGCGCAAAGACCTGTATGTGGAGCCATACCTAACCAACTTCGCAGATCCGAAGGTGCTGCCATTTGAGAAAGCGGACCTCTTTCGTTATGAGGTGGCTTGGACCGGGCGTGCGTTTGGTGCGATCCGCTACATTATCAAATCCGTGTGTCTTGACCCTCACGATGAACTACGTGCGGCCTGGCAGGCGCTGATTGATCATGACTTTCCGCCAGATGCGGTGGCAGCCTTTGATGATGTCTCTCGAATAACCTATGAGATTGCCTTGGGTGAAATTGCTGACGTGCTCAAACGACCAAGCCGAGAGCAAAGCCTCTACGGACGGGGTTTGAGTGAGCACTTCCGCGAACAGTATCGTCGTGTGGAGGTCCTGGCTAAGGCATCGGACGGACGGGTGACGTCCTCCCATTAGTAGGTTGCTCTGGAGTCGCGTTTCAGAATAGGTTCACTTCATGAAGCGCCTCCTCGCTCTTTGTTCCCTCTTGCTTGGATTGTCTGCGAATGCCCAGATCTCGAAGCCGAACATTTTACTGCTTTATGCGGATGACATGGGCTATGGTGATTTGGCTATTCAGAACGCTAAATCGAAGATACCCACGCCATGCCTGGATCAGTTAGTGCGTGAGGGGATGCGGTTTACGGATGGGCACTCATCCTCGGGTATCTGTACGCCGAGTCGTTATGCCATGCTCACGGGGCGTCATCATTGGCGGAAGTTTCATGGTATAGTCAATGCGCTAGGGACGTCTGTCTTCGACAAGGAAGAGTGGACCCTGCCAGAAATGCTACAGGAGGAAGGCTACATTACGGCCTGCATTGGGAAATGGCACCTTGGGTGGGATTGGCCGGCCATTCGCAAGCCTGATGCCAAGCCGATGAAGCGCAAGAAAGGGAGGGGGACCCAGACCTTCTGGGGTGCGGACGCCTTTGATTGGTCGAAGCCGATTCCTGACGGGCCGCTGGCGCACGGGTTTGACTACTACTTCGGTGATAGTGTTATCAACTTCCCGCCGTACGCGTGGATCGAGAATGATCGTGTGCTCAAGGCGCCGGATACCACCCTAACGATCACGGCCAAGACGAAAGAAGGTGGTTGGGAAGTGCGTCCGGGTCCGGCGTGCTCAGATTGGGATTTTTATGAAGTGTTGCCCACGCTCACGAAGAAGGCGGTGACCTGGATTGAGAAACGCAAGGGACAGGAGAGTCCGTTCTTTCTTTATTTCCCTTTGCCATCTCCCCATGCGCCGATTGTGCCGACGGATGAGTTCGATGGGAGATCCCAGGCGGGGCCCTACGGTGATTTCGTCGTACAGTCGGACTGGTCTTGCGGGCAGTTGCTGGAAGCTTTGAAGCGCGCTGGCGTGTCCGAGAATACCTTGGTGATCTTCACTGCGGACAATGGACCTGAGCGCTATGCTTACCCCCGCGCCGAGAAATACGACCACTGGTCGGCGGAACCTTTCCGAGGGCTGAAGAGGGACATCTACGAAGGCGGTCATCACGTGCCCTTTGTCGTGAAATGGCCAGGTGTGGTCGCCCCTGGCTCGACTTCGGATGCGCTGGTCTCTCAAAT
>JAACDM010000124.1 GCA_009936795.1 Verrucomicrobiaceae bacterium | reverse complement strand
TGCACTCGATCATGCGGATGATCTAGGCCTGGTTGAGGAAGTTCCTCATGTGCCCGATCTCTTTAAGGCGGCTGCCGAACGCTATGCTGACAATGTCGAGGCAGGGCGTGAGACCTTGGTCGTCATCCCCACCTGGAACGAGATCGACGAATTCAATCAAGACGCCCGGTCTGAGCTGAAACGACGTGGATTGATTCACGGCAAAGAGATTGAGATCGAAGGATCCGCGTCCCTCTCATGGACGGAAGTCGAGAAGACGCACTGGCAAGACTACAAGCGCGGTCACGTGCTCAACTTCCACAAGTGTATCGCCAAAGTCGCATCGGGCGAATCGCTCAGGGTGACCGAGGTCCTACCGAACGGGTTGGAATGCGTGAAGCAAGACGGAAGGATTGTCAGGATCACGAAGAAACAACGTGGTGCCTTCGATGTCGCGGAATCACAACGAATCTCGGTGGCAGCAGGCGACGAACTCCTGTTCCGAGCCAACTGCCCCGAGATCGGTGTGAGCAACGGACAACGGCGCAAAGTCAAAGCCATCAGCGAATCTGGAGAGATCGAACTCACCTCCGGCAACGTCCTACCAACAGGCTTCACACAAGTGTGCCACGGCCATGCTGTGACATCGCACAAGTCGCAGGGCGCCAGTGTCGATGAATCGATCCTTGTCGTCGGCCCACACTCTCTGAGTGCTGCAAACCTGCGGCAGTTCTACGTGAGTAACACACGCTTCAAACAAGATCATCGACTCTTTGTGCACAACTTGAACGCCTTGTTAGGCAAAGTAATGACCAAGAGCGAGCGCCCACTGGCGCGCGAGTTTCTGGCTGAAATGGGCAAGGAACTAGAGACGTTGTTGGAAGCGAAACCGTCTCACGATCCTCAGGAAGCCAAGCAACGTAACAAGCGATTGAACAAGCTGCTTGCCAAGGTCGAGTGCTATGAGAAACGCGCGGACTGGCGAGCCACCCGCTCGGCTCTCTTCAACAGGCTCGGCGTTCACCACTGGCCAGATAAGATCCGCAAGCGTTGGAAGGACCTGCGACGGCAGCGGGCTCGCGAAGCGAATAGGAGGAACTTCAACACCTTCGCCTTCATCCGGAGATTCCGGAAAGGCACCTTCATTCTGAAATTCAATCGGCTCGCTGCCCGGCGTCGTGCGGCCACGCGGAAACTCTAACAATCGATCGTAATCATGAGCGACAGGCTGACACTCTTACAGAGAGAAGGAGAATCCTATGAGAAGCACGAAGAAACGCCCACCATTTCCTTCGTAAGTGCCAACGAATGTCTCACCTTGCCCTACATCCATCTGCAATGGATGCGGCGTGATCCCAATGGCGGCCAAATACATCTACAAATCGATACATTCAGGATCATCCTGCAAGGCCATCGTCTCCATGCTCTATGGCGCGATCTGCAACTCTATCGTGTTCGCCAGATTCATGAATCGGACGATCATGAGACCGAAACGCGCCATCCAACAGTGAAGCGGATCGAGATTATCAAGCCCGATGATCCGGCAATCGATGAAGCTGAATGAGGAGCCTCCTCCAACCGCCGCGAGCCACATAGGTGGACCGCGACGGCGCCTCACACCATCTACTAAATCAGCGGCAAAGAGGGCCAATGTTAGTATTCAAAAACCACGGCTGACTTGTGCGCTTTCTGGGTTCGCCCGGCGGCCGTATCAAGCACTCCATGCAAGGCATCACTGCGAAACGGCAGCTTAAGCAAGCCACCTTTCAAGGTCTCGGTGAACGCGTTGTACAGGCTCCACATGCTGCGATCACGAAACTCCGGATGGTTTGGCGTGCGCCACTGTTGCAAGACCTTCGGCACCATGGTTATTGTGATCGCACCCGCGTCTAGCGAACGAATCACCAGATCATGCGCTTCACGGTTGCCCATCTCGCGCTCTTTGTAAGTGTTGGCGCGTTGCTCCGTGGTGCCTGCGAAACTAGCAAGTCTGCCGATGGCTCGGTTAGTCACTTGCGGCAGATCACGCATGATGTTCGTTGTGTGTTTGCGAGAAAGAACCACTTGCCCTTGAAAACTAAGATTATCACAAACGAACAGAGCTGAACCCATGGCCAGCGCTGCAGGAAAGCGTTTGTCGTGGCTGTTCCGAATGCCGACAATGGTACCCCATTCTTCGCTTGCCTGATCATCGCTCACCTGCATGAGGCCAAAGTACTGCGCCCCTTGGCGGTTGAGCGCGTGAGCCGTGTTCACAATGCGCATGCCAGCAGCTTCAAGCCCTGACTGCACTTGATTCACAAGGGAGTGGTGCGAGATCGGGTGCCAGCGGCCTTCCGGTGAAGGGGTGACGACTCTCTCAAGTTGATCGCGAGAAACCGTTGCGGCCCCACAATGAAGGACTAGATTATTGAGCTTCATGATAGAAATTGCTTCGTGGTAAGTTCGATTTTGAAGCATGGCCGGAGAGGGTTGCCGCCCTCTCCGTGCCGCTTCTCTTCTAGTTAGGCAGCCTTCGACTTGCTACCCCGACGTGTGACTTTCTTGTCATCTGACTGCGGCAAAGAACCGATGAACTGCCAGTCCTCCACCCGCACGAGCAAACGTGAACGCTTCTCGCCATCAGACTCCCACTGATCGAGCTGCAAGCGGCCTTCGATGGCCACGGGCGTCTTTGTGTCAATGTGCTTGGCAAACGCTTCGCCACGCTTGCCCCAGATCTCGACGTCAACAGCAACGAGCCGTTCGATAGGATCGCCTTCAGTGCGGCGAATGACTTCGTTGTGCATCAAGCGTGCTTTGGTGACGGTGGTTTCGCCAGCCTTTACGGTTTCGGCTGCCTTGGTGATGTTGCCAGTGATTTCTATGCGATTACGAGTGAACATAACTTGAGTATGGTTAATGGATTTAGTTAGTTTAAAATGCCCTGAAAGAGAGGGCGTTGCGTCTTCCTCGAAGACAATAACAGTGTAACCTATTTAAGTTGAAATGCAAGCGATTTAGTTAGGTAAAACACTCAATAAATGATCGAAAAACCCTATAAAAAAAGAGCTGTTAGCAGAAACTAACATGCATGCTATTTAGTCTGCATAGCGCAGTCTTGCAGCCCTTGCGCCAGTCGCGGCATAGCACCGTCTTGCAGCACAAAGAAGAGACCGGAACGGGAACCAAAAGTCAGAAAGGATGAAAATAACATTTTTCGGAGAACGAAAAATCTACCCAGCATGTTGCACCAGAGGGCCGGGGGTCCTTAGGGAAAATGCCGGAGGGAAGGAGGTTGCTCCAGCGGATACCCATTTTCCCGTGGAGGCCCGGCCCGGCGGTGCCGGGGTGCGGAGCAAGCGCACGGTGTTCGGATGGCGTAAGTGGAAGCGAGAAGCCAAGAGTGGTAAGGCCGGGGGCTTGGCGAAGCGCTGTAGCTCTAGGCATCCTAACACGGTGTAAGACCGCCATGCGGCCTAACGAATGCGAAGCGACGAATGGTAGTGCCGAGAGTTTCGTCCTGGGGTGTGCCGCAAAACTTTGCGGAGCGGGGGCAAGGACGAATGTCTCGGCTGCGGTGCGGAGCTGACATCCATCCTAAGATCGATCAGAGAGAGCTGATGAAGGAAGTTGGGGTGAAAGGGGCGCAGCGTCCTTGCGCGCACGGTGC
>JAACDM010000709.1 GCA_009936795.1 Verrucomicrobiaceae bacterium | reverse complement strand
GAACGTCTTATATGGTATCTTTGGGACCTATCAGTGCACTGGAACACTGGAAAAACCAAGGTGGACTATGGTGAATCAGATCGATTCCACGAAGGTAAATCAAGGCGTGATCGACACGTTAGGCGCGCCTGATCGAAATGTCCAAATTGACCCAGATCAGATAAAAGGGCTAGATCCGAAGGCCCTCCTCAAGGACCTTCTAAAAAAGCAACGATCAAAGTTCGAAGAACAACGTTGAGATTCATTGATTCTTTACCTATGTTCCAGACTCCTTGGGAGAAACGGACATTCTAAGTAGTCAGCGCATCCGACAATGGCCTTCCCCTTTCACCTATGGACAAGCTTCTAGCCGTCGGCTGCGGGGGATTTCTCGGTGCAATCATGCGCTATGGAATGATTGTTTGGGTCCCTCGGGTGTCTGTCTTTCAAGACTGTCCGATCCCTCTATCCACACTTTTAGTGAATCTGCTAGGCTGTTTGATAATTGGCTCTCTCAAGGGTATCGCTGATTGTCTTCACGTCTTTAATCCCACAACAAATCTGTTTCTCTTTACCGGCATCCTCGGTTCGTTCACGACCTTCTCTACTTTCGGCTTTGAGACCTGGAGGCTACTAGACGAAGGAAAGATCTTTGAGGTCCTTCTCTATGTCAGTCTCAGCGTCTTCCTGGGTATCCTCCTCGTCTGGCTGGGATACAGCTTCTGCTGCCGCGCTCTCCAGAGTCCGTGATTGCACAATGGGTCGGTTTGGAGTTGAACCGCAGCGTAAATCAACGTTTGGTCGCGACGCGATTCTTGCTAATGTCATCCATGCGCTTTCTAGCCTCACTTTTAATACTCCCTGTTCTGGTATCCTGCCAGTCCACCTCGATCGAGGACGAGTTCGCAGAGTTTGAACCGAAGGAGAGTTCGTTTCAAGAATCAGCAGAAGCCAAGGCCATGAAGACCTTTGCTTCGTATGATCCTGAAAAGAAGAGCTCTTTCGATGGCAAGAAATTCGAAGGGAAGGAGGCAACTCTACGCAGCCGCTACGAGAGCAAAGACGCATTCAAGAAAGACGCTTTTAAGGAGCACCCTTATTTCAAGCTTCATGACAACAAGTCCATGGCAAACAAGGTCTACAACAAGACCGAAGCCCGTGAAGGGGATCTAGCATCGCCTTACCAAGGAAAGGAAGACGGCTCCTGGTTTAAACGGGCCTTCACCAAGAAGTCCACACGTGACCGCGAGAATCAAGTCGCTCGCGAAGGCGCCCGCCTCGCTGATGGCGGGAAGGATTGGAAAGGCGACCGGAGCCAGTATGAGGGCAAGGAATTCTATCGAAAGTTCGAACCGATGAACGATGATAACCAGAGCAAGAAGCTCAATCGCAGCCAGCTCCGCGCTCTTCTCAACACCCGATAGCTAAATTTCATTTTTTTCATGAGCGACCAGATTACGCAACTTTGCCAGGATACAGAACATGTCCATAGCCGGGAAGAATTGGCTGAGAAACTTAAGTTAGGCCGCCCACTAAGGATCAAACTTGGCGTCGATCCCACGGCACCTGACATTCATCTAGGCCACGCCGTACCGCTTCGCAAGCTCCGGCAATTTCAGGATCTTGGACACCAAGTTGTCCTGATCATTGGCGACTTCACCGCGATGATTGGCGATCCCTCAGGCAGATCGGTCACCCGTCCGCCGCTGACGCATGAAGAAGTCATGGCTAATGCCAAGACCTTTACCGATCAAGCCTTCCTCATTATCGACAAAGAGAAGACAGAGGTCGTCTACAATGGAGATTGGTTCTCAAAAATGCCTTTTCAAGAGGTCATCAAGCTGAACGCCAAAGTCACGATGCAACAAATGTTACAACGTGAGGACTTCAAGAAACGCGTCGCTGAAGGTCAAGAAGTCCGCTTGCATGAAATTCAGTATCCCATCATGCAGGGCTGGGATTCCGTCGTAATCAATTCAGACGTTGAGATCGGCGGAACGGATCAACTCTTCAATGTTCTCGTGGGTCGAGATCTTCAGAAAGGCGAAGGAATGCCTGCTCAAGTCGTACTCACGCTTCCGTTATTAGAAGGATTGGATGGGAACAAGAAGATGAGCAAGAGCCTCGGCAACTACGTGGGCCTCACTGAAGCTCCCAGCGAGATGTTCGGAAAACTCATGAGTATTTCTGACCAACTCATGCCACGTTACTATCGTTTGGTCATCGGCGAAGACTTCGATACCGAGAGGCATCCCATGGAGGCGAAGAAACACTTGGCTCAGCGCACCGTTGAGATCTATCATGATACCGAAGCAGCTTCCGAAGCGCGTGCCAACTTCGAGAACAAATTCGGCAAAGGTAAAGTAGAAGACGCCGAACTCCCAGAAGTCCCCTGCCCACCTGCTGAGACCCCGATGCTCAGCTACATCAGCCAGATTTACGCTGACACCTTTCACCAAGAACGATCAAACGGCGACATTCGTCGCCTTGTTCAGCAAGGTAGTATCCAGATCAATGGCGAGAAGCAATCTGATCCCAAAGCCGCACTAACACTAAAAACTGGAGACGTTCTCAAGCTCGACAAGAAGCGTCTTGTGAGAATTGGTTGAGGTGTAAAATGAGTTTCCAAACTCGTCGTGGAAACCCGTCCCAATTGCCAAATCCACTCTCGAACGTTGCTCTACACCGAGGAAGAAACCTGCCGGGATCACCTGGTAAGACATTAGTTATAGACCTCGGGACGACACATGGGGAACCTGCAAGGCAAGTTCGATGGGTTCGTTCCGTTAAGAACACCTTGGTCTCGCTCAGTGATCCG
>JAACDM010000123.1 GCA_009936795.1 Verrucomicrobiaceae bacterium | reverse complement strand
GTGAAGAAGTCTACCGAATTGCGCTATTTCACACTCTTGGAGGCCTTCCAGAGCCTCCAGCCCCCCACAAATACTGCTGACGAGGCGGAATTTACTTCACTTGCTGGGCTTACCCACCAATGCCATGCGGTGAGAGGCGTCCGCGTAAATAGAATCTTGTTGGGCGCATTCTATCAGAGCACTAGGGCGTGGCCGAAACGGCAAACGTGCGAACCCATGATGATTTCCCAAACTCTCTTTTTTCAGATTGGGATCACTGCACAGTCCATGCCGCAGGCTTTGGCTGAGTAGGAGGATTTGGGATTCGTTTCCCGGCCCAGAGAGGGCAGCCGAAATCGCTATGAGAAGAGTTTAAACTTCTGACTGCACCATGCTCTGGAATTGAATTGTATCCTTGGTGAGTTCCTGAACGCGAGAATTGGGATCGGAGACCCTACTATTAGAGCAATGGCTTGCTTCTTGCTTCCTTCTGCTGTGACGGTTCGTATAACTTCGAGGCGACCGGATAGGAGTCCCTACGCCTGCCGAAACAGGACTTCATGATGGTAGCTTCATTGAACACAATGATAGTACGGAGAACACACACACCCGCAAAGTCAGTTTCTTATCCGTGGGAACTCGACTGGGAAGCGGGCGAAACTCCGGTCGAACATTTCTGGATTACGGATTTAAAATCTAGCCCCAAGGATCTTTGGCCGTTGCTTGCCGATACAAATTCCATGAATGCACGCTTAGGTCTTCCTGAGATGGTATTTGAGGAGCGGGACGGGCAGCTGCATGGATCATCAGGAAGATTCGTTACCCGGCAAGAGTGGTTAGAGATTCCCTGGGAATGGGAGCTGGAGAAATCGTTGACTGCTGAACGACGTTACAGCAAAGGCTTTGCTAGCGTGGTCCGTGCGCGCTACTTATTGAGTGATCGTTGGGGTGGCACTCGTTTGACGATCTACTTTGGTTGGCTTCCTCGCAGGCGGTGGTTTCGCCCGCTACTTCGCTGGGCGAATCGATGGCTTGAGAAGCGATACAACCAAGTCCTCGCAGAGTTGGATGACTTAGCTTCTGGCCAAACCGTGATAGGGCGATCTCAATTGCTCGCTAAGGAGGCAACCATTGACGAGGTTCTTCTTGATAAGGGATTCTCTAAACTAACAGAAGCAGGTGCCTCTGCGGCTGAGGCCGAGCGCCTTGCGCATTACATTCGCAATGCGTCGGACGACGACCTCTTCCGTATCCGCCCGAAGGTATTGGCCTTTGAGTGGGGGATGGAGTTGGACGACGTCCTACGTTTACTGCTGCTTGGCACGAAGTCCGGACTCTTGTCCATCTCGTGGGATGTCATGTGCCCTCACTGCCAGGGGGTTCGCAGGGAGTCGAAGTCCCTGGGCGAGCTGCGCGAGTTTGGCCATTGCGATATTTGCGACATTGATTTTGGCGCTACTAAGCTAGAATCGATTGAGGTTACATTCAAAGTGCTGCCAGAGATACGCGAAGTTCGAGAGGTCTTCTACTGCTCTGCTGAGCCAGCCAAAAAGCCTCACATCTTTCTACAGCATCACCTCGCAGCTGGATCGAGCTACAAAGTCGATCTCGAATTAACTGAGGGACGGTATCGGCTTCGGTCTGCCACGGGAGCTGGCCCTTCGCGGTATTTAGAGGCTGTTCCTGCAGGGGGCGATGTTGAGGTGGCTTGGGACTTTCAGGAGGACCATTCGGAGCCTCCAACTGCTGTAGAACAACATGTGAGGCTTGTTGTTACCAACTCAGAGGCAGAAGAGCAGAGCGTGGTTCTAGAGAAGCTGGCGGAGGATCCTATGGTGCTCCGACCATTTGATCTTTTCAATCTGCAACAGTTCCGCGATGTGTTTTCGGAAGATTCGATCGCTTCGGGCTTGAAACTTGAAGTTGGGGCTCAAACCCTTCTTTTCACTGACATTGTCGGGTCGACCGCTCTTTATTCCATGCTCGGAGACACAAAAGCGTTCAACGTTGTCCATGCTCACTTTGTAGCTCTCCAAGAAATTATTACATCGAGGACAGGAGCGGTGGTTAAAACCATAGGCGATGCCATGATGGCTGCTTTCCGGCATCCACAAGAAGCGCTCGAAGCTGCGATCGAGATTCAGCGAATGTTTCGACCAGGTGAACAAGACATTGCTCTTCGAATATCCATCCATCGGGGGCAGTGTCTTACCGTTCGCTTTGATGCTAATATTGACTACTTTGGCAATGCTGTTAACTACACAGCCAAGATGCAGTCCGTCGCAGGCGCTGGTGAAATCGTTTTCTCAAAAGAATT
>JAACDM010000708.1 GCA_009936795.1 Verrucomicrobiaceae bacterium | reverse complement strand
GTGGTATCGAAAGCAAGCAAGCCGTGATGTAAGATGGTGCGGTTGCCAGGGCGGAATTCGACGCCGACGAGATCACGGTCTTCTTTCAGTCCGGTAGGCAGCACGAAGACGCGGTATTCATCCTCATTACTTCCCTTAATTGTGTAGGGTTTGGGGACACGCAAGGTGAGGTCGGGTTCGCCCAGGGCAGAGCCTTCGGCGAACTTGGGCATGGGTGCTTCAAAGGCAGGGTCGCCCTCCGGCATCTCGGCTTCAACCCACTGGGCGATGGTTTCAATCTCTTGATCTGTGAGGCTGCGCTCGCCCAAGAACTTGCCGAACCCGCGCTCGGGCATCCACGGTGGCATGGTGCCTTTGCGGGTGACGTGGAGAATGGTGTAGGCCTCGTCACGCACTTCTTCGAAGTTCGTTAGCGGAAACGGGCCGATCTCGCCCTCGCGGTGACAGACGGTGCAGTTGTTGTAGATGATGGGCGAGATGTCCTTGGTGTAGGTGACCGCGTCTTGACCCACGAGGGGGGACAGAGAAATGAGAGGCAATGTCAGTGCTGTGATGATCTTCGAGTTCATGAATGAGTGGGGGTTAGGATTTGGCGATGGGAATGAGGCAGCCGACGGCTTCGGTGCTTTTAGGCTCAACGGCTTCGCCCCTGGCGAGGGCTTCAAGAATGTCGCGGAGATCGTGCGAAGTCGTGACTCGACGGCGTTTGCCGAGGTCGGCGTAGGTGTTGTCGATGCGTCCTCGGTAGAGTGTCTTGCCGTCCCGATCGACGACGACTACTTCCGGGGTCACCTTCGCACCCAAGTGATGCGCTTTGCTTAGACTGGCATCGGGTTCGATGGCAAAGGGGATGACAAACTTGGCCTTGAAGGCGGCCACGCTTTGCTCCGTGGCTTTGCTAGTGGAGACGTAGCCGCGAAAGGCGATGCCTTCCTCAGCGTAGCGCTCGTGGAGTTCAGAGAGCGTCTTGGTATGATAAATGGCAATGGGGCAGTTTTCCTTCAGGAAGACATGCACCGTGGCAATGGGTCGTTCCTTCGTGGCTCCAACAGCAACCGCGGCGAGAAGCAGAAGGAGGGCGGTGATGATCTTCATGCCTCCCATACACTTGACGGGATGAAAGCGTTACAGGCGTTGACAACTATTATTGAGCCTCGGCCTCATGTCTCTCAATCACTCTTTGCAAGAGAGGTAGATCATCACGCACTGCTCTGCGAAACTGCGAGTGCGCGATGTAGTCGCACCATTCCTTCCAATCCTCGCTGCGGAATTCGTAATGCACGGTGTGCTTCTCCCACTGATGCGATTACGGCAACAAATGGCAGTAAGGCATGCGGAGCGCTTGGTACTCATCATTGGTAAACGGTCGGGAATGGCGCCACTGCTTGACGGTCACCTCTTGCACCCAGCCTACCGTGTTGAATCCCCAAGACTTGAGATTGGGCACCACTGATTCTTTGATCCACCGCACGGTGCTGCCGCCGTACTTCTCCTTTCTCCTTCCAAACTGATAGGAAATTGCTTTTTGGCCGACACACACACAGGCAACCAGAACAATTTGAACACGGGCTTTCTCATGCTTCAATACACGCCACAGGAGTCCGAATCCCGCCACGAAAAAACCCGCCCCTGAGTATCCAACAGCAGGAGCGGGTGTCAGAGGCATGACATCATTGATCGGACACGCAGACTGGTAGCCTTTACTGACCAATCGCTAGGCCCAATCACCCACTGGGAATGGGATTTTGGAGACGGTGAGACCTCGACAGAAGCGAATCCCGTTCATCAATATAAGTCCGTCGGAAAGTATGTAGTTGTATTAAGGGTACAAGGACCCACAGGCGAATCCAAGTTGTCGAAGGTCTGGGATGTGGCCTTCTAGAATAGAAGACACATAAAACACCAACAGGCCTGGACCTGGTTTTCCGTACCGACTCTTTTAAAGGCTTGGAACTTACCGTTCTACCCAGCTCAGAGAAAGAAACTTCGCAATCAGATCCTTCTATATGCCGAGGTTCAAATTAGGGGTGAGCAATGAAGATTCGATCTGCC
>JAACDM010000707.1 GCA_009936795.1 Verrucomicrobiaceae bacterium | reverse complement strand
TGAGGTGGTGAGAACGTCAGGGTCTTGACGGCGGCTTTAACCTCCTGACGAGGAGGTTCCGACAAGGGAAAGATTTTACTGACGGCTCCGGTCGAATCGATGGCAATGCGCCAAAGAGAGCGGCCGCTTTCTGCAATCAAGGCGCCCCGAAGAGCGGCCCAATCCACATCGCTCCCCTCACGCGGCTCCGCACGACCTTGCCATACCGCGGGTAGCTTTAGAGTCAGGCCTTCGGCCAATTTCAAGAAACCACTGGGCTCTTGAGCCTGTTCCACGGAGCCTTCCGGTGGGGTCCATGCGGGAATCTTTGGAAGCATGAGCGGACTAACCGCAAGCACATCGCGAGCTGCCGGACGAAACGATTCTGGCTTTGGCAACGGCATCAGTTGCACACTAGCAGTTTGATAGGTAGATTCGTAGTCGAGACTGGGAAAAGGCATTTCCAACGTGCTGCCCGCAAGCAAGGTGCCAGAGTAAGCCGAGTGGTAGTCTTCTAATTGCCCCAAGATCGTGCGGGCCGCAGGTTGATCCAGCGTCAGGGCAACCGCAGACAAGGTTTGAGGTAAGGTTCGGCGAGCTTTCGGTTCCTGCACTTGAAAGAGGTAGAAACAGAGAACGTGAATAGTCAACGAAGTGATCGACGCCATTGCGAGCCGCTGCCAAAATTGTGAAGACGGCGCTTTCCATTCAAACAGGCTTTCGTTAGTCTTCTCCATACTAGGGAGCGGGTGCAGGCGGTGCCACTGAGCCATAATACACCTTGTACTTACTCATTAGCGCTGCGTTGAGCACTTTCAATGTTGTGCCACTGGGTAGGCGTTGATCGAACATGAAGTAGATCGAGCCTTGCGCATCCTCTGGGCGCTCCTTCAGTTCAAGGCGTCTCATAAGCGCTTGGAAAGACATCGGCGCCCGGTCAAAGACGACCTGCGGAGGATCCCCAGCCGTGAGCAAAGCGACATGTGAAGTTCCTAGCGGTGGCAATTGAGAATCTGAGACTGCCGGTTCAATGTTAAGTCCACTGTGGTGAATGAACGTACTTCCCAACAAATAGAAGACAACCATCAGCGCCATGACATCCAAGAGAGGAGCGAGATGGAGAAGCGCAGGCGTGCGATCTAACGAGGACTCTAACTTCATGCTACCGACGGTGCCTTGAGTGTGACCGCGATAGGATCAAGTTTCAAGAACGACGACGCTTCTTATCGCGACGGTCTTCTTTTGATTCGGCGGCCACCTTGAGTTTGTCACCATCGGTGATCGAAATGATCTCCCTCTCTTGACGGCTATCCTCGATCAAGTTGATGATCTCGATTCCGCCCCGCTCGATGTCGTGAAGGAGACCCTTCGCTTGGGATACCAGGAAGGCGTAGAGCACATAACTTGGGATCGCGACGATCAGACCGGAAGCCGAGGTCACGAGGCTGCGATAGACGCCATCGGCCAGGGAAAGAGAGGTGGCCGCACCCACACCTCCGTTAACATGGCCAAAGGTATCTAGGAGGCCTAGCAGAGTACCGAGCAAGCCAATCAACGGTGCCACATACGCAATCGTGAGCAGCACGCGCAAGGATCGTTCGACCCTCGGCACTTCCATTTGGCCGGCTTCTTGGACAATGTCCCGCAAGTATTCTCGAGAGTAATCGTGCCGCATCAGCGCCGAGCGCATGACCCGAGGAACCGGGCCCGGAGCGAGGGCGCACTGGTGCATGGCCTCGGCAAAGTTTCGCCTGCGAATGAGATTGGCCAGCCCCTCCAAGAGTTGAGGCACATTAATCGTGGCACGATGGAAATACAGATAACGCTCTAGGAAGATGGCAAAGCTAACAATACTACACCCAACGAGTAACCAGACAAGACGGCCGCCGCTGAAGATGAGGTCTAACATAAATGAGAATTTCGAGGGGAGTGTGGCCTGGGCCTCTCGGTCCAAAAACGTTCCTGATGTTATCGGTGAACGGGGCGAGAAGTGCAAATATAAAAACTGCGAGTCAAATTTGAGAATCCTAGGCCGGCGTGGAACTCGCCTCTTGGCTGGGCTGGGCGAGCTGCTGATTGAGCCGAGGCACGATCCGGACAAGAGATTGGCGCATGTCTCGGATTCGGGCGTTGGTGGGATGAAGCGTGAGCAACATGTAGCCACGGAGAAGTGGGGCCAAGTAGAGGCAGCGCTGTCTTCCCTGGTGACAAATACCCCCAAAGGTCGTGTCTCCGAGCTGCTGGGCAAGCGCCTGCGTCGCACTAAAGGAGGCCATAGCGAGAACGCCAAGGGCATCGAGTTCCGCCGATCGCTCGGAGCCTTCCCAACGCACGAGTACGGCACCCGTAGGGTCGAGCAACGCGGCTTCCTGAGCTCCTGAGAGCCGTGCGTAAGAGCCAAGCCCCTCTTGGATTTCACGTATCCGCCCTGTATCCAGGGCACGGGGTTGGAGGGAGGCGTCTTTGGCGAAGGCTTGAGCGCTAGCATTCATGGATTCAAAGCTGGGTTACCAAGAAGCACTAGCCTCCGTGATTGGTTGACCATGCCGGGTAGAGACCTCGCGAGCCTCTTCTTCACGGCGAAGATGGAACCGACGAAGCACCTCAGAGGAAAGGACTTCGAGCGTCTCCAAGACTCCTTTACCCGCAGGCGCAGCGGCTTCGAAAGCTGGGAATCCATGAGGGTTGAGCTGT
>JAACDM010000706.1 GCA_009936795.1 Verrucomicrobiaceae bacterium | reverse complement strand
CTAGGGGTTTGTAGTGGCTACGCCACGGCAGTCGACCAGAGGCCAAGACTCGTGTATCGCACCGAGATTCTTGGGTTCGGCGCTCCTGTGTATAACGAAGATGTTAAAAATGTCGGGGTCTAGTTGCCCGTCGAGGGCAGTAACGACAATAGGATTCTACCGATTCCAGCCATTCTCAAACCATTGAAGCAGATGACCGACAACGAGGCTCTTGACTGATATCCACTCCATGATGGAGTCCTCCCGACAGGTTTGCTTTAGACTGAATTGCAGAATTTAAGGAATTTAGGGAAGGTAGTGAGTGAGGGAAAGATGGATAGGGCTGGTTATAATACTAGATTGTGTCATTCTGTTTGGACTTCTAGCGGTTTAACAATGCATGTCCATGTCTCCTTTACGTGTCGCGACAGTTCAGCTCAATCATCTGCCAGGCGACAAGGCCGGTAATCTCCGGCTCGTTGAGTCCTTTGTCCGAAATGCCGCTCAGCAGGGCGTCGAGTTGATCGTGTTTCCCGAGATGTGTGTGACGGGATACTGGCATGTTCGCAAATTGGACCGTCCTGACATCGAGGCATTGGCCGAGGAGATTCCTCATGGGGAAACCACGAGTGCTCTGCTCGCGCTATCCAAAGAGAACAAGGCGAGCATTGGCGCAGGCTTCATTGAGCGCGATGTCGATGGCCGTCTCTATAATAGCTATGTCGTCGCGATGCCAAACGGCAAGTGGGCTAGACATCGTAAGCTGCATACCTTTATCAGTGAGTACATGGCATCGGGTGAATCTTACCCCGTGTTTGATCTTCCGAATGGTGTCCGTGCTGGGGTGTTGATTTGCTATGACAACAACATCGTGGAGAACGTTCGTATGACAGCGCTCATGGGGGCGGAAGTGCTCATTGCTCCGCACCAAACTGGGGGCTGTGATTCCCGCAGTCCTCATGGGATGAAGCGGATTGATCCTGCGCTTTGGCATGCCCGGAAGGAAGAGCCACAAGCAATTCGAGATGCCTGCCAGGGGAAGGATGGGCGCGAGTGGATCATGCGGTGGCTGCCGTCTCGTGCTCATGACAACGGACTGTTTCTTATCTTCAGCAACGGAGTTGGCGTGGACGATGACGAAGTGCGCACCGGAAATGCTATGATTCTGGATCCCTACGGTCGAATAATGCAGGAATCGTGCAGTATTGAGAATGATATGGTGATCGCTGATCTCGATCCCGTATTACGTGACTGGTGCACGGGTGTCCGATGGATGAAGGCGCGTCGTCCGGAGCTTTACGAGACGCTCACGTTGTCCACTGGAAATGAGCACGACACGCGTGCCGTTAGGTTTGCTCGTGATTCCGAAGACCTCGAATAACCAGCTACTTTCGCACAAGCGATGCGTTACTTCCAGCCCAAAGCAAGCCGCTGGAGTCAAAGCCAAGCACGTAAATGGATTCTCTAATATTCTCCAACAGGGTCCATTGATCGTCGGAGTTAGATAAGCGGTAGAGTTGCCCTTTTGACGTTCCTGCAACGAGCCTGGTATCATCCCAAGCCAATGCCCAGACGCGTGCAGGTAAACGCTCTGCTGCGAGTGCATTCTCCATCCCAATGCCGCTATAGGTTCGAATCAGTCGTCCATCGGTCGAATGAAGGCGAACTTTGGAATCGCGCGCTCCCGACGCGACATGCTTGCCATCAGCGGAGAACGTCAAGCTCTCCACGCCCGCGGTGTGCTCTTGAAGCACGCGTGGTGATCGCCCTTCACCCAAGTGCGTTACCAGAAGGACTCCATCTAGACCACCCGAGACTAGCAACTTTCCTTCAGGAGAGAAGGCGACGGCACGTGCAGCGGCAGTATGTTTGTGAGTGACGATAGGCTTATCTGAGGATTCTAGCGGAAGTCTTAAGAGCTTCACGTTTCCGTCCGCACAGGCGACTGCAAGCGTTCCTGTCGGCCGGGAGTAGGCTAGCGCATAGATGAGGTCCTTGGATACGGTTCGCGTCTTCATTTCACTTGAGGCGATATCCAGGATGCCGATGATACCCGAAGTGCCAGGAAGCCCGCCACAGACAGCCAACTGCCCATCATCGATGGCGACGATATTGATTATTCGAAAATCCGGTGCAGCGACTTCGACAAATGTAGTGGAACTTTCGTCGCGACAAAGAATACCCGCTTGAGAACAGGAGTAGATCGTATTCTCACCGATGGCGATTCCTGTCACTGGGCCAACATGGCAAACCTCTTCGGCTCCAAACGAGAGAGTCCTCAGACAAAGTGTTAGGAAGACAACTCGCATTTGCTAAGTGGTCAATACACCTCGAACAGGCACCGCTTCCTCATCGACGATTCGGATCGGGCGACGGCTTGGCGTGGTTAGCATGTGATCGGTGTTCGCACCGAGAGCCGAGAGCACGGTGTAGAAGAGATCTGCTGGGCTCACCGGCTGCTCGATCGGTTCCTCGCCGCGAGCATCGGTCTTTCCGACCACAGCCCCTTCCTTGATGCCACCGCCAAAGAGTAAGGCCGAGCTCGCACGTGACCAGTGATCTCGGCCGCCCGACGGATTAATGCGAGGCGTACGTCCGAATTCGCTGGCGATTAAGACTACCACGTCCTCTAGCATGCCGCGGGATTCCAGATCGTGATGCAGTGCAGACACCGCGTTGTCGACAGCTGGGAGCTTGGGAGGAAATCCGGTGGTGAGCGAACTGAGAATGTTTGTGTGGTGATCCCATCCCTTGTCACGCACGAGGACGGTGCGCACGCCTCCTTCGATCAATCTTCGGGCGAGAAGGCAGGATTGGCCGATCGTACCATTGCCATAACGTTTCTGCGTCGCCCCATCTTCTTTCTTGAGATCGAACAGCTCCCGGAGTTTTGGATTCAGAGAAAGGCTGCCGGCTTGTTGGAGGACGGCATCGCGGGCGGCTTCGGATTCTGAGCGCGGTGGCCCATCCAGTTGGTCCACTGCTTTGAGGAGATTCATGGCCCTCTCCAATTGTGGAGGCGGTTGCAGATTGCGAACACGATAGCCCGGCTTTCCTGGGGCGCTTCCTAGTTCGAAGGGCGCACGCATCGATGGCAGAAATCCCTGCCGTGCATAGACGTGTGCATCGGGTATGGCAATGTAAGGGGGTACCCGATCGTCACCGGAATCATCGAGATGCAGGTAGGAGCCAAACGACGGGTAGCTTAACAATGGCGTCAATCTTCGACCCGTGAGCATGTAGTGGGCTCCACGATCATGGTTTCCCTCGGGACTCGTGATCGACCGAATCAATGAGCATCGATCCATCAGCCTTCCAATCTTGGGTAGATGCTCGGAGACAAAGACACCCTCAGTGGCAGATTCAATGCTGTCCAGCGGGCCACGAATATCCGGTGATGCTTCGGGCTTGCCATCGAACGTGTCGATATGAGACATGCCGCCGTCTAACCAAAGAAGAATGAACGCCTTCTTCTTGCTTCCTTTCAACAATGGCGCCGAATGAAGCAATCCTGGGAGGAATGACAGAGCTCCCATGGAGGTCCCTATAAACTGGCGGCGGCTTGGAGAGTTCATGGCAGTTAACGGATGGATCCGAATTCTCGGCTGAGTAGAAGGGCTGTTGTAAGGTCGTCGCGCGCTTGCGGTTTAGAAAGAGCTTTCGTAGCAATGGGTAGAAATTGCTCAACTTCCTCGTCTCGAGGCGTCCGCGAGAGCACCAGGGTGAAGAGTTCCTCGAGAGCTTGCTCGGCACTCGCGGAGAAGGTGAAGATCACTTCTACTTCATTCCCGTTGGTCGCCAAGCCACGCTGGATGAGGCCACTATTGAGAAGCGCCAACTGATCGGCGAGGGGTGAGGTCGTTTCTGATGAAGAGTCCGACTCCATCATCGATAAGTCTCTTCTTTTGCCGACTGCATGGGATGGCTCGTGACCGATGACTGATCGGATGGCTTTCTGAAATTGGGGGCGTGTGAGTGATCGAGCCTCTCGTCGTGCGAAATACTTGAGAGCGGGGTCACCAGCGAGCGAGTTCACATCTAGTGGATCGCTGGCCAGGGCGTAAACCTTGGACGTGACGATGAACCGGACCAACTTGCGCAAGTCATAGCCTGATTTTTTGAAGTGTGAGGCGAGCACATCAAGAACGGACCCATGGATCGGAGGATTCGATATCCGATGATCATCGGGAGCATTTACAAGTCCATGACCTATCGATATTTCGAATACACGATTGGCGATGTTTCTTGAAAATAGGTCATGACCGCCATCGACAATAAACGAGGTCAAGACCGTGTCCGGCGAAACACCTGGATTCTGACGAACATTGCCCAGAGGTAGTAGCGCTGGCATGACTGGTCGATGGCCTTCGCCAGGAACGTAAAAAGGATCGAGTGCCAGTTGACCATCTTCCTGACGAGTCCGGAAGAGAGCTGAGAAACGAAGGTGCTCGGCTTGCGTCCAGCGATCATGCGGATGGTTGTGGCATCGAGCGCAACCGATGCTAATACCAAGCGATTGGGAGCCGACGAACTCAGCCTGGTCGCGTGGGTCGCCTTTTAAGCCTAAGCCAGGCCGAAAGAGATCACTGACAAGACTTGAGAGCGGCTCATTCTTACCAAGAGCGTCGCCCACACGTGAGAGATCTCGATTACGGGAGGGCTGCACAAACCACGATTCGATGTGCGGCTCAAACGCATCTACGAATGCCTCACGGGAAAGGAGAATCTTGCTCCTGACAGCTGTGCGCTTGTTTGGTGGCTCTGACAGGAAAGCTCTGAGTTCATCGGGTGTCGGCGGACGACCGGCCAGATCAAAGTAAAGCCGTCTAGCTAAGACATGTGGTGCGGCTTCGGCTGCAGGCTTTAGATTCTGCTCTTGCAACGCTTCTGCCCAGGCTCGGTCTAACGGATGATCGCCTATTTCCACACTTACCTTCTTGCCAGGGAATGGAATGTTGATGCGAGTCCGCACGCTCATGCCTGAATACCGGGCGAGCAACCAGGCTTTTCCAGGTCCATGTCGAGTCACGACACCATGCTCATCGACGTCGGCGACAGTAGGTACGGTCGACTCAAACATTGCCAAGTGACTGACGTCCCGATCTTCTCCTTTGGAAAACTCTGCGGTGACGGTGAGTCGATCCTGATCGTTGGATACCTTCAGTCCACTAAGGCTTGCCCCTCTCTGTTTATTGCTTTCATACGGGGCACCAGACTCGATCCAATGCAGCAATTGCTGATAGGCCTGACTCGACTTGTCAAAGATCCTACCACCCTCGTGTTTGACCGTTTTGGTAGGCTTTTTGAGTAGAAGACTATTCTTCGCATGTTGAAAGTCGATCCGCCTGGCGCCGAGTTCACGGGTGATTGCCTCGTAATCCGCACGAGGCTCTGTCGCGAACAGCGAGAGCTTAAACCCGCCTCGCCCAGTGGCACCGCCATGGCAGTCCGCTGCTGCGCAGCCGTGTCTAGCAAAGATTGGCGCGATCTCGTATCGGAAATCGGCACGAACCGGCAGTGCCATCACCGCGAAGGCAATTACACTAACGACGTAAGCGAACCGAATCTCACTTGGCATGCTCTTTGAGAAACCCCTCGGCGAGCTTCTGGGCGTGTTCAATTCCG
>JAACDM010000705.1 GCA_009936795.1 Verrucomicrobiaceae bacterium | reverse complement strand
CCAGATTCTCGTCTTTGGCTATCTCAGCGAACGTCTTTTTGAGATGTGGAATGTTGGTTGTCATCTCTTCACGAGAGGACTCCTCAACCCAGTTTCCACCTGGCAGAATGTTATAGATACGCGCGAAGAGTGTCCCTTCTCCCTCTCCAAGAATCTCCAGTATCTCGGCATGATTCCAGACGTAAAATTTGCCTTCCTCCCCTTCACTGTCTGCGTCCTCAGCGCAATAGAACGCCCCACCAGGATCCTGCATGTCCCGCAACACATAGGTGAAGATTTCCTCCGCCGTGCTTCGGAAGAAAGAATCTCCAGTCGCCTGGTAAGCTTCAATGTTGGCAATAGCCAACAACGCTTGGTCGTAGAGCATCTTTTCAAAGTGGGGCACGAGCCATTCCCTATCTGTCGAGTATCGATGCGTGCCAAAGCCCACCTGGTCATACATGCCGCCTAGGCGCATTGCCTTGAGTGACCGTGTCACCATGTCCAATGCCTTCTTCGAGCCCGTACGCTTCCAATGGCGAAGCAAGAGTGAGTAATCATGGGGCCCAGGAAATTTCGGTGCAAATCTGGGCGCCGCTCCAAAACCAGCGAAGTCCCCGTCAAAAGTCTCCTCGAAGTAAGCAAAGGCCTTGTCTAACACATCAACACCAGGCAAGTCACCTGCCGCCGATTGCGCCATGGCTTTCAGTTGCTGAGTGATACCATCGGAGCTCTCCAACAGCTTCTTGGGGTCTTCGGCCCAAAGCTTCTCAATGTTTGCCATGATCTGCATGAAGCCCTCTTTGGGAAAATAGGTGCCAGCAAAGAAGGGCTTCTGCTCGGCGGTCATGGCCACGCTCATTGGCCAACCGCCATTTCCATTGTTCATGCCCTGAGTCACTGTCATGTAGACCTGATCGACATGCGGCATTTCTTCGCGGTCGACTTTGATGCAGATAAACTTGTCGTTCATAAACTTGGCGACCTTCGCGTCTTCAAAAGACTCGTGCTCCATGACGTGGCACCAGTGACAAGTCGCGTAACCTATCGAAAGGAAGACAGGCTTGTTCTGCTTCTTGGCTGCTGCAAAAGCAGCCTCACCCCACGGCCACCAATCAATCGGGTTCGCCGCGTGCTGAAGCAGATACGGGCTCTTCTCAAAGACGAGTCGATTGTACTTCGGACCACCGTCTTTCGGCAGCTTGGCAATTTCCTCAGCCGCAGGCAGCGGCTTGCGTTTCCTAGATTCTTCAGCATGCAGAGCAGTCATGATCGCGAGACTAAAGAGGAGGCAAATGCCAAGGACGGCATGACGTAGATGGAAAGACATAACGAGAATGAGCCATAGATCGAACAAGCGGACAAGGCCAACGGTCAAATCCTTGACTTGCGCTCGAGACAAGGCATGAAATCCCTCTGTAGTCGGCTTGAAAAGGCGGTGGATTGCCTAGAACGTTTGTCATTGCTAACCATCAAATAAACCATATTTTCTGAAAATGCCCCGCGATGACAGGTCCTACTCGCAAGCGATGCGAGACTATGATGCCGAGAAGAAGTTTCTCCGGAAGATGCGCCATCGTGCCTTCCATCCTGACGCGGACAGCCCCGTCATCTTCCAGTTGGCTGGATATTTCATCCGGTTCGTCATCATCTTGGTCGTTTTGGGGGCCATTCTCTTCTTGAGAAACCGCAAGTATTTCAATGGCGAAGGCTTCACCAACGAGGTGCAGCTAGAAATGGATCACTATCTGGGCGGAGAGAACAGTGAGATGGAGAAGGTCTTCTGGAAATCGGGTGATCAATTGCTGACAAGCTACAAAGGCACAGGTGGACCCCATGCATTCTAACGATCCATCGATCTGCGACGTGTCGCGGCAAAGGCGAGTTGGCGGGATCTCCTTTTGGATAACGGTTGGAAACTTGATGAAGTCGAGATCGGTGAGGCCCATCTCATGCTCAAGGCAGGCCCCTCCCTTGAAGCCAGCGAAGGAAGGCCAGATCGTCGACGCTCCTCGAGTTGGTTCTCTGCCACACCAGACTTTAGCAAGACTCGGTTTGGCGAAATCAGTATCCACGAGGCGAATTTCAATTGGGGTCCCATTTGGACTTCAAAGGGTGAACTAACACAATCCTCAGCCACAATCAAACGCACGTTGGGTGATTGGAAACTTGTGCTAACTGGCGGCGTGTTTAGCCAGAACTGGCTAAACAACTTGAAGATGGCACCAGGAGCCTCGCTCAATGTCAGTATAGATGATAACAAGCTCCACATCACAGATGGCGCGTTTACCCTCGGCAATGCGGGCCGAGTCAATATCAGTGGGTTCGTCCAGCTAGGAGAGATTCCCGAATACAATTTTCAGGTGTCTATGAAGACCATTGACCTGGTTGACATTATCCCGGAAGAATTTCAACCACATCTCGGAGGCCTGGCCGACCTTGAGCTCCAAGTTACGGGGTCGCCTAACCGATCTGATGGTATTGTCTTTGAAGGAGAAATGGTCATGGTCGAAGGCGGCCGCTTACGGGAGATGCCAATTTTGACTACGCTTTCTGTCATCACGCCTCGAAGTGAGATGCGTTCGATGCCCATTCGTTCTGGTAGTCGATTAAAATTCAAGACCCGCCAGGGCGTTCTCACCGTCAGCTCGATCACCATACAAGGTGGTGGCGCTGCCGTTGGTGTAACTGGATTCAAGCGGGACGATGGTGAGGTCCTCAACTACGCCCGGATGCTTGGGAATTTCTCCTATCAAATGGACACAACCAAGCTCGACAAGTCGCTCACCCTTGATTCGATCAAGAAGCCTCTCGAAGAAGATCTCGAGGAAGAAGGGCCCGAAGTTGGATTCCGAGGGAGCGTCCGCATCGGAATGCCGTGGGAGCTATTGGGCAAAGAAGAGTCCTACCGCGCCAAACACTTCACTCAAGATAACGCTGGTTATGGTTGGATTGCGATTCCGATTAAGGGATCGTTAGACGAGATCACTGTAGACCAAGCAAAGGCTCTCGATGTCGAATGGGGCGAGCTTGCCAAGAAAGCTCGGACATCCTTCGATTAAAGCTAGAGCGCCTGAATTCATGACTCCGTCTCCATTCGCCAATCAGCCAGCGGTGATTGGCATGATACACCTAGGCGCTCTGCCCGGAACACCGCGTGCAACAAAGACACTCAAAGATCTCATCTCAGACGCCGTTCGCGAAGCCGTCATCTATCGAGACGCCCAGGTAGATGGCGTCATTCTGGAGAACATGCATGACCGGCCCTACTTGAAGGGCGGCAACGTGGGACCGGAAATCGTAGCGACAATGACTCGCTTGGTGGTAGAAGTACGTTCAGTCCTCACCTGCCCATGTGGAGTCCAAGTGCTGGCTGGAGCAAACGAAGCGGCTATCGCCATTGCCCTCGCCGCCAACTTAGATTTCGTTCGAGTAGAAGGCTTTGTCTATGGACACGTGGCCGATGAAGGCTGGATCGGTGCCTGCGCAGGAGACCTCCTACGCTATCGGACCCGAATCGGATCCGAGGCTGAGGCCATTTCCATATGGGCGGACATCAAGAAGAAATACAGCGCACACGCGGTCACGAGTGACATCTCTCTAGCAGACACCGCACAAACCGCCGCCTACAATCTTTGTGATGCTATCATTGTCACCGGCGGGCATACCGCAGCTCCTACCGATCCAAATGATTTTAAAGCAGTCCGCGCGATCACTCCGAAGACACCAGTTTATATCGGCTCAGGAATCACCATAGAGAATATCGCTGACTACCGAGATGCCAGCGGCTTCATTGTCGGCTCGTCTCTCAAGGAGAAGGGCCATTGGGAAAACCCACTATGCCGAGATCGCGTCAAAGCCATGGTTGAAGCCGTGCGCACTTTGTAAGAGCGGATAAGCGGAAAGAATTGAGTCGACGCCCCCCCAAGTTGACCGCTTGGATGAAAGCACGTGATCTGGCTACCACCGATTCTAACCACCTGGTTCTTCGCCGCGTCCGCAATCTGCGGGCAGCGCCTCACGACGATGATGGACCCCATGTGGGCAAATCTTACAAGGCTCAGCCTGGCCATGGTGCTTCTCGCCACACTCGCGATCTCTCTAACAGGAGGACTACAGATCGACAATGCTGCCCTCCCTTGGTTCATGATTAGTGGCGCCGTCGGATTTGGCATCGGCGATATAGGCCTCTTTCTTGCGTTTGCTCGGCTTGGTGCACGCCTCACAATGCTGATTAATCTCTGCCTGGCCCCGCTCTTTGCCGCAGCAGGAGAATTACTGCTCATGGGAACCAAGATCAGTGGGCATGAGTTCATCGCCATGCTAATCGTTCTCTTGGGAGTCGGTCTCTCGATCACGGGCAAACGTGCCGTCAAGCCTCATCGCGAGCGCGACTACCCACTAGGCCTTGCTCTCGCAGTAATCGCTGGGATGGGTCAAGGAATTGGTGCTGTCCTCAGCCGCTGGGCAGAAAGTCATGCCGAGCCGACTCAGGTCGCGCCTTTCGCCCAAGCGTTTCAACGCTGCGGAGCCGGTTGGATGGTACTCCTAGTCGCCACACTAGTCTGGACGATCTTTCTTCGAAAGAACGGCCAATCTATTATTAGGAAGCCCACGAAAAACATCGCTCCATGGCTGGTCGGAGCTGCAGCGTGCGGCCCCGTCCTCGGCGTAAGCTGCTTTCAATGGTCACTTGTCGTCGTGCAGAACAGTGCCTTCGTCCAAGCTATCGTCTCCACATCGCCAATCGCACTAATGGTTCTCCTGTTCTTGTTAGAACGAGAAGTCCCCACCCGACGAGCAATCGCGGGCGCTATCATAGGCATCACTGGCGTCGCTACGCTTTGTCTTCTGCGGGCAGCCTAACTATTTAAGTTTCCAAGAGCATTTATTCGCTTCTGAATAGCCCAAACCATTCGACGCACATGCCTCGCCTTCGTAGCTCGCGGCTTCAAAATGCGCAGGCTCTCTATCAGACATCCCCATTTGACAATCTCAATTTCCACGTGGCGCATCCCCCACTTACGCATGGAGCTCATGGTAGGTTTATAAAGATCAATCGTCTCCTTACCCACCAACGCACTACCATAGTCATCCACCACATAAAGAGTGTCCGGATCACTCACGAGTCGGAACCTCGTTCCTAACGGAAAACGTGACCAATCAGCAGCGGCACTGCGAATCTTACCATAACGAAGCGGTGTCCCAATCGCATTCTTTTTGCCATATTTCAAGTGATCCGCCTCCCCATGGGAGTAGGCCGTCGTGAGCACAGTCCTCGCTTCAATCTCTATCTCGGCTACGGAGGCACAACCCAAGGTCTCTGATTCTGCGTTCGCATAAAGATTCTGGCAAGCGAACAAACTCGCCGCGATCCAACACAAGCTTTTCAAGTATTTCATAAGCGTCGCAAATGAGTCCTCTCAGACTCCGGACGACGACCCT
>JAACDM010000122.1 GCA_009936795.1 Verrucomicrobiaceae bacterium | reverse complement strand
AGCGCGGCCTCCAAAGACGTCCTTGGAATCACCCGTCACAACCAAATCACTCGGAGCCGTCAGTCTAACTCCGACAGACTCCTAGCAGGATTGTCTTGTTAATACAGGCTAGATTGGTTGTCAATGAATGATCCCGGAAGCTTACAGATGGGCAATTGTTAGAATGGAGACCGAGGCCGAAATTCTAACAATTGCTCGCCCCCCCCTTCACTTCTTCTCGCTCCAGCTTCGGAAGCAGGCCTCGGTAGGCCTGCCAAGGTGTTTCCCCTCCATTTGCCGTGTGCGGTCTCCAGGTGTTGTAGCGCTCGATCCATTCGCTCAGCAGCGCTTCGAGTTCCGGAATCGTGTTGTATTCGTGCAGCAACACCCACTCGTGTTTCACACTTCGCCACAGACGCTCGATGAGGACGTTGTCCATCCAGCGCCCTTTTCCGTCCATGCTCACTCGCGCTCCGAGGTCCTCGACCGCGCTGATCCATTCCACGCCCGTGAATTGGCTGCCTTGGTCTGTGTTGATGATCTCTGGAACCGCACCGGCAACTCCGATTGCTTCGCAAAGCACGTCGAGGCAGAAGTCGACGTCCATGGTGTTGTTCACTCGCCAAGCTAACACTGCTCGTGTTTTCCAATCAATGATCGCTGCTAGGTACACGTGCCCACGACTCCACGGGATGTAAGTGATGTCGATCGCCCAAACTTCATCCGCTTTGGTGATCTGGCGATTACGCAAAAAATACGGCTCTCCGTCAAGTTTGCTGGATGCTTCTGAGGCCTGGCAGGGGGCCAGGGAAGCGATGGGAAAGTGATCGAGGCTGCAGTGCAAGCATCTTGCAATTTTGCCACGGAATCCCGGCATGCCGGACCTGCCTGTCAACTTGCCCCAAAGTTCGAAGGACATTTCCTTGGATGTTCGCGAGCAGGCCAGGATTGCTTAAGATGGACATTGTCAACTGGTTACGATCTCCTGCCCTGGCTCTGAACCCGTAGCGGGGACCGCTTCTGACCCAGCCAATCTGACGGAGAGCCAAAAATACGGGTATTTAGGATTCTCTGGCGCTGCTTGCGTCGTGCATGGACTACAGTAGATGGCCTTGATTCCAAGGTGTTCCATCATCTTTCCTGTCGTCCAACGGCTTGCATGATAGTCGTTTCTTCCTAGCACGATACCTAGTTGGCGTGCTCCCATCGTGGGATCCTTTGCATGGATCAGCGGGATCAATGCTAACATTTCTTTGTGCTCAGTCCTCGGCTGCCATGGGCGCGGACACTTTGGCCTTAGCCGGTTGCGATTTACTCCAAGAAGCTCGCATTGCTTGCGGGTGCTGAGCTGTGGATGGTCTGTTTCCACCATTGTCTTTCTCATGGCTCAATCCCCAGCTCCTTGCACTTTTTTACCAGGAACTCTTTCTCAACGACTACTCGACCCAAGGTTCGTTCCAGTGCGTCCGTGCGCTCTTTCTCCTCGTCGATCTCATGGTTCTTGGCGTTCTTGCGCTCAAAGAGAGCGCTACCTTCGGAGAGTAATTCCTTCTTCCACGCCGTGACTTGTGAGGACGCTAGCTTGTGCTCTGCAGCAATCTCGTTGATGCTCCTGAGACCTTTCGCGGCCTCGAGGGCAACGCGGAATTTGAACCGCGCGGAGTGTATTCGTCTTTTGTTACGTTTTGGCATTTCTTTGTAGGTTTAATGTTGATTTCTTAACCTACCAGGAATCCTTAACCAAGCCTTCAGATTGGCTCCGTTTTGACCAGCCACCTCAAAGTGACTCCGATGATCGATCCTGAATCCACCTTCTGGCCCCCTCCTTATGCCTTGCACTACTCAATCTATCTACCGGCCTAGACCGACCTTTCCGCTCCTCAGCCGGAAATATCCTGAATGAATGCCGACGGATGAGAGACGCGAGGACGCAAAGTTCGAGACAATTGCCAGGCCGGAAAAGCCGCGAAGAACCTCTGATTTCCCTCACCCACAATCCATTCATTCATTCTTCCTCTTTGCGTTTCAACAGATCCCGTATGTCTAACCTGTTGATAAACGGCCACGAAAGCAGGCTTGATCGATGAAGTTGCCTGTTGGCGCTCGAAGCAACTAGGAGATCCATCCTTCCACAGACTCTTAAGCTGCTCCCGGCAGCGCTTCCTAACTCACCAAGAGCGTGGTAAAACCACAGCGATCACTCACCGGCCTTGGAAAGACGCTCGGCCTCGAGTTCTGCCTCGAATTCCTCCTCTTCCTTCCTCTTGGCATCCTCTTCCTGCTGCTTAGCTTCCTCTTCCTGCCTCTTAGCATCCTCTTCCTGCTTCTTGGCTTTCGCTGCCTCGCGGGCCATGCGCTTATCAATCTTCCTCTGCTCGCGCTCCTGACGTTTGTAATCTTTGCTTGGTGTAACAGCCATCGGTAAAACTTTCTATTTATCGTGGGACAAGGTCGCCTGTCTCGGTGCGGAATCGGCGTAGGCCTCTTCGTCGTGGCCCTTAGCTTTGAGAAGGGGTGGAATCAATAGAAATTTGAGTGCGAACGGGATAATTTAGGGACGAAAGACGATCCGATCATCGAGCAGCTTGAGATCCTTCAGCTTCACGCACACTTCAATCCAGCCAGCCAGAGATAACAGGAGTATTCGGCATGGGCCAAGATGTGCGTTCTTCAACGAAGCCCCACAATAGGGAAGAGATGGCACTTTTAGGCGGCCGTGGTTGCTCCTGCGCTTCACGTTGGCATTTCCTGCGCTGAGCCGTAGCATGAGCGCTCCACTCCATGCCTGACCCCACCACGCTTCCCATCTGGAGGATCCATTCCGACATCCTGCGTGAGCTGCGGGTTGGCAATCGCTTGGTTCTCGTCGCTCCCACCGGCTCGGGCAAAACCACGCAGGTCCCGCAGATGCTGCTCGATGAAGGAATCGCTGGCGAAAAGATGATCGTCGTACTGCAACCCCGCCGCGTTGCCGCCCGCACGGTGGCCACTCGCGTTGCTTCAGAGCGAAAGTGCGAACTCGGTGCTGAGGTCGGTTATCAGATTCGTTTCGACGACCACACCAGCGCAGGCACCCGCATCTGCTTTGTCACCGAAGGTATTCTACTCCGCTGGCTTCAAGATGATCGCACGCTAGCGAACATCGGCGCAGTCATCTTCGACGAGTTTCACGAACGGAATTTGCTCAGCGATGTCGCCCTCGCCTTGGTAAAACACTTGCAGCGAACCCAGCGCCGCGATTTGCTCATGCTAGTGATGTCCGCCACGCTCGATGCCGAGCCTGTCGCCACCTACTTGGAAGAATGCCCGATTTTGATCTCCGAAGGGCAAAGCTATCCCGTAGATGTGAGCTATCTTGATGCCCCCGATCAGCGCGCCATCACCGATCAGGCGGCTGAGGCGGTGGAGCGCATTCTCCATGACGATGCTCCTGGAGACATTCTCGTCTTTATGCCCGGGCGCGGCGAGATCAACCGCACGCTGGACGCACTGCGGAGCCTGAGGACGCAAGAGCGAATTTCCTGCATCCCCTTGCACGGCGCATTAGAGCCGAAGGAGCAAGACCGCGCCTTCTCCCCAAATGCCCTCCGCAAAGTAGTCGTTGCCACCAACGTCGCTGAGACTAGCATTACCATAGAAGGTATTCGCCACGTCGTGGATAGCGGTATCGCCCGTGTAGCTCGCTACGACGCCGAACGCGGGATCGGCACCCTTCTGTTAGAGCCCATTAGCAGAGCAAGTGCAGACCAACGCAAAGGCCGCGCCGGTCGCACGGCGCCAGGTAGTTGTCATCGCTTGTGGACCATGATCGGGCAGAAGAGCCGCGAGGAACGCAACACTCCAGAGATCCAACGAAGTGACCTTGCTGAGGTCGTCCTACTGCTGCACTCGCTCGGCATCCAGGAAGCCGCTAGTTTTGACTGGCTGGACAAACCAGATTTGCAAGCCGTCAATCGCGCCGAGCGCCTGCTCACTATGCTCGGCGCCTTGCACCAAGCAGACCTTACTAACATTGGCAGGCAAATGCTTCGCCTTCCGATGCACCCGCGCTACTCACGCATGTTAATCGAGGCCAGCCAGCTCGGCTGCGTGCCCGACGCCGCCCTGTGTGCCGCCTTGGTCAGTGGTCGCGACTTGCTCACTCGCCCAGATCGCGACGATTCCCAAACCAGGGCCGCCAGAGAAATGTTTGAGGACAGCGAGAACTCTGACTTCATCACCCTGATGCGTGCT
>JAACDM010000704.1 GCA_009936795.1 Verrucomicrobiaceae bacterium | reverse complement strand
GGGATTGCGGGTCAATGATCTCATCCAGCCTGAGCGCCTCGAAGCCAAGTTTCGCGCGAGGTTTGAGCAACTGACAAAGACATTGGATGGTATCGAGGTGGAGGATCCCGAAGTCACCTTGGAACAATACAAGGCTGCAGGCGCTCGCCTTGCACCTCACGTCTCTAACACAGTAGAGGTTATTCACGCTGCCATGCGTGACGGCAAACAGCTCCTCTTCGAAGGCGCTCAAGGTGCTTACCTCGACATCGACCACGGCACCTATCCCTTTGTAACGTCGTCGAACACCACCGCAGGTGGTGCCTGCACCGGCTCTGGTGTTTCCCCCACGAACATCGATGAAGTCATCGGTGTGTGCAAAGCTTACACCACCCGCGTCGGGTCTGGCCCCTGCGTGACCGAGAGCGATGAATTCTCTGGACGTCTACACGCCATGGGGCGGGAGTTCGGAGCCACCACCGGGCGCAAACGCCGCTGCGGCCCTCTCGACATGGTCATGTTGCGATTCACCACCATGGTTAATGGCCTCACCAAGATTGCCATGACGAATCTCGACGGGCTCGATGGCCTCGAAACCGTCCAGCTCTGCACCGCTTACGAGTGGAAGGGCGAGCGCCTCGACCTCCCCCCTGTCGATGCCGAAGACTGGGAAGACTGCACGCCCGTCTATGAGGAAATGCCAGGGTGGTCTGAAGATATTTCCAGTGCCAAGTCTCTTGCTGAATTGCCAGCCAACGCACGGGCTTACTTGGATCGGGTTGCCGAGATTACCAAGACACCGATAGGCATCGTCAGTGTGGGACCTGACCGACAGCAGACCATGGTGTGTGATGGCTAAGAAAGAAGAGCCGTCCAATCCAGAGATCGCGAATGTGCCTAAGCACATCGCTATCATTATGGATGGCAACGGACGCTGGGCAAACGAGCAAGGCAAACCAAGGACCGAAGGTCACCGCGCCGGAGCCAGGACCGTGCGCCAAGTCGCCGAAGCCTGTGGCGAACTCGGGGTCGCCTACCTCACACTCTACGCATTCTCCTCGGAGAACTGGAAACGACCCAAGTCGGAGATCCAGGCGTTGATGACCTTGTTGGAGCGCTTCCTCAAGTCGCAAACCAAGGAGATGCACAAAAACAACATTCGTCTCCAAGCCATCGGTCGCCTCACTGATTTGCCTGACAAATGCCAACGGGCTCTCCACGAATCGATTGAGCAAACATCACAGAATGACGGACTTACTCTTATCCTCGCACTCAACTACGGAGCCCGCGAAGAGATCATCGATGGCGTGCGTAGCGTCCTCCGCCACGTTCAAGACGGCTTGCTAGACCCCGCCATGCTTGACCCGCAGATTTTCAGCAAGCATCTCTACACACGTTACTACCCCGACCCTGACCTGCTCATCCGCACCTCAGGCGAGATGCGGATCTCAAACTTCCTCCTTTGGCAAATCAGCTACTCCGAAATCGTCATTTCGGACAAATTTTGGCCCGAGTTTGGCAAAGATGACTTCTTCAAAGCCGTTGAAGAGTACTCCCGCAGGCAACGCCGCTTCGGCGGGCTCTAGAGAAAGCGACTTCCGTAGCGCAACTTTCCAAAGTTGCGTCATCAATAGGCTTCAATCACCCGATGGCGCCGACGGTGTTTCGAATTCGCTCGATAGAAGCTAATCAAACGTCATGCCCATTCATCGCCAGAATGTCACGAAATCGCCACATTCTATCTCAAATTTATGTGACACAATCGTTGCAATAGGCTTGTGCCTCAGGCGGATGTTTCATACGTGCCTCATTGGTAACTCACCATGAAATCTACCAATCCTCTGTCGAGTCTCCTGCGAGGGTCGCCTTTCGCCCCCATCCAGGAACACATGCGCGTCGTCTCTGACTGTGTAGCTCAGATTCCTCTGCTCATTGAAGCGCTAATTGGCAAAGACGACCCAGCATTGCAGGCCGCCATCGAGCAGATCGATGCGCTAGAGACCAAGGCAGATGAGAAGAAGAACGACTTTCGTTTTCACCTCCCCTCCACCCTGTTCATCCCGGTCAGTCGTCGAGATCTCCTCAGACTCATCTCCGAGCAGGACACCGTAGCCGATACGGCAGAGAAACTCGCCAAGCTCTTTAATGAACGTAAAATGAACGTCCCACAAGGACTCACTGATCTGCTTAAGCAGCTCACGAGTCTTTCCGTCGATGCATTCAATCAAGCGACTAAGGTGATTGATCAGTTAGACGAGCTACTAGGAGTCTGTCGGAGTTAGACTGACGGCTCCGAGTGATTTGGTTGTGACGGGTGATTCCAAGGACGTCTTTGGAGGCCGCGCT
>JAACDM010000121.1 GCA_009936795.1 Verrucomicrobiaceae bacterium | reverse complement strand
TGGGAATGGGAAAGGTGGAGCGTGAATCCATGGTTGCCGTTATTCTAGATCGCCTCGGACGGGTTTCAAATCCTTAGCAGGGAGGGCAATGTCTCTGATCGACGAAGAAGGGCGAGACCATTGGCCTCGCCCTTCCTGGGTGCTAAAGCGTTGGAAGCTACCGCTGAATAGCCCGGTAGTAGCCGCTAGGAGCATTGCTACGATCAGGGTCAGTCTCTTCAAGAGTGCCGCTTACATCCGCGGCGATCGTCTCCCATCGAAGTAGATCGGTGGAGTATTCAATGTCGACAGCGAGATTGTTAGGAATGGTGAAGCCAAAGATTCCATCAGCGTTGTCGCCAACGTTTTCGAGCGGAGGGAGAAGGCCTGGATCTGGATTTCCTCCTCCGTCGCCTACAGCACCGCTGCCGACCAAGGCCAGCATGTTGGTGCCGCCGATGCCATTGCCGTTGATCGTCACGGTTGTGTAAGGCTCTGCTAGGGTGTAGACGGAGTAGAACTGATTGAGTCCCCCATCGCCGCTTTCGTCCACGCCGACAAAGTCGGGCTGACCGTTCGGGGAAATCCCTGTGTTCACGCGTTCCCACCCGGCGTCGATGATCCATTGAAGCGTACCTCCAAGAATAGGATCTGAGGCGTTGTCTTTCCTGGCGGCGTTAGGACCATCCAAGCGATTGCCAATGAGCAGATACCAATGGGTAGGGCCGCTGGCAGTTACCGTAGCCACGAAGTCCGCATTGTCTCTCGCGTTGTTAGCGAAGCGCACATAGCTCTGACCGACGAGGTAGTTTGGGAGGTCGACCGTGAGATCACCTTCGACGGTAAGCTCGCCCGAAATTGAATCAAAGGTAGCTCCATTATGTTCGTGTGTTCTGTCGGAGAAGGTTAAGGCGTCTTCTCCATAGGCGGCGCTTTCGACGATTCCCGGATCATCGCCTTCGAGGCCACCTTCCACCAAGGTGAGTTCGACGGGAGGGCCTCCGCCACCATGGCCTGCGTCGAGTGCCGCACCCACGCCTTCTGCTGCAATGGCAGCGACGTCAGCGTCGGTGAGGGCGTAGCCCTTCCAAATGGCGATGTCATCAAACCAGCCGACCGTGAAACGATTGAAGTGGTTGGCGATGACTAACGGGTCTTCATTGTCGCCCATGGCCCACAAGCCTTGGTCTTCTCCAGTCACATCGCGGGCGGTTAGTTGACCGTCGACATAAAGGCGGATCTCAGAGAGAGCACCATCACGGGTGACGACGAAATGATGCCATTCTCCGTCTCCGTGGCTGATGTCGGAATCGGAATCGATTCGGGCCCGAGGATTGCCACCCTCACAGCAACGCGAGTCTAGGGTAAATCCTCCAGCACGCGTTTGCATCATCCAGTAGCCGGTCGTGGCTCGAGAATCATCGTGGTAACCTTTTGTGATCAGGCCTTGATCGTCCTCGATTTCATCTGTTTTGTACCAAAGCGAGGCGGCCCAAGACTCTTCTTCAGCAAAGCGGAATTCTGGGGCATCCGCCACTTCGATGAAGCCATCTGAGCCATCGAAGAAGATAGCGCCGCCGACCTTGCCTTCGCCTGGCTTCCACTCGGCGGTTCCCATGACGGCACCAACATGCGCGCCGATGGCATCCGCAGCTTCACTGCCGTCAGTTTCATCGAGAGGCCAATGGGCAACAATGTTTTGTGAGAGTGAGCCAGTGGCTGCAGGTGCGGGGCTACGTGGATCGATTGGGATCGAAACCGGCCGCGATCTCGGCACCGTCCTCCCGTCCATCGCCATCGGAGTCGACTAACAAAGGGTCGGTTGAGTAATCGCGTAGTTCTTCAAAGTCAGAGAGTCCATCGCCATCGGTGTCGGGTTTGACAGGATCCGTCATGAGGGCCACCTCTTCGGCATCCGTAAGACCATCGCCATCACTGTCGGGTTCCTCGGCCTTGAGCACACCACCTGGATTCGCGGCAAGAAAGGCGATGTCACTCGCGGGCAAGGCACGCGTGTAGATCTGGAGATCGTCATAAGTGCCTGTTGTAAAAAGAGGTCCGTAGGAGCCAAAGAAGAAGAGTCCGGTCTCGTCAGGGTTGGCTTCGCCAAGAGCTTCCCCTGAGCCGATTAGCTCACCGTTGAGATAGACAGAGACCTTGTCATGATTCCCTTCGGCGACAATAGCCAAATGATAGGGCGTGCCGATTGATAGCTTCGTTTCTGTGGTGAAGATGAAAGGATCGACTGGAGCATCTGGGACCAACCATGTCAGGGCCCCATCCGTGATTACTAGCAAACTCACATCCGGATTGGAGTCGTTCGCTCCGGCGCGGGAAACGAGTGCCCCGAGTTCACCCGGCAACTCGCTCAGGTTTACCCAGAAGGTGGCCGAATAGTTGGTGATATCTCCGAAGCCTCTTGCTGGAATGGTGAACGAGCCACCGCCGCCGACCGTTGCGGCCGTGCCGGTTGCAAGTGCGTTTTGACCGAACGTTACGGTTCCCTCGCCAGGAACGTAGTTGCCTGGGCGATCGTAGCCCGTGATGTCTACAATCACTGGGTCCTCGGCATTGGCGTTATCGTCGAGTGAGTAATGTCCTCCGGGGCCTGTTGTGTTGATTACACTTGCGCTGAGATTGATCGTCACTGTGGGAGAATCGGGATCATCCGTTTCAAAGGTGAGGGTGGCCGTAAAGGCTCCGGTTTGGCCTAACGAATTGAACGTGTAGTTTATTTGATCTGCTTGACCGACGGCAATTGTACTCGGCATAGCATCAAGCGTCCAGTTGTCAGGGCTGGATCCAGCTAAAGTGAAATTGCTGAGAGTGAGGACCTTCGATTCACCTGTGTTCCTCACATTGATTAGGCCAGAATGTGCGGCCGGAACGGTGGCCACTTGGCCAAGACCGCTGGCGCGAGAAATGGCGATGTTAGGATCGGAGGGCAATGATGGTTCGACGACACCTGCTGCCACTCGGTAGAAATCGATGTCAACCGCAGCGCTCTGTGGGGTGGCGCCTAAAGAGAGCCAGAGGTAGTCAGAGTCATTGTCCTGACCCGTGCCTGCCGTGACAAAGAACGTTTCTGGCTCGATCGAACCGTCTTTGTAAACAAGCACCTTGTGGGTGGCTTCCTCATCGGAGTCATCGCGAATGACCGTAATCCAGAACTCGTGCCATTCCGTGAGGTTTTCAACCGGGACGAGATTCTGCTCTATGCCTTCGCCGGCCTCCACATCTCCCGAGACGTCGGGTCCAGACTTGGAGTTCATGATGAGGCCATCCATTTCTGGAGATCCGTTCTGTTCATCCGTGGTCAGTCCGAGCGAGAAACTAATCTTTCCGCTCTTGTCGGCATCGGGATCTTCGGTATCTGCTTCGTGGATCCCAAACATGCCTTTGCCAGAGTCATGAATGGTGCCGCCGTCACCCACGTCGGGGACGTCTTTCATGTCACCGCTATGAATCTGATCGAGAGGACCGCCTGTTGACGGTGTCGGCAGGCGAGCTCTGAAGTTGAGTGTCACGCCATCGCGCAGTGGCTTAAACTCCTCTGAGAAGTTGCCGCCATTGTCCGCATGGGCCCCCTCGAACCCTAGGTCGCGATAGAAGGAAACTTTACGATTACTAGGATCTGCGATGTCGAAATCCCGAGGGTCACCAGAATCCTGCATGCGAAGAAAGGCTTCTCCGCCATCGTCGAGTGCTGAAGCGCCGCCCGGTGCGCCTTCACCGATTACCGAACTGTCCCAAGCATCCGACCCGTTGTTATGGCTCCAGGTCCCGTCCAACGATGCCTCCTCTTCGGAAGCTGCTGCATCCCCGTTGTAAGAGTAAGTCCAACCGTCGGGTGGTTCGGCGTAGAGACTGAGGTCTTGTGCCTGGACGGGCACTGCCGACATGCGGCAAAGCAAGAGGATGCACAGCGATGATAACGAATACATGAGTTTCATCTAATAGAAGAGGTTTAAGGGATTTGTGCGTGGAACCATCACGCAAATTTGGATGGCTCTAGCGAAATGAGATTCAAATGGCAAGCCCATAAACAGGAGATAACCGTGACGCCAGAGTTTACGCTGGTGTCAGGCGACTCTCTGGGATAGTTAGTTATCCAAGTGCATGTATAGGTTCATTCTCTTTGTGTTTGCCCTTTTAGCCGTGGTCTTTCTTTCGCCTGCGAAAGACGAGCGCTCCTCCCTGAGACAAGGCTTTGTGGACTTGCAAGAGTCCGTTCCTACGCTGATCATTGACTTGCGGTATGCGAGTGGGGACAACTTTGTTGGAAAGCGAATCGATGGCTACGAAGCCAAGCGTGGCGTGGCTTCTCAACAAACGGCTCAAGCCATGAGGAATGTGCAAGCTAATCTTGTCGACTACGGGCTTGGGCTCAAAGTGTTTGATGCCTACCGTCCGCAGAGTGCGGTGGACCACTTTGTGCGCTGGGCGAGTGATCCTACTGACACGTCTACAAGAGCAGATTATTATCCTGACGTGGCCAAGAAAGATCTCATTCCCGAAGATTACATTGCGCCCAAGTCCGGCCATAGTCGTGGAAGCGCCGTTGATGTCACTCTGATAGACTTGGAGTCCAAAGAAGAGCTCGACATGGGGACGCGCTTCGATCACTTCGGCCCACGCTCGCATGCTGAGAATATAGATCTGAGCAAATCCCAACGAGCTAGCCGACTTCTACTGCGGACGGTGATGGAACGCCACGGCTTCAAGCATTTCAGTAAAGAGTGGTGGCACTTCTCCCTAGCAAACGAGCCGTTTCCGAGAACCTATTTCGATTTTCCGATTCAGTGAGGTGTCTTGCTCAATTGTATTGTCGCAGAGGGTAATGATTGCTAGGATCGTTCGGTAGTGTTTCCCGATCTTTCTTGTAAGAGTCTTACCTATCACCTTCAGCACGACATCGAATGACGGATTGTTAGCCGCCAGTCATGGTGGCTGCCTCTATACTCAGGGGCAACCAGCGTTCGTCGAGAACACCACAATCATCGACAACACCGCTGGGAAGAATGCAGGTGCCGGGATCTATAGCACTGGTACGGGCAGCTTTCTAACGCTCTTGCAGGTCACTGGGGTTGGTAATGTCTAATACCGGGGACTTACGTTCGGGCAACTTTGCCGGTACGGGCGTAGTAGAGTAGAGATATCGCCCTCCACTTCAACGCCCACTAACAGCCTGATCTCTGACAACTTCACCCGTGTCGGACCGGGTTCCGA
>JAACDM010000703.1 GCA_009936795.1 Verrucomicrobiaceae bacterium | reverse complement strand
TATGCTAAAGCAGATACATTTCAAAAGACTGGTTCGACCTTGGCTCGAGGACTTCACAGGCCCCTGGAGCAAGTTGCAGCTAAGCAAGAACACTCAAGAGGCCCTCTCGATAGCCGACATCCCTGATCCTGCCGAACGCCATCAATCAAGACGAATCTCCAAGGCGAAACCCGAAAACTCTTTAAAATTGGTCCATCCTGGATGGCTTATTTCCACAGCAGGCAAGCACTATCATCGCACCTAGAATCCCTTACAACCACCGCACGCCTAGCTCATCAACGACAGACCAACGTTGACCTTGCGCGCATCGCCATCGCTACGGAACGGTTCCGCTCAGGCACGGGAGCCTACCCTCAGCAGCAAGCGATGCTCACGCCGACTTATATCGATGCCATTCCACAAGACAACATCACCGGGAAACCATTACAGCATCGACTTCATGGCGAACGCTTCATTACCTACAGCCTCGGCTGGAACGCGACCGATGACGGCGGCGTGCCTGACAAACGTTCCGAACCAGGTGACTGGGGCTGGCGCTACCCGGATGACCATGTCGATCAATGGAAATTCGAGAACAGCTCATAGCGCCCTCCTCGAAACTCGATCTAGAGTCGACACCATCTCAAAGTTCCTCTAAACGAGATTCATGAAATCAGCTCTCATCCTTGCCACTCTGCTCGCTTTTCCCCTAGCGGAACTTTCCGCAAAAGATTGGCCCTGGTGGCGCGGCCCCAACCGTGATGGCATCGCCGACGCCGATCAGAAGCCTCCCATCACCTTCAGCGAGACAAAGAACGTGCGTTGGGTCGCCGACGTGCCTGGTCGGGGGCACGGCTCGCCCATCGTCGTCGGAGACCGCGTCTACCTCGCTGCGGCCGATGACGACATTCAGAAGCAGTGGGTGCTCTGTTATGATCGTGCAACCGGTAAGCCCGTCTGGAAGACGACCATCCATGAAGGCGGCTTCCCAGAAAAGATGAACAAGAAAGCCTCGAACGCGTCCTCAAGCGTAGCGTGCGATAGCAAGGGCCTCTTCATCAGCTTCCTCCATGACAAAGCCGTCTACACGACAGCCCTCGACATGGATGGCAAGCAACTTTGGCAGACGAAAATCACGGACTACACCCTCCATCAAGGCTACGGCTCCTCACCTGCCATCTACGAGGATCTGGTCATCGTCTCAGCAGACAACAAGAAAGGAGGAGCCGTCTGTGGACTCAATCGCAAGGACGGCAAGATCGTCTGGCGCCAAGACAGGCCCAAGATGCCGAACTACCCCTCCCCTATCATTCTCACTGCCGCGGGCAAAGACCAGCTCGTCCTCACCGGTTGTGAGAAGATTGTTAGCTACGATCCCCTCACCGGCAACGTGAACTGGGAAACCGAAGGAGCCACTACAGAATGCGTCACCTCCACCGTGACCGACGGCAAACATGTATACACCAGCGGCGGCTATCCAAAGAACCATGTCTCCGCCATTGCCGCAGACGGCTCCGGCAAACTCGTCTGGGAAAACAAGAGCCGCGTCTACGTTCCGTCCATGTATATTCGCGATGGCTATCTCTATGGCATGATGGATGCCGGCGTCCTCGTCTGCTGGAACTCCGCGACGGGCGAACGCCTCTGGCGCCAACGCATGGGCCAGCCTTTCACGGCAACACCGGTTCCAGTCGGTGACCTCGTCTACGCCGCCAGCGAAATGGGCAACTTCTACGTCGTGAAAGCCACTCACAAGGGCGGTGAGATCATCGCCGAGAATCAGTTAGGCGATCAAATCTACGCGACACCTGTAATCGTCAATAGCCAGATCTTTGTCAGAGTCGCTCACGACGAAGACGACGACCGCCGAGTGGAGAAGCTCTATTGCCTTGAGAAGAAGGACTAAAACACTTTCCCCTCCTTCGCGTCTCTGCGACTTCGCGCGATCCCCTTAAGACCGCGAGCGCCCGCCATTACGTATCTTCAAGCAGGCCTCCTCCAATCGCTTAGCAACGTCAGGATACTTCTCGATCACGTTCGTCGCTTCGGATGCATCGCCCTCAAGATCCCACAGGGAATAAGGCTTCTCAAACGGCTTTCCTTTCGGAGTCTCTCGCCCGCCTGAGCCATTGCCCAGGACAAGTTTCCACTTGCCCTCGCGAATCGCAAAAACCCCGCCAGGAGTCTGTCGGACTTTACCAAGTTGCGG
>JAACDM010000702.1 GCA_009936795.1 Verrucomicrobiaceae bacterium | reverse complement strand
GGTGATGCCGGTGATGCCGGTGATGCCGAAGAGGGTGAGACCGTATTTCATGAAGACGAGTTTATGGGGAATCTCTAACCTGGCAATGCGGATCGGTCCGTCTGCTGAACAAGAATGTGCCCTGAGAGCGGTGATCTCCCTAACGCTGGCGTTGTCAGCCAGTGATCAGGAGTGTACCCGCCACACAGGGCACGGTCTTTGCTCAACAAAAAGCGGTAAGCCTTGCTAACTCGCCTTGATCGCGACGAATCGGCCCACTCCCTCCCTCCACACACGAAGAAGCAGGAGGTCTCCATCGACGGCAGCGTAGGCTTCCTTGGCTTCCTCGACACTGGCCACACGTTGACGACCGATTTCGGTGATGAGATCCCCTGATTGGAGGCCTTTCTCAGCAGCGGGCGTGTTGGGAGTGACTTCGGTGACGACGATGCCCGTGACTTCAGAATCGAGCTTCAGCGATGCTCGGTAGCCGTCATTGAGGTCTTCCACGATGACGCCTTCAAGGAGTTCTGCCGGACGCGGAGCCAGGTTGTTGGACCTGGGACGCGACGTGCTGCCATTTGAGGCTAAGTCTTTGCCTGGCAATTCGCCAATAGTAACATCGAGCTCCATGGTGTCTTCTCCGCGTTGTAATTTGATAGCCAACTTGCTTCCAGGACGTCGATTGCTGACAAACAGCCGAGTAGCACGCACGTCGTTGGTTGCCGTTCCATCAACATGAAGCAGGACATCACCATCGCGCAGACCAGCTTCGGCGGCCGGTGTATCTGGGTATACCTGATCGATGAGGACACCTTTGTTGGTGGGCACTTGAAAAGCTTCCGCCAAGTCGGGAGTCAGCTCGCGGAGCAACACACCGAGAAATCCACGCTTCATTTCGCCGTTCTGAATGAGCTGATCAGCCACATTCATGACCATGTTGACCGGGATGGCGAATCCGATCCCCACGTTGCCACCACTGCGGGAGAGGATGGCCGTATTGATCCCAATTAGTCGGCCTTTGTTGTCCACAAGAGCACCTCCCGAGTTTCCGGGGTTGATCGAGGCGTCTGTTTGGATGAAGTCCTCATAGCTCGCAATGGAAACGGCATTTCGCCCTAGCGCACTCACGATTCCAGTCGTGACCGTTTCGCTCAGGCCAAATGGGCTACCCAGGGCGAGTACAGTGTCGCCTACTTTAAGAACGGAGCTGTCTGCTGCTTTGATAGTGGGAAGGCCCGTGGCCTCAATCTTGAGAACTGCGAGGTCTGAGTCTGGATCCACTCCCACGATCTCAGCGGGGTAAGGAGTCTTGTTTCCCGACAGCGACACGAGAATTTCGTCGGCGTCAGCGATCACATGGTTGTTCGTTACAACGTAGCCGTTTTCAGTGAGAATGACACCTGACCCTGTGCCCTGCTGTTGGGGGGCTTGTGGCGGTGGCGTCGAAGGCAGACCAAAGAATCGATGGAGTCGGGGATCCATAGACGCTGCCTGGGGCATCGTCTTGGTCGCAGCGATGCTGACGACGGTTGGTGCCACCTGTTCCACAATTTTGGCGTAGCCACCGAGGGCACCTTCGCGGATTGGAGGTGTGTTGTCGACGGTCATCATTTCAGTGAGCGAGCTCTGCTGACCAATGAGCGGTTGAAGGTAAAGCGCCCCCACAGTGGCAAGTGTGGCAACGGGGGCGAAGGTTTTCACAAGTGTTATGGTTGGGTTCATCGTTCGAATTCGGGTAAGTTTGTCGGTTTGATTCATCACATCGGTCAGCGCCGTCTCAGCCTGAGTTTGTCTTTAAACTGGACGCAATTACTTCTCTGTAATTTGGCAGTAAGCCTGGTGTAAACCTCGGCCGACCTGACCTTGGTTCATGACGAGATCGCGAAAGTTCTAGGAGGGTGAGAATCACCTACGTGACAATCAAAACCGTGGCTTTTATGTGTGGTATATATGGTAATTAAGGGTATTTAATAAATTATTTGAAGGCTTATTACACGAATGAATCAGCAACCTGAGACGATGTCGCCGGAATCCCCGCCCGCTCCCGCCGTTGACCAGACCCACCTTCAGCACCTTGACGTTCTTCTGGAAGCTTTTCGAAGGGAATCAGAGCAGGCTCTGTGGTCTTCCAATCGGCTGTCGTGACCAGCCAAGAGGGCATCCTCAAGAGGGTCATGGAGTTACGTGGCGCCTTGGTCGAGGAGCTGAAAGGCATTCAGCGAAAAGTCGAGTCAAAAGCTTCGTTGGAGGCGGATGACGTTGTGAGGCGCGCGAATGTATCGGCAGAAGAGCTGCTAGCATTGGCTTAAAGTGCAGGCCGATGAGCACACCGATAGAATTAAATCAGAAGCTCAGCAGTTTCTGACGCAAGCACACATAGAAGCTGCCGAGGTAAGTTCGCGTGCCAAGGCGGAAGCGGATGAAGTGTTTGGACGGGTGAATCGAGAGGTGTCGGAGATTCTCTCTCGAGCCAGTGCTGAGGCTGATGACGTTGTGGTGCGTGCAAATGCGGAAGCAGATGTGATCATCGCTTGAGCCACGACCGTAGTTGCTGAGAAAACCTTGGCGCAACGTTAGTACAAGCCACTCGATTGTGGGAAAGGGCATGACCTCCGACCGGCTGCTCAATGAGAAAGAAGGATCGGAGGCGTCATCATCTATCTTGTCACCTCGGGAAGAAACTCTTCCTTCAGAGCAACCAGCTGCGCTACCTGTAATTGATTTAGCGGCTTTAGCGAATCGACTGGCATCCACAGAGGCTTCGGCTGAACCTGGGCCTGTGGTCGATCCCGCGATCTCTCCAGGAGGAGTTTCGGGACCGGCATCAAGGCCTGAATTGCCCTCAGAGCCTCCCGCACAAGCTCAGCCTATGATCGAGGTGCCTATGGAAACACCGGCATCTTTACCCGTGACCCCTGGAGCTGATTTCATATCGGGACCGGCACCTGTGGTGTTAGTGACGCCTCTCTCCAAAAGCCCTGAGCAGGCTTCATCTACAGTGGTGGTTAAGCAGTTGGCAGAAGCTCCGGCTCCTGTAGTGGCACAGCAACCAGTGTTGGACTCGCCTGTGGTCGTTGATGCTTCTGCGAAGGTGCTGCCTATACTCGAGACGCCGATGGTTCCTGAATCGCCAGTACCCTCTGGTGAAATACCTCCGACGCCAGTTACTGACCCCTCTGCTCCGTTCGTCTTGCCGCCCCTTCCTGGGGAGACCGTTAAGCTACAGGCGTTAGTGGGAGATAAAAACTCTGAAGAGGCGAGTGCCGAGCCCATACTCGCAACCGCTTCCATGGCTCCAGCCGCGGGTCCGGTAGCCTCGCCGTTCGCTGAGAGCGCCACCGATGTAGCTGTGGTTGGAAAACTTTCTGTGGTTGAGGAAGTTTTTGAGGCTGCGCCTACAGAGAGGGCGAGCACGGAGATTCCTCCGATGGCAGCTGAATTGAGTATGGCTCCTGTCTCGTCCGAATCCGGTGCTGCTCCTGTTGCGAATGGTGGGCCTTTCTCGGCCGTCGTTGTTGAAGCCAAACCCGTGCCAGTGGGTGCAACGCCTGCTGCCGAGGCCGTATCATCGACGTCAGCTTTACAAAGAAGTGACTTGTTAGGAATTGTCTCTGCAAAAACGGGCTTTCCCATTGAGATGTTGGTAGAGTATCTAAGTTATGGAACGAAGTTAGACCTGACGCCTCAAAAAGTTGTTGAGATCATCGGTGCCGTTCAGAATGCCTTCCCTGGTGCACCAGAGGTATCGCTTACGAGAATTCCTGAGTTCCTCGATCTCGGTCGTCTGGTTGGATTCCTCGTCGGATCTTCTGCTAGTTTTGAGCCAACAGCGTTGGAGCTAGTAGAGTGTCCACATTGAATTGATAAGTTTTTCGAGAAAAGACTTGTACTTTACTTGAATAACTTATCTTCGGTCGGATGCGTAAGATTTATCGCCTCAGACTAACTCAAGAAGAACGTGAGTATCTGGAGTCACTAACAAGATCAAGTAAGATCGCCGCCTTGAAGGTAATCAAGGCCCGGGCTCTTCTCTTAGCCGATGAGTCGGCT
>JAACDM010000701.1 GCA_009936795.1 Verrucomicrobiaceae bacterium | reverse complement strand
CTTTTCACCAGAGGGCATTCTCTACATGGTTTGCTCTCGAGAGGTCTTTGCTTTTCCTGAATTGAAACGATGATGGTGTGTTTGACGAGCCTGTTAGCGTACTCACGTTGGACACAAAGTAGCGCTATGCCCACAACTGTTTGCTAGGTATCACCTTTGATCGCGATAGCTGGAGGTATCTAGCGCGTGGAAACGTGGGCAGCGAAGCTTGGGCCATTCGGGGCAAAGACGGGACAGTGATCTCCGGCCTTGGTGATGGCGGGAATGTTATTCGTGGTCGGCCCGACGCAACCCAGGCCATCGGAGATGGCGACAGGTTTCTGGAATCCCTTCAACTTGAAATGCAACATGCAAGGTAAACTGTTGTTGGTCGACAATGATCCCGATACCCGGGAGACTAATCGATTGCTCAACCTCACTCGCGGAGGCGATTACGGCTACAAGTCGGTGTATGGGGGTGGCGGGAATCATCCATTTCAAGGTTGGGACGGCTCCTTTTCGGGGATGTTGCGGTTTATCTTTGGAACGGGTGAAGCACCTTGCGACCTGATTGATTGTTGCCCTACGCAGTTTCCAACTGACTACCATTCAAGTGTGCTTGCAACGATATGGAGTGAGAACACGATCGAGCGCCATGCTTTGAAGGAGGATTGGTAAGACCCTAGCGCTACGAGAAAAGGAGGGCTTTTTTCTGGGAATCAGAACTTTCGTCCAGTGGCTATGGAAGCCGATAGCCGGGTGAATCTCTTCATTGCCGATTGGGTCCTGGTGGATTATCCCAACCATGGTCGTAGGCGACTCTGGCGCGTTCATGCAAAGGAAGGGAAGAAAAAGCCAAGAGGCTACTTCAACTATGGCGAGATCGATGAGACCTTGGCTGAGCAGTTGATCGGTGATTCCGAGGAACCAAGGATTCGCCAGCTTCTCATGGATCGGCGTGCAGGCAACATAGACAATTTACCTAACTATCTTTCTGACAGTGATCCCGCGGTCAAACGCGCGGCTCTGGTATGGGCAGGCGAACATCTTGAGCCGAAGTGGCGCGATTCTCTCGACCTAATCTTGAAGGGGCGAACGAGTAGACTGATGTTCGCTGCTTACCTAGCGGCGTTTGAGAATCTCAGCAATCCCCTTGCCGAAGAGTCTAAGAACAAACGAAAGGGCAAGGCCAAAGTCCTCAAACGTTTGCTAGATCCATCGGTGTTGGTAGGTATCATGAAGAATGCTGTCTACTGCGACGACATTCGCGCACTAGCACTTGAGAGATTGGATCGAACTTCGGTAATTCACGAACGTCCTTAGATCGAGAACCAACTCAGGGCGGGTGAGGGTAAGCTTCAGCTTGTTGCGGTGCGAAAGATGGTCCAGATGGATGCCGAGTTGTCGCTCTTGGCTCTCGCGCAGGATGTCACTGCGGATGCGGTCGTGAAAAGTGAGGCTTTGATAGCCTTGGCGAGCCAGTCTCTATCAAAGCCCGAGGTGCTTGCCGACTTGCTCGGCGATCAGGAAGCGGATGTCGCTATTGAGCCTGTGCGTACGCTTCGATTGCACATTGCCGGACCTGTGATTCGAGAGGCCATTCAAAGTCGAATGGCGACAGCAAACGGCGAGTTGGCAGCTCAGCTGGTCCATGCGCTCGATACTGGCAAAGATGCACGCCCAACCTCGGTGACTACTTGGGAAGAAGCACTTGCCACCGGTGGGAATCCTGATCGAGGCCGCCGCGTGTTTCACACTACGCAGCTCATGTGTGCACGTTGTCATACAGTCGATGGCGGCGTGGCCTTGCTAGGACCAAGCTTGGCTGGCATCGCTCAATCCGTGCGTGACCAGATCATCCAGTCGGTTCTCAAGCCTTCTGATCAGCTCCCTCCGCAATATCAGGCATGGGTCGTGCATACCAAGGAGGGTGTGTCTCATACCGGTCTTCAACTGGATCATCAATCGGGCGGCGCGATCAACATGCTAGTAGAGTGTCCACATTGAATTGATGAATTTTTCGAGAAAAGACTTGTACTTTACTTAAATAACTTATCTTCGGTCGGATGCGTAAGATTTATCGCCTCAGACTAACTCAAGAAGAACGTGAATATCTGGAGTCACTAACAAGATCAAGTAAGATCGCCGCCTTGAAGGTAATCAAGGCCCGGGCTCTTCTCTTAGCCGATGAGTCGGCT
>JAACDM010000120.1 GCA_009936795.1 Verrucomicrobiaceae bacterium | reverse complement strand
GGGCCGCCACCCGCAAGGACCTGAAGGATGGCGGGTTGGACAACTGCGTTCGCGGCGAATCCGAATAATTGCCACTTCGCCGACGGCTTTTAGTTTACTGAATATGAAGACATCCCCTTTGATCAACGCTCTAGCACTCGTAGCCCTCTGGTTAGGCTCCGCTAGCCTCCTCCATGGCCAGAATTCTGCCGTCTTCACGGAGAGGCTCACGATAGAACGCAGCGATATCAAACGTAACGGTTCCATGCCGAATACCTATGCGCCGGTCATCAAGCGCGTACTTCCGGCAGTCGTCAGCATTTCCTCGGCCCGTGTGACTCAGCGCCAAGCCGATCCCGTTTGGGATGCGGTCTTGCGGCGTTACTTAGGTGAGGACGCCGTACCGCAACGTCGGACACAGCGCCAACAGCAAGGACTCGGTTCAGGTGTATTGGTCACTCCAGAGGGTTTCATCACCACGAACAACCATGTGATCCAAGGCGCGAATGAAATCACTGTCACCCTGCCCAAGTCGCAGGAAAGTTATCAAGCCGAACTGATCGCGGCAGACCCCACAACCGACGTTGCTCTATTGAAGATCGACGGGACTAACTTACCCATAGCGCCACTAGCGAACAGCGATCTCTGTGATGTGGGCGACGTTGTCCTAGCCGTAGGCAATCCTTTCGAACTCACTCAGACCGTCACTCACGGTATTATCAGCGCAAAAGGACGCAGCAATGTTGGGCCCGGCGGCGAGTTCTACGGCGATTTCATTCAGACTGACGCTGCGATCAATCCCGGTAACTCGGGCGGCGCGTTGGTGGATTCGTCGGGTCGTGTGATTGGGATCAACTCGATGATCTATTCCACCACCGGTGCTAGCACGGGCATCGGTTTCGCCATTCCCATTAATATGGCTATCCGCGTCGTCCAAAGTCTCCTTGACGAAGGACGCGTCAACCGCGGCTACTTGGGTGTTCAATTGGAATCGCTCGACGCGACAATGGCACGTCGGTTAGGACGCCGCGACGTCTCCGGTGCGCTGGTTGCAGCCGTGGTGCCTGGTTCTCCCGCAGCCAAGGCCGGACTCCAAACAAATGATTTGATCATCGATTATCAAGGTAGACGCGTGACCGATCGGACAAAGCTTCGGCTCGATGTCAGCCGGACCGAACCTGGCAGCCAAGTCCTCTTCGGAATCGTACGCGAAGGCGAGGTCATCGATGTCCCCATCACCCTGGGCGAGCGCGCTGTGGAAGGCAGTTATGTCAATCGCAACCGATGGGACCGCGAACCGGCGCCAGGCGAAGCGGTGGCCATTGAACAAGACAATGAACTCCCCTCGGTAACTCCTTTCTATCTGGTAGGCGTCAGCACACCAACGTTAGATGATTCCATCCGCGAGCAACTTGGCCTCGACAAGGCCTATGAAGGAGCCGTTGTCGTCCAAGTAGATGCCCTGAGTCCTGCTGGTCGGCGTGGCCTTCAGGTAGGCGATCTCATTGTCGAGATTGGTCGGACTCCGATCACTTCAACTCGAGAAGCCTTACAGGCGGGAGAGTCTATCGAAGGCGAATCCGTAGTCCTCGGGATCATTCGCCAAGGGAAAGAACAGTTCGTCCTGGTGACGCGGTAGCGTGGCAACGATTTCTCTTGGTTGCATTAAGGGAGGGGCGTTTCTGCAATGCTTGTGTGATATTGGCAGTCAATCGACTCCTTCTCGTCACCGGCTTTTCCGGTCTCTTTGCCGTCTCGGCCCATTCTCTTCCCTGTAGGATTAAGAATTCTGCTGAACTATACGCCCCTGATAAGTTCCCTCGATTTGATTTGGAGCTTCTGGCAGCATCCGTTGAAGCCCTGAATTCCGTGCGCAGTCAAACGGATCCGAATAAGGCTACCTACGTGACGGGCGACTTCGTTTACGATAAAGACGGGAAAGCGAAAGCGGTTCGAAGTGTGGGCATTCGCATCAAGGGCGAGGGGAGCTTCCAGTCCTTCGAAAAGAAGCCCGCCTTAAAGATCAACTTTGATAAATTTGTGGAAGATCAACGCTTTAGGGGGCTGAATCGACTAACACTTAACAACAACTATGACGATCCAACCTTTCTGGCGGAGCGTCTTGCCTATGCCGTCCATCGAGAAGTCGGCGTCCCAGCGCCTCGCTACAACAATGCACGCCTATACGTGAACAGCGAGTTCTACGGCGTTTAGACGAATGTTGAAGCCAAAGATAAGCAGTTCCTGAAGCGGTGGTTCGTCGATCACCGTGGCAACCTCTACGAAAAGGATGGTTACAGGTATTTGGAACCGAGTCGGACTTTGATCTCGAAACGAACGACAACTCTGATCTAACAGAGTTGCTCGCCGTCATTCACAGCGCTACCAACAAGGCGATGTATTTGGAAGTTATTGGGAAACACATCGGCACCGATCGAATGCTGAAGTTTATCGCGGTCGAAGGAGTAGTGAGGAGGTTCGATGTGATGCACCGAAGAGACAATGGCAACCATGCGATTAGTTCAAGCATCCTGTTTCGCCGGTGCCTAGCAAGCCCCATGGCTAGGAGCGCTTACAAGAGCGCTATTCATGAAGTGATCGAGATTTGGGAGAGCTTGGAAATGGTAAGCGCCGCGCGCC
>JAACDM010000700.1 GCA_009936795.1 Verrucomicrobiaceae bacterium | reverse complement strand
GCTCTGTAGCATCCGAGAAGTGCGCCGCCGCATCCGGTCCACCAGTTGCTACGTGAACTTTCGAATCAACTCGGCGAGCACAACTGACATGAACAAGGCATCGGCCAACCTCGATCGCACAACCTCGTCTTCACGCCATCATTTGCCGCCAATACTCTTTTGCCACCTCCAATTACTAGCAATGAGGCGAATCTGACCCCGTGGACGAAAAGCAATTTCCTAACAGTTGACCTTGAACGCGTCTTCGTGACCCAAGACGGTCACACCTTCCGTCGTGGGTCCACCCCATCCAAACACTTCCGCATACCATACCACGCCACCCTGAAGCGGATAAGCAGAATTTGGCTTGGCATCGACCACCACCGGAAAACATACGAAAATTGAAGCTATGATAAGGAAAGCTTTACTCCGTTTCGATTTCAGCTTCATCGATCACTGTATTACCTTTGCCAAAGATTCCCACGGTTGTCAGATCAACTCAAAAGGCATCGACGACCTCTCAAAAAAGAAGGGCTTCCTAAGGCAAATGATTAGTGCTACGGCTGAAGCATGAAACCCTTATACGTAGCGATTCTTGCTATCAGTATTTATGGCAGTCTTGGCATCAATACGTTTGCACAGGGCTTTATCGATGACTTCGACTCGGGCGATATCAACGACCGGTGGCTCGTGCAACGCAATGCTGTGGGCTCAGTCGAAATCGCTCAGGAGGACGGCCATGGCATCGTGACCGCGACGACTGGCAACGCCAATGGCGGCCTTGCTAGCATCGCCAGCTTCGACCCGTTGTCCGATGGGATCTATGTGAAGTTCGTCATCAGCGAAGTCGTTGGCAACCCCAACGCCAATGGCTTTCTAGTCGGTATAGTGGATGACAATTCGGTGTTTCATCGAAACACGAACAACTTCGGTATCGCCGCCTTTGGCCAAGAAGCACGCACGTTCAGCAGTGGTGGATTTAGTCTCATTGCTGGAGACCAAAACGCCGGAGGCGAATCCGATTGGATTCTCGATGAAGGTGAGGATGTGGATCGCGCTTCGTTTGAAGACGGTTTCACCGTCACCTTGACCGCTGATGTCACGGGGTGGAGTTATCTGATTGAAGGTTTGCAGGACATCGATGGCATGGATCAGGTCTACGAGAACATGGGTACTTGGGCGGATGCGGGCGCCACCTACGATGAGATCTTTGGTCAGGACAATGAATGGCATGTGCTCACCGCAGATCAGTCGCCAGGTGAGAAGATCACTCGCTTTGATCAGATTTCTCTGGGTAACCCGAAGTCTGCAAGTGATCCAGACATCCGCGTCAGTTCGAGCTTCGACGTCGGGCAGCTGCCTTCCGTCCCCGAGCTACACGAACGCACGTTGGGCATCAGAAATGCAGGCGAAGCACAAATGCTAGAAATCACGGGTATCGAAATCAGTGGAGCGGATGCAGATCATTTCTCCGTTGAAGCGGATCAGTTTCCTCTCATGATCGCGCCGGGGGAGGCAGGTGAGGTCTTGTTCACGGTCAATAGCCTTGGAGAGACCGGTGGATTCCAAGCCGTCTTCACCTTGGCAAACAATGATCCCGCGCCGGATGGAGATAGCCACCTTGAGGTTGTTGTATCCGCCAGTGTGATCAATCTCAACGGACCGGCTGCCCACTACCCCATGGATGAGACATCGGGCACAGAGATGCGTGATGTGACAGGATTTGGAAGGGCTGGCACCTACGATGAAAGTGTCGTGCTAGGAGAGGCAGGACTTGCAGGAGGGTCCGCCATGCGAGTGACCGGAGGTGCTAAAGCGATGCTGAATAGACGCAAATTCGATGAGGGGACCTTTGATGAATTCTCAGTATCGCTCTGGTTCCAAGCCGATGACGTTGCGCCTACGGGCACACTGATTGCCAATGGATTGGACAACAATCCAGTGTTTGCTCTGCTTGTGAATGCCGGGGAGCTGAACTGGTTTGTCGACGCCAATTCTGACTTTGTCACCACAGGCGCAGGACTCGAGGCTAGCACCGCCCACCATGCAGTCGTCACCTACAGCACCGATGAGACGATTATCTATGTCGATGGCGAACGGAAAGGTGATGGCATTACCGCAATTCCCGCACTTGATGGATCCGAGCAGATCACCATTGGTGCCTTTGGTCCCTTGGGCTTTTCAGGCAGCATAGACGACATCCAAATCTACAAACGCGTGATCAGCCCTAACGATGTGCAGTTTCTACTGGCGAATCCCGGAACTGAG
>JAACDM010000699.1 GCA_009936795.1 Verrucomicrobiaceae bacterium | reverse complement strand
CCCTAGATTGGCGTGAGTGATGACAACCAGGCCTCGCATGATGGCGAAGAGTATCAAGAGCATGGATAGTGGTTTCACCATCTGTCGTAGCTTTCGCATGGGAGCGTTATTCTCAGATGCGGTTTCTTCGAAAGTCTTGAGGAATTCCGCAGTGAAACGGGGAAGGCTACCTGCTTCTTTTTGAAGAAGGGTTTGGGCCGTTAGTAAGACATCGTTCTGAAGCCACTGATCTTCAGGGCGTCGGCCATGGGAATCCCAGTGAAGAGCCTGGGCATTTAATAACTTTATGGCGCTTAGTTCTTTATGTTTTTCGTCTAAGATCTCTCTTGCCTGAGCCCACTGCTGAAGAACCCCCGGATGACTGAATTTCACCCGAGCGGCATGAGTGTCATCCCCTGACAGGTAGAGGACTCGTTCGTAGAGCAACACATTGGTGAGTTCTGTAGCGTCGGGGCCGAGAGCCTGGATAGTATCGTAGGATACATGGCACGGGACCGGGCTGAGTTCGTCTGACCATGAGACTAGGAGGCGAAGTAGAGGTTCTAGCTGTTTACGCAAGCGAGGTTTCAGCGCTGAGAACTTTTCTTCGATGTGAACTGCTATTTCACCGGCAAGACCATTGCTGCGTAGCCAGTTCATCACGGAGAGATCTCCGGACACGACCTGGGACCTCCAACGTTCAAGCAAAGGAGATAAAAAAGTTAGTGCTTGAGGTGCTTGATCCAGCTCTCGAGTGATTTCACGAATGAGGCGATTAAAGACCCTTGGGTCAGTCGTTTCAAGTTGAGGGGAGGCCAGCTGGACGCCTTCCCTTGCCAAAGTATTTCGATCTTCCTCGTCAGGAGGCGTGAGCCTTAGCAAGAAGTCATCGGCGGGGATATGGTCTGAGAGAATCCGGCAGATGGGCCCCAGAAAGGGGCATCGCAACGCGCCGATCACGGTGGCGGATCCCTGCTGCACAAGCTCCCAAAGGAAGGCAAGTGCCCGTGCTGCTTCTGACTCAGATTGTGAGAAGATTTGGTCCAAGCCATCAATGACAAGAATTGATCGACCCGTAGGACTCGAAGAAATGAGAGCCTTGGACAAGGCTTCCTCGGATTTGGCGGGAAGTTGCTCACTATTGCCGAGAGACTTCCAAAGGCTGTCGAAGAAGCCGAGAGGAGAGTCGCTAGGCATGAACGCGATGATCGGCGCATTTGCATCTTCATTGCGAAGGGCGGGCACGACGACTTGATGCATGAGAATCGACTTTCCCACTCCGCTCGGGCCTGAACCTAGCGCGAATCGGTGACGAAGCGCTTTGTCAGTCCATTGTTGGCCGAGGCGCCGGGTGATCGAAGAACCCGCAAGGAAGTGTGATAGAGGGGATTGCTCTTCCGAGTCCCCCTCTTGCGGCACTAGTTTGTGATAAACCATTCCCTTCTAATTATTTGGTCCGTGTTTACAGATTCGTTTTTTTGGTGTTGGCACAGGAACTGCTTAAGGACGGGGCCCTAACCAGATACGATTTGTTCTCAGAATGTAAGCGATAATAATGGTTTTTCAAAACAAATGTCTTAGTTTCTAGTCATGCAGACCATGAGTGTATTGGCTGTGGTGAATAGATTTTCGATAAGCAAAAATCGCGGTGACACACTCGTGCCTTCGAAGGTCAACGTGATTTCGCCAAGATTGTTACAGATGTCTGGTTTTTAGGTGCAAGGGCTGTGTGAAATTGCAGAGTTGAGTATGTGGAAGTTGTTTGAAACATTGAAGGGCTTAGTTGAATAGATAGATTAGTGTGGTTTTTATTGTAATTATCTAAAGCTGGATGTGGGGACACGTGCCGAGGAGAGCCTCTCTTCCTCATCTTAAGCATGGTCTCGTTGTCTCAGATCCTTCTCGATCCCTCGGCTTTTGGTGCTTATGTCTGTGATCGTAGAAGGTCTCTTCTGTGTGAGTTCTCAGCAGTTCCTCTTGGGTCTCCAGCTGCTGTTAATAAAGGAAATTTCATTCCCAAAGCCCAGCGCTATGGGCACGTCCTCAGCCGATTGATCTAGTGAACGAGATTTGGTCGAAAGGGGGGGCTCTGTCTGGACAACTCTCCGGCTCGATTCCTTAGGATCGATTTAGGTGGTTGTGACGCCCCTAGTAATCAAGGTGCAGCCAATGGCGGCCATAGAGGGCGGTTGGCGAACTTTGCACAGGAATTCCAGATGCTCTAACTGGATCTGCAGAGTCAATGGCAGGATCTTGTCATCGTCACGATGACCGAGTTTGGGCGCACATTGAAGGAGAACGGCAGTGGTTGTGCGGCTCATGCTGAGGCGAGTGCCATGTTCGTCGTGGATGGCGTTGTCAAAGGGGGAGTCTATAACTGTGATAGTAATACGTGGGAGGATGGTGACCTTTTCAGTAAACGTGGTCGCTAAATAGCGCACCGAACGGATTTCCGATCCGTCTTTAGCCAGATCCTCATGAATCACTTTGGCAAGACGCCGGAATCGATGAATCCCATTCTTCCTGATTACCGCGGGGCCAAGGGAGACTACCTGATCAACTTCGTCTCGCTAGGATTGTTTGTCTAAAGGCTTGTCAATGGACTCATCTCGCGGCAGAGACGTCGCAAGATGAATGAGCATGCCTTCACCTGCCAAAACGAGAGAGTCGTCTTGCTAGCGGAGAAAGCGCTTTGGTGGAAGTGCCAGTCATGTGTCTTCGTTGCTGATATTCATTTGGGCAAGCCATCGAGCTTTCGTGCGTCTGGCATACCTATACCCGAAGGGTCGGATGCGGCGGATCTTGCAAGACTTTCAGCGATTCTGGACCACACCAAAGCAGGAGAACTTTGCATCCTGGGAGATCTGATTCATAATCTCAATAGCCTAACCAAGCCAGTAATCGAAGCATTTGGAAAATGGCGTCAACAACATTCGGGGGTCAAGCTTAGCCTAACTATTGGCAATCATGATCGGCACGCACCGAAGTTGGTGGAGACGTTGCGGATCGATGAATGTGGGGATCGCCTGCTGCGTGGGCCCTTTGTTTTTCAGCACGAGCCCGAGCCAAGTCCAGACGGTTATGTCATAGCAGGGCATGTCCATCCAGGCGTTCACCTTTCAGACAAACGGGAGCGTTGTCTCAAGTTGGCCTGCTGCTTGATAGGGGGGCGCGTCATGACCTTGCCTGCATTTGGAACCTTCACCGGCACTCAGCGTATTCGTGCCGCCGAGGGAGATCGCGTCGTTGCTTTCGCGGAGGGCGGATTGATCGAGGTGCCCTGGAGGCTCTGTTCCTAGTTTGTGGAATCTGGTTGGCACATGGATGGGACCTACTCTATGTTGCCACGTTCGGCTTGCGTTTTGTCTATGAAACCTTTGGATATTCTCGGAATCAGCCTACTCTTGAGCACGGTCCTCCTGGGGGAGGAGCCCCTCACAAAAGAACAAAAAATCGGGCACGTGCTCAATCGCGTGGCCTATGGGCCGAGCCCAGAAGACTTGGAGCGTGTGCGCAACATGGGGGTCACCGCCTATCTTCAAGAGCAATTTCATCCCGAGCGTCTTCGCGATACTGGGAATCAGCGACTCCAGAAAGCTGTCGCTGATCTCTACATGGATACTATTCCTGGGAGCAGTAAATACCTTGTGCGAGCGGGGGATTCCTGGCATTACTTTAAGGGAAGAGTCGAGCCGCCGCGTGATTGGTATAGGCCGAACTTCGACGCCGCTTCATTGTGGCCGAAAGGACCGTCTGGCTTTGGCTATGGCGACGATGATGACAAGACGATTATCGACGACATGCGAGGGACGGATGAGAACGCTGGTTACCTTTCGCTCTACGTTCGGACTGAGTTCGAAATTGAAGATCTTTCACAGATAGACCATCTCTTTCTCAAGGTCGCCTATGATGATGGTTTCGTGGGGTATCTCAATGGCAAGGAGGTCTTGCGTAGGAACCTTAGAGGCTTTCCGCCGAAGCATGATCGTCCAGCGTCGTCTTCGAGCGGCACCGTAGAAAGGGGTGAGCATGATACGTTCCCTGTTAATGAGGCGAAGCCACTTCTGAGACAGGGCCGCAATGTGTTGGCGTTTCAGGTGCATAATCATCGGATAGGTAGTTCGGATCTGACATTAATACCAGAGCTCGTCTACGCGCCGGATACCCCAGCCAAGGTCATGGAGGGCGTGCAGAAAGTTCAGGAACTGATGCACCTTCGTGGTGTGTATTCCACCAAGCAGCTGCAAGCTGTGCTTGGTGAGTTCTGGGAGAACCACTTCTGCACCGACTTCGATAAAGTGGAAGACTATATTGATGATCTGCCAGCCTACGAGCAGAAGCAAGCGGCGGAAGGAGAGGATCGGGTTGAAAAACAGATTGCCTCTGAGGCGGCGGCCATCGAGTTGCAGGAATACGAATTCTTCTACGAGAATGCATTCGGTCACTTTGGTGACCTTCTCCTCTACAGCGCGACGAGTCCGTCTATGCTCATCTATTTGGACAGTGTGCTCAATCTTAAGGGAGAGCCAAACGAGAACTATGCTAGAGAGATTCTTGAACTCTACACCTTTGGGGTGGATAACCGATACACCCAAGCAGACATCGAAGAACTCGCGCGGTGTTTTACCGGGTGGAACATTCGGAAGATGAACCCTGAGGACAAGCCTGGCTTCCCCGAGTCCGCCCGAAACCCATCGACGGAGCCGAGTTTGGCTATTGCTAAAGAAACGTCTTTGTTAGATCTTGGGCCGGGCTGGAAGTGTTTTAAAGGGAAACGGGAGCCAAGTGAGGGGATCGCGTGGACGAAGCCAGGGTTCAATGATGCCCGCTGGTCGTCAGGAGCGACAGGGTTTGGGTATGCGGATGACGATGATGCGACGGTCCTATCCGATATGAAGGGACGCTACGTTTCTCTGTATCTTAGGAAGAAAATACCCCTCGATCTGCCTGACAACTATGAAGACGTGGTCTTGGAAATGACCTACGACGATGGCTATGTGGCCTATCTTAATGGCCACGAGATCGGGCGAAGCGCGAACATGGAAAGGGCTGGCAGTCCTCCGAAGTTTAACTACGTAGTGCCAAACAATCATGAAATCGATGAAGGAGTAGATGCCATTGATTTACGACGCTGGAGTTCCATCATCAATCCGCCTCCTGCACTGAATACGCTCGCCATTCAGGGGCACAACGGCTCTCGCAATAGTACGGATTTTTCTATCCGCCCTCGCGTCGTCGCCCGAAATTATAAGCCTGGAAGCATCCCTCTCACGCATCCGTTGGGCACGAGGACCTTCCGCTTTCACCCAGACCAGCACGACACGGAGGAGAAGGTGCTCTTTAAAGGGACTGAACACGAACTCCGATTGCCTGCTGGGCGTGAAGGAAAGGCTGGGATTCAGGATGCGCTCGATGTGATTGGTGCTACGGTTACCCACCCGTCGACGAGTGAGTTCATCATTGTCAAACTGATTAACAAACTCGTGTCGGATGAAATGACGTTAGAGACCTAACACGCAGGTACGGCACCACCTGACCTCATGGCTTTGATGAAAGAAGCGATCGCCGCGTGGAATGCGACGCCACGGCCAGGGCACATTCGTTCTGTTCTTCATGCGATCCTCGATCCCGTGAACCAGCAGGGGCCATTCTGGAATGCGCACTATCAAATGGCAAAGATCAAGACGCCGATTGAGTTTATCAATAGCACGCACCGCGCGCTTGGTGCGCAGATTTCAGGCAAGGGGTTGACCGAACGGATGAGTGACATGGGAATGGAACTCTTTCAGAGGGATGATCCGGACGGCTATCCTGAACTAGGGTATGAGTGGATGGATACCCACAATTTGCTAGAGCGACTACGCTTTTGTCAGGATCTCGCTATGAATGGCGACTTCGCTGCTGGCGAATGGTCATTGCAAGACCTCATGAAGGGGCAGGATCTAAGCACACCAGAAGACATCATCGAGTATTTCGATCAAGCGCTCTTTCAGGAGCAACTGACAGAGAGGCGCAAGGCAGTCTTTCTCGATTTCGTTAATTCTGACGATGCTGGCTACATGGATCCGGTCGAAGCTTTGAAAGGAAGGGCCAAACAGCGACGTTTAGAGCAGATGGTCGGCATCATCCTTTCTACTCAAGAATTCCAATTCCAATAACCATGTTTTCTCGACGTGAATTTCTCCGCATGAACCTCGCTGCTGGCGCAGCGGGATTCGCTGTGTCTCACCCGTTCTTGCTCAATCGCCAAGTGATGGCCGCCCAGAGCGGCTCGTCTGCCAAGCGGATGATCTTCATCTTCCAACGTGGTGGCAATGATGGGATCAACACGATCATTCCTCGTGGTGATAAGGAGTACAATCAAAGGACCCGTCCGACCCTGCACATTCCCGAGACTGATGCCCTCGATTTGGGCAATGGCTTTGCCCAAGCGCACCCACGACTTGAGCCGATGATGGACATGTATGGTAATGGGACGGGGAGCTTGGCCATGCTGCATCGTATTGGCTATGCCAAGCAATCACGTTCGCACTTCGATAGTCAAAACTACTGGGAGCACGGGGTTCCCGGCGACGCAGGATTGAAGGAAGGAATGTTCTTTCGGCAACTCGTTGAAACACTGGACATGTCGGACCCAAAGAATGGCTTTGTAGCGGCCTCGGTCTCCAGTTCCCAACTGCTGGCCTTGAGAGGCGAGTCGCCGTTCCCAAGTTTCAAGGCTGCCAAGCGCTTTCGATTGCAAGGGAATGAAAACCTTGCCAACAAGACGCTTGGTCGTGAAGCCACGAAGGGGAAGCCTGTGCCGCGTGGTGTACTTGGACTCTACGAAAGCGATCCAGTAATGATGAGTGATCAGAAGAAGCTCTATACGGAGTTAGTGCAGAATACGGGGCAAGCGTTAGGTTCGACTTTGAAGAAAGTTCAAGATGCCTCAAGGTGCGCCTATGAGCCTGCCAACGGCGCGAGTTATCCAAACGGCGACTTTGGTCAGAAGCTGCAAGAAGCAGCAATGCTCATCAAGCGGACAGACGTGAAGATCCTCGGTCTCAATATTGGTGGCTGAGACACGCATGCCGACCAGGGCCAGGCCAATGGCTCTCTCGGAAATCGGCTAGGCGAATTGGCGCAGGGATTCCAAGCCCTGCATCTCGATCTGCAAGCCGAGTGGGATGACGTGATCGTGGTCACCATGACGGAGTTTGGTCGGACCTCGAAAGAGAACGCCGGGAAGGGGACCGATCACGCGGAGGCGAGTGCCATGTTTATCGCTGGTGGAGGCGTGAAAGGCGGCATCTATAATTGCGATGAGTCGCGTTGGAAGAATGGCGATCTCTTCAGCGAGAATAAACGATATCTTGCCCGTAAGACGGATTTCAGGGCTGTCTTTGGCGAGATCTTTCGAAAGCATTTCGGAGACGACGACGCCACATTAGAGAAGGTGATTCCTGGCTATGGCGAGGCAGGCGTCTCTCGGCCTGATGATTTCTCCCCGCTTGGCTTCATGGCTTAATG
>JAACDM010000698.1 GCA_009936795.1 Verrucomicrobiaceae bacterium | reverse complement strand
ATCTGAGTCATAATATGTATGTTGGTGCCACAACCCTACCATCTATCTTAAAAACAGCAAGGCGAAACCGTTATCAAACACACCCTAAACTGCCAGCAAAGGAAGTGCTAGAGATCCTCATCAAGTGGTCACATCCGTTCTGCACAGGCGAACTGGATGAGGGCGCCTTTGCAGGACATTGCATGGATGAACTCAAGTTCACCGGCAGCGTGGAAGACCTCAAGCGAATTTACAATTTAGGTTTCCAGCCAAACAAGCTCATGGCTCCCGTGGTTGAGCGCTATTCAGATCAGTACTCTCTCTACTACCTGTCCGATACAAACCCGTGGCATATAGAGTTTCTGTTAGGCAACGATCCACTGTTGCCTCATTTCCAATCAGGCACGACATCGTTTGAAGCCAGGGTGCTCAAGCCAGATCGTACGATATACGAGTTTGCGGCTCGGAAACATGACTTCCTACCCAAGGAAGCAATCTTCATCGATGACCGTGCTGCCAATGTTGCTGGGGCAGAAGCCGTCGGCTATGTCGGCTTGCACTACAAGCCTGATCAACATACGATTTTTGAGGATCAGCTAAGCGCTACTCTCGAAAAATGATACGAATCTCTCTCATCGTCCTTTCACTGCTGTCACCTAGCTTTGCTACGGAGACTGTATCGGAAGCCGAGAAGCTCTTTGCTCTGAAGGTGAAACCCCTCTTTGCCGCCAAGTGCCTCGCTTGTCACGGCGATGAGCCAGACAAGCCAAAGGGTGGATTAGATATGCGGTCACGCACTTCGATGTTGAAGGGCGGCAAGAACTTTGGCCAAGAAGTCATCAAGCCGGCTAACGGAGACACCAGCTATCTCTACATCACCACGACCCGCACGGAGGAGGGTTATGAAATGCCTCCAAAAGAGGCTGACAAACTTACCAAAGAGGAACAGGGTTGGATACGAGCTTGGATCAACGCGGACGCCCCTTGGCCTAATGAAGCACGAATCGCTGCCATCCAAGAGACCTATGCGGAGGGCATCAAGGTAGCCACTTCCAAAGCCTTGTCTGAGGATTGGCAGCAGCGCCGTTATGATCCCCAGTCACTCTGGGCCTACCACCCTTTGGACGTCTGGAAAGTTCCAGAAGGTTCTCACCCCGTGGACTGGTTCATCGATCAGCGGCTCAAAGAAGTCTCACTCGCTTCAGCACCACCTGCCAATGGTCGAGAACTGGCACGCCGAATCAGCTTTGGCATGACGGGCTTGCCTCCAAGCCCTGAGGCCGTCGAAGAGTTTATAGTATTCTATGCCACGGACAAGGCCGCAGCCGTGGCCACGTATGCGCAAGAGCTCATGGCAACACCACAATACGGCGAACATTTCGCCCGCCATTGGCTAGACGTCACGCGTTACGCTGATTCAGGTGGTTTCGCTAATGACTACGCTCGGCCAAACGCCTGGCGCTACCGTGACTATGTCATCCGTGCGTTCAACCAAGACAAGCCTTATGACGCCTTTGTCAGGGAACAAATCGCCGGCGATGAACTAGACGCTTCTGAACCTGAACATCTAATCGCCACCGGATTCCTTCGCATGGGCCCGTGGGAACAGACGAGCATGAGTGTTTTCAAAGAGACGCGGCAGCTCTGGCTCGATGATGTGACCGACTCGGTAGGGCAAACCTTTCTCGGCCACACCTTGCAATGCGCAAAGTGCCACGACCATAAGTTCGATCCCGTCCCTACACGCGATTACTACCGAATGATGGCCGTGTTCTCTACCACCCAGTTTGCCGGGAGGGACGCCGCCTTTGTCGACCAGGAGAATCAGAATAGTTTCAGCACCTCTGACGCTTGGGTGAAGGCCAAGATGAAAGCCTATCAGAACCAGCATACGGCGCTCGAGGACAAGGTTAAGCGTGCAAGGAAGCAAGAATCTGGCGCCGCAAAGGTCGGCGACAACGGTCTTGACCCCGGCGATGAAGCGTCACTCGCTCGGATAAACAAGAATATTATAAGGCACCGTTTGGAGCTTGAGCGTACTCTACCAATCGCCTTTGCAGTGTATACGGGCACGACCATCACTCGCAAAAACATCAACAGTCGTCTCAAAATGCCAGCAAAGCCTTGGGGAAAGGGAGTCTTGGAGTCGGATGCGATTCTTACCGGAGGCAACATCTACTCTCCATCGGATCCGGTCACGCCAGGCGCCCTGACTGCAGTGGAATCCCTTGGAAATATGACGACCAAGGCGTTCCCCAAGGGCAAAGGCAATCGACGCTTGGCCCTGGCCGAATGGATCACGAATGAGAAGAATCCCCTGACCGCCCGAGTCATGGTCAATCGCCTTTGGTCCTGGCACTTCGGTCAAGGATTGGCAGGCAATCCGAGCAACTTTGGGAGTACGGGTGAACGCCCAACGCATCCAGCACTACTCGACTACCTTGCCCAGTGGTTCATGGACCAGGGCTGGTCTGTGAAGAAGCTCAATGCACTGATCCTTAGCTCCAAAGCCTACCAGCGCAGCTCACGTCATCCTCAATTGGCGGAGCAACGATCGAAGGATCCCAAGCAACACCTCTACGCCACCTTTCAACCACGTCGCCTCTCGGCAGAGGAACTTCGTGATGCCATGTTAGCCTCCAGTGGCGAAATGAGCCCCCAAGTAGGCGGCATCCCAGCTCGCCCTGATATGAATGAGGAAGTCGCTTTCCAACCCCGGCAGATCATGGGCGGCACGGCATCCGTTTACGAACCTGATCCCCTCCCCGCCCAGCGCAATCGTCGTAGCATCTACGTTGAGAAATTACGCGGTCTTCGTGACCCTTTTTTAGAGAACTTTAACCAACCTGGCCCTGATGACTCCTGCGAACGCCGAGAAACGTCCACCGTCGCCACCCAAGCCCTCACACTCCTGAACGCTGCAGAAGTCCACGATCGTGCTTTAGCACTCGCAGACCGACTCATGAAGGAAAGGATCACGACTGCTGATAAGATTCAGCGTGCATTCGCTCTGACACTAGGACGCACGGCAAGCAATCAAGAACAAAATGCATGTCTCGATCATTGGCGGATTGCCACTGGCGAAGAAACTGATCGCACCCATGAACGTAAATCCTATGTAGACCACGTCAATCGCACCGTGATGGCGGAGAAGACAGGCGAGCCCTACGACTTCGTAGAGCTCATGCCTGCTTACGACAACTACCAGCCAGACCTCCAACCAAGCGATGTCGATGCGCCAACCCGAGGCTTGGCCCAAGTCTGTCTCGTGCTCTTCAATTCAAACGAATTCGCTTACCTCGATTGATTCGCCATGTCGCACCATACTTCCCATCTCATGGCCACTCCAAACCGCCGCGATTTCCTTTACGGTCTCGGTGCAGGTCTAGGGTCCGTCGCGTTCTCTTCCATGTTACAAGGTGCTCAGTCAAAGGCTCATCTCCCTGGCCGAGCCAAACGTTGCATCTTTCTCATGATGGAAGGTGGCCCGTCCCACATTGACACCTTTGATCCAAAACCCGAGCTCGACCGGCGCCATTTGCAAGAGTTCTCGCGCGGTGGCGAAATGGAAAGTGCGATGTCTTCAGGCACGCGCTACTTTGTCAGGAGCCCGTTCGACTTTGTAAAAGCGGGGAAATGTGGCGCCGATATTTCCTCAGAGTGGACCCATCTCAAAGATTGCGTCGACGACATGTGCTTTTATCGCGGTGCTCAGGTCGAGTCGGTGAATCACCCCACAGCCTGTTTCCAGCTCAACACAGGCAACCGATTCGGAGGTGATCCCGCCATGGGGGCCTGGGTGACCTATGGGCTCGGTTCGCTCAATGAGAACCTCCCAGGCTTCGTCGTCTTGCCGCGCTCCAGCTATCCACAAGGCGGCGCGGGCAATTGGTCGAACGGCTACCTTCCCGCAGACTTTCAGGGGACGCCCCTGCGACCTAAAGGAAGTCCAATTCTCGATCTGCACCCACCAAAAGGCGTCACAAGATCACAGCAGCGTACCAATCTTGATCTGTTAGCGAAACTCAACCAGCACCACCTAGAAGTTCGCCCAGATCGAAGCGAACTTGAAGCAAGGATGGCCTCATACGAACTCGCCTACCGTATGCAAATGGAGGTGCCTGGCGTGCTCGATTTCAAGGGGGAATCCGAAGCCACATTAGAAGCCTACGGCGTGGGCACCACAAAGACCGATGCCTTTGGTCGCAAGTGCTTATTAGCTCGTCGGCTAATCGAGAAAGGCGTGCGCTTTGTCCAGGCCTACGCTGGCAATTGGGACAGTCATGATTACATCGAGAGAGCCCATGGGCCGCTCATCCGTTCGGTGGACAAACCAATCGCCGGGCTACTGAAAGACCTCAAAGATCGCGGCTTGTTAGACGATACACTGGTCGTGTGGTGCGGTGAATTTGGCCGCACGCCCGACAATGGCATGCGAGGCGGCAAATCTTACGGTCGCGATCATAATGCCAAAGCCATGGCCATGTGGTTCGCCGGAGGAGGCACCAAAGCTGGCCACACCATCGGAGCCACGGACGAGATCGGTGCCGAGGCGGTGGACTGTGTTCACCACATCCGCGATGTGCATGTCACCCTACTTCGTTTGCTAGGGCTCGATGACAACCAACTCACCTACTATCATGCGGGTCGGCACAAACAGCTCTCGCAATTCGGAGGACAAGTGATCCGGGAACTGATCGCCTAGCACCGTCTCCAACCGAGAGTTATTCGAGTTTGGTTTGCATCCAAGGAAGGAAGCATCGACCATTATTGAGATCATGTTTGGCCGCCTACTGCTCCTCTTTATCACAGTACCCTTCATCGAGCTGGTGCTCCTTCTGAAGATCGGAGCAAAGATTGGGTTCACCCCCACGCTTGGGATCATCGTCGTCACTGCGATCTTAGGGGCTTCCCTCACCCGCTCTCAAGGTCGACACACGTTGCAACGCTTTCAGCAGGCCCAGCGGGAAGGGCGCCTCCCCCACGCCGAAGTCATGGACGGGCTGATGATTATCATTGCAGGAGCAGTGCTCCTCACCCCCGGCTTTCTAACAGATATCGCGGGGTTCCTTCTACTCGTTCCGCCTGTCCGGGCTGCCGTTAGGGGGCGACTGGCCGCAGCACTCAAAGGCCGCATTCAGATCGTCGGCATGTCAGCCAGTTCCAGCGGTTCAACCCAGCCACAAGGCCAGGTGCAAGAGCGTGTGATCAAAGCTAAAGTGATCAACGAAGACCCGCCCGATTCATGAATTCCACACGCACAATCCATCGTTGGCCAAGAGCAGCTGCCTTGATCCTTGCCTCGATTGGCGTCTGGGTCGCCTTGGCTGAAGAGAAGCCAACCGATCCCACCGAGTCATTCGACACGTGGTTCGCTGCCTGCAAAGATCTTCCTACGAACCGAAGGCTCGAACTCCCTTACCCACCCAAAGAGGTGCTGCCAATCAAGACGTTTAAACCTCTTGGCATCTTATTAGACTTTTTCACTGAACGTTCCCTTACCGGCCCGCTCGCCAAGAAAGATCACTGGCTAGGTCAATTCCCGGATCGAGCGACGTTCTTTCATCCAACAAAGCTACCGAGTTTCGAAACTCCCTTTCAGCCGTTCGCTCAGCGCCTCCAACTTCCGCCCGGTTCCGAAGTGATCCTTCATGGTGACCTTCACGGCGATATCAAGTCGTTTCTCTATTCGCTTAACGCCCTCGAAGATCGTGGCTATCTCAAGGACTTCAAAATTATCAAGCCGAACGCCCACATGCTCTTCCTCGGCGACTACACCGATCGTGGCATGTACGGGGTCGAGGTCATCTACACCTTGATGCGCTTGAAGCTAATGAATCCGGACAATGTCTGGCTCGTGCGGGGCAACCACGAAGATATCCAGATGGTCGCCAAGTATGGGTTTCTTCACGAGGGAAAGTACAAATACGGAACCGACTTCGATCAACGGAAAGTCACTCGGATCTATTCTCTCATGCCCGTCGTCCTTTACCTGGGATGCGAAAATACCTACGTACAATGCAACCACGGAGGGATCGAACCCGGTTACAGCGTTAAGAAACTGCTAGGATCACCTGCTGAGAAACACTACGAGCTGATCAGCAAACTCAACCGGGCAGACTATCTGAAAGCACACCCTGAATTAATTGACAAAGTGGATAGCTTTAGTGCTCGAATGCTGAGGGTAGTCTATCAAAACTATGTTCCAAAAAGCCCAACCTCGCCAAATCCCCTTGGCTTTCTGTGGACCGACTACACACTCCAACCCCATGAACCAGCTCTTCGATGGGATGACAATCGCCCAGGATGGACGTGGGGCCAGCTTGGGACTCGCCAATTTCTAGACTACGTTTCTGCCGGCGTCAATGGCCCACGCGTGCAGGCCATCTTCCGCGCCCACCAACACAACCGCGGACGCGATCCCATGATGTCACGTCTCATCGCGAGCAAGGGTGTCTTTGAACACTGGCAGAAAGCGGATCTCGAAACTCTCACCGATGCCAACGTACCGGAACTTGAAGCCGCCCTCAGCACCGACGCCAAACGCTCACTCACAGAAGGTGCCGTCTACACGCTTAATGTCAGTCCCGATAGCATCTACGGTCTAACCGCAGACTACGACTTCGATACTTGCGCCATCCTGACGCTCCAACCCCAGTTGGAAGATTGGACGATGGAGACGCTCAATGCGACGGTTCCAGTTCCGAAAGCTGAGCCTCCGAATCAAGGCGCTCAAGATCAATAGCGCCTGAAGCAATCAGGAATCGCACTGGGCTCAACTCTCCCACCCGAAGGAGATCCATATCCGCAAAGAAACTTCGTTTCTTTCCAACATAGGAGATCGCTTTCCAAGGAATAAACAACGGCGGATGACCTGCGCTAAAAAGCGGCATCGGCGTCAGCCCTAGTCCGTCCTCCATCTGCGTAAAGGTGAGAACTCGGTTGTAATTGATCAATCCAATGCGCGCACTCTGCCAACGGCTAGTATCGCCTTCAAAACACCGATTGGACTCATACGTCCGCGCCAACTGTCCCCATCCAGAGACCCGCGACAACCCCCAGGTAACAAAGCACCAGAACAGCGGAATCAGAACGAACGCCGTGAATAGTATGCCCGCGAGGCGAAACCATGGTGAATCCAGCATCGCTAACTGTAAGGGCGATCTTACGAGAAGGCGACTATTGAGCGTCGCTCCTGCCCAACACGCGGATCAATACAGAACGCGAGGCCTGGCCGCCGTCAGCCTTGGTCCGAAGATGGAAGAGACGCTCACCGGCCGGGACCCATGGAGCTGCGGTAATGAAGAATTCCCGCTCAGTCTGCCCCTCAACAATCAGCAGTCCATTTAGACCAATGTTATCCACATAGAGCCCATGAGGCAAATTGCGCCCCGAGTCTTCATTGCCAAATTCAATCCGCCCACCGAAGTCATGCCGAGTTGCGACCACCTGCGCAGAAATCGTTTCTCCCGGTCGGATGGTCAACTCCAACGGCTTGTCTGTTTCCATGACGCCCCCGCTCGTGTCGTTCGGCAAGATCTGCACCGTCACCTTGGCTGAAGGACCTAATTGAATGTTGCCCAAGCTTCCCAGCTCCTTGGTCAGGACTTGATCTCCTACCATACCTGTCGCCGTGATTTTCACCGCTTTGTCAGCTGTTTCATCAGGAGCGCTCGCTCCTGCATTCGCCCAAAGGACGCCAATCGCCTCATGCTGCTCAGCTTCAATCACAAGCGGAGTGGTCATGGAATAGCCCTCTGGCAGATTTTCAAACTCAATTGCAATAGGACCATCGAAACCTTCGTGGCGCTCGACAGCAAAGCGCACTTCCCGCCCACTCCCTGGACTCACCTTGGCATCCTTGCCGCTAATCGAGACTGCAAAGTCAGGCTGACGATCGCGTAGGGTAATCGTGTAATGATAGTCATCTTCACCTCCAAAGCCTCGCACATCACTCACACGAACCAAATAATCGCCATCCTCTGGCACTTCAAACCAGAGCTGCGAATCCGAGCCCCAGCGCCTGAGTGGATCGTCATCGTTCTCCCAGTAAAGGGTGTAAACCGGAAGACCGTTTGGAACAACGTCAGCATCTGGAGCAAGCGGCTCGACAATGTAACAAGGCGCTCCCAAGGGATGGGATAGAGCTGAGGTAAAGAAGTAGCTGTGACGTTTGCCACCGCCTGGATAGACTTTGAAGCCCGAGTCCGGACCACGAGGATAGAGCCACAACCGCGAAACCTCGCCATTCGCGTATAGGTATTCATTCAGCTCCATTTCCCCCCAGTTGTGCACCCGGAAATCGCCCGAATCATCCGAGCTCTTGCCGCGAAAAGTGAACCAAGAATCACGTGTTGCTTGCAGCCGCACTTGTTCGATCGGATCTCCTTCAAGTTCGAGCACCGCAATCTTCGAATCTAACATGGACTTCGAACGTGCCGCATTCACCCCTATGAGCACGGACTGCCCAGCCTGTGCAGAGAAACGAAAGTAGTCGACGTCGCTTGGCGACTGGATGTGACCCGCAATTTCCGCTGGCAATGCAAACGTTTCCACCACATTCACTGTATCATTAGGTTCGCGCTCGGTGTGCTTCCGGATCTCTTCAGTCGATCCTTGTACGACAACCCGCGTACTCTCGGTCTCAGTCGTCTGCCTCAAAGGTTCCTCAGAGTCGATAGCCAAGGCAATGGCCTGCGTCTCACCATCCATGCGCGCGGCGACGAAGGAAGCGCGGTGCGGAATCGCAGCCAAACTAGTCACGGTGTCTGGCAGCGGCGCTTCGGCCCGCAGTTCAACAAGATCAGGTAGAGACCAGACTTTCAATGTGCGATCCGCGGCTGCAGAAACGAGATGGTCGCCATCCGGCATACAGAGAAGAGCCGTGATTCCAGTGTCATGAGCAAACCGTGAATGAATCACCGGATTAATCCCCGGCTCTTTCTGCGAAACGAACCTCCAGAGGTGCAGTCGTTTGTCTGCACCTGCCGCGACTACGTGGTCGCCATCATTCGTGAAACGTACACTAACTAGTTCCCCTTGCGGCTGGCTCAAAGTATCCAGACGCACGCCATCAGCAACCCGCCACAACTTGACGGTCTCATCTGCACTCGCTGATGCCAATGATTTTCCATTGGGATGGAACGCCACGTCAAAGACCGCGCCTTGATGAGCCGTAAGACGGCGCTGCTGCTTGCCGGACAGAGTGTCCCAAAGATGAATGACATGATCATAGCCAGCAGTCGCAATAGTACTTCCGTCAGGAGAAAACTCAGCATCATAGAGGACATCGGAATGCCCACCAAATTCCATGATAAGATCACCTGTCGCGACCTCGTAGAGTTGCGCCACTCCTTTCAAACCCGTGATACCTGTCGCAAGCAGTAGCGTCTTCCCTTCGCCAGAAAACTGGAGGGCATTGATCTTACCAGGAAGGTCGTTTAACGTGAGCACTGGTGCTTCGGCATTACCATCAAAGACCTCAACTTTCCCAAAGTAGCCGCGGGCGTGTGTTTTCCCGTCTGGAGCAAAGGCGAGTGCCGTGATCGGTGCAGGCGTCTCACTCGCCGGAATGCTGGGCACGACAAGACGGCTGAAGATGGACTGATCCTCGCTCGGCCCCTTCCCGCCTTCAAGAATCCACGCTTTCAGAGTCGCCAATTCGCCTGCGGGTACCTGAGGCTCATCTTTGGGCGGCATCTTCGGCTTGGCATGCCCCTCAATGACACGAATGAGCCGCGATTTTTCGGCATCGCCAGGCTTAATCGGATCGCCTTTATCGCCACCTTCGCGAAGACCTGCATAGGTCTCGAGAGAAAACTCACCCTCCATCTCTCGTTCATTATGACAGCCCGCGCAGTAACTGCGAAAGATTGGTGCGATCTCGGCATCGTAATCGATTGCTGCCATCGTCGTGCTCAGCATGACAACAAGAATGATAGGAATCTTCATGAGGTATCGGAAGGGTAGTGAGAGCTTCCAGCCCTCGACCTAGGCTACATTAGCATTATTCTAGTGTTGGAAAAGGAACTCGCGACTCGTCAGCAACGCCCAGAAGAGATCTTCTAAGCCTACACGCAGCTCGTCTTCAGGGAGCTCCGTTAAAATCTCTGTGTAGGCAGCTGTTTCCTTCTCTGTCGGCGGTCGGCTGAGACAGATAAAGAACGCTTCTTCCACGAGGCCCGATAGCGAGCCTTCATTGGCGATCAACCGACTCACTCGGCTCGCTTTGGCAGCGAGCTTGTCATTCACCGTGCTTCCGTTAGACAAATGAAGCACCTGAACCAAACTCGGCTGATTCGAACGCTCGCACTCACACGTGATTTGGCGTTGATTTCGACCGAACGTCTTGAGGAAATAGGACTTCACCGCCGAATCGTAAAGTTGCAACGCACGCGTGCCTTCTTCATAGAACGCTGTCTTCTGCGTCGAACCGTCGTTGAGCAAGACCTCGGTAAAGCGATCTCGCATGTCAGTCACATCAGCGATGGCGTCCTGCAATACTTCGGCCATGAACCGCCTGGGATAGTGCCGCGCATAGAACTTGGTATCACCTTCATTCTCAGGAAGCACTTTACCACTGCGTTGATAGGCAGCCGATGAAAGAATGAGCCGCATCAGTTGGCGGAGATCGTAGTCACTTTGGATCGTGAACTCCGATAAAGCGTCTAGCAAAGCTTCATTACTCGGCGGGTTCGACGCCCGCAAATCATCGATCGATTCGACGAGCCCCAGCCCCATGAAGTTTGCCCAAACACGATTGACAATGGCAGGCGTGAAGTACGGATTATCAGACGCCGTCAACCACTCAGCGAGAACCTCGCGGCGATCACGTTGATCGTCCGGCGCCATGGGCGGCGCATCCAGCGGGGCTGGCGGTTGCGGCTTACCTGTGCGCGGTTGAATCAAATCCCCCCGATTTGAAACATAGATCGTGCGCTCGCCATCCCCATTGCGAGAATCTCCTCCCCACCCCTTCGCGCGGACCCGGGATAACAAATTTGCAAAGGCGTAATACTGATCATTCGTCCATTTCTCGAGCGGGTGGTTGTGGCATTTGGCACAACCGATATACAGAGAGAGGAAAGCTTGGCTCACGTTCTCGGCCATGGATTCAGGATCCTGATGCACGGCAAAGAAGTTCGTCGCCCCTTCTATAGTCGACGAAACTTTCGCAGTGACCAATTGCGTGGCCATCTCATCCCAAGGCGTGTTCTTCGCCACATTGGTGCGCAGCCAATTGTAATAAGACTCCACCGCTGCCGGACGAAGTTTGCCACCGTTCACGAGAAAGACATCCGCCCATTTGTAAGTCCAGTAGTCAACAAACTCCGGCCGATTCAGCAGTCGATCGATCAGCTTGATATACTTGTCAGGAGACGTCTCGGCAAGGTAGTCACGGACCTCTTCCGGCGTTGGTAAGATCCCCAAGGTATCGAGGAAGGCCCGGCGTATCAATGTCGCTTCTTCAGCCCGCGGCGATGGCGCGAGCCGCAATCGCTGCAGCTTTGCCAGGACATGGGTATCGATGAAATTGTGACGCGTGGACTGCGCATACGTTTCTTCAAAAATGTCGTTTGGAAACGGAGAAGTGATCTTGGCAGTGACAATCTGCGAAGAGAACCACGCATTAACAGAGCCTTCCCCGTGACCAATCAGTTCGACCTTCCCATGAGCATCCACACTCGCCACCGTCTCATCCGTGGAAGTAAATTTCGCCCATGGCGTCACGTCGCGCGTTTTTCCATCACTGTAGGTCGCCTCCACCTTCAGTGTCTGCGTGTCACCGAGGCCAGCAGAACTCTCTTTCGGAGAGATACTCAGCTCAACCAACGTTGGATCGTCTTCTTTCGGTCCTGGAGCACCAGCCGCAATCCAACGAGCAATCGTCTCATAGTCAGAAGACCCCGTCTCCAAGCGCTTGCCCCCCTTGTGAGCCACCGCCGTGGTCGGCTTCATCAAGAATAAACTCCGACCTGGATCCGCCAGCTCAATGCGACGCCCACGAGCTTCACGCGTAACCGTCAGAAAGTCAGCATCGGGATCGTAGCCAAAGAGCGACAAGCGAAAACCTCCTTTGCCCGCCAAAGAACCGTGACAGCCACCACCATTACAGTTTGCCTTTGAAATGATTGGTAAGACGTCGTTGCGGAACGAGGGCACCTCATCGGCTCGCCCCGAAAACGTTCCGAATATCAACGCACCAAGAAATAAGAAATCGAACCGCATGAGCTTGTTAGGCGAAGAGTTCATGAATCGGAGCCGTTCCTAAATCAGTGAGAGGAAACGGACGCCCACCTGGTCCTTCCAAATGACTTTCGTGATCGAACCCAAGGCTCTTGAAGATCGTCCCCACAATGTCACCTGGACCAACAGGCCGTTCCGCAGGGAAGCCACCAATGGGATCACTCGCTCCAATGACACGCCCGCCCTGCACACCACCTCCCGCGAAATAAGAGGTAAAACACTGCGGCCAGTGGTCTCGGCCGCCCGCCGGATTAACCTTTGGCGTGCGCCCAAACTCTGACAAATTTGCGACCAAGGTATTATCGAGCATTCCTCGATCGTGAAGATCATCAATCAATGCACTATAGGCCTGATCATACATCGGACAGACATCCTTCTTCATCCCTTCAATCGATGTGAAGGGCTTCGACCCGTGAATATCCCAGGTAATCTCATCGAAGACGGTTAGAAACGTATTGATCGTAATAAAACGAACCCCATTCTCGACCAAGCGCCGAGCTAGCAAGCAACACTGCCCAAAACGATTCATACCATACCGCTCGCGCACCGATTGCTTCTCCTTAGACAAATCAAATGCAGAACGCGCCTGCTCACTTGTCATCATCCGAAAAGCCGCTTGGAAATTCTCATCCAACAAACGCGCGTCTTCACTCGCCTCAAAGTCGGACACCGTCTGTTCGACAATCTCACGCATCTTTCGACGACGACTCAACCGGTGCGCCCCAATCTGATCTGGAGGCAAGAGATCCGGCACTTTGAAATTCGCCGTGGAGGGGTCCGCCATCAACGCGAAGGGATCTAACGCCTTCCCAAGAAAGCCCCCCGCTTGCCCGTTGGGTAGATTTCCACCACCGCGGCCCATCAATTCTGGCAGAACCACGAACGGCGGAAGATCTGATTTCCTTCCCATGAGATGCGCCGCAACGGCTCCCGCATGCGGCGTGTGAACACCACCCGTAAATCGGCGCCCCGTCTGCATCATCTGCCAACCAGCATCATGCACCGCAGCCCCCTCATGATGACAGGAACGCACAAGCGAGAACTTGTCGGCTATCTTTGCGTGCATCGGCAACAGCTCGGAGATTTCAAAGGCATCCGTCTTCGTCCGGATCGGCTTGAAAGGGCCACGAATCTCACGCGGCGCTTCCGGCTTCATGTCCCACAGATCGATGTGACTCGGCCCACCGAGATTGAAGATCATGATACAGGCTTTCTCGTCGTTACCCGGTGTTACCGCACCAACCTGCTTCGCCGCGAGGTACTGTGGCAAAGAAAGGCCCACGGCAGACAGCGCGCCGATCTGAAGAAATTCACGGCGAGATTGGCCGCGACCACAAAGACGGGCACGATCATGGGGACCTTCGGCTAGGAAATCAAACATGTTAGATCATTGCGTGGCACGCTGAATTGCGCCTTGAGGAATGCCGCATCTATTTGTAAAATCAACGCATGGGCAACTCCACTGATCTCAGCTCTTGGTTCGTCGAAGGGAGCAAGACAGCCCAGCTGATCCAGCTGTTTGAGTACCTGCCCAGGGCCTATGTCTACTTCAAGGATGTCGATGGCGCCTTCGTTTACGGAAACAAAAGCTGGATGCAGCTCCACGGGTGCCTGCACCAAGAGGACTTCATTGGGAAAACCGACTTCGACTTTCATCCTCCCGCCATGGCTGCCCAGTATGTCGATGAAGACCAGCGGGTGATGGAAAACGGCGAGGTCCTGCCCGACCAAGTCTGGCTTGTAAGAGGTATCGACTACATGCCGCGCTGGTATGTCAGCACCAAACTCCCACTAGTCGACGAGAATAATGTGCTCGTGGGCGTCGGCGGTATCATGCGCCCCTACGAACATGCAGGTTCAGCACCTTCCGACTATCATCGTCTCACTCCTGTCATGGAGCACGTGCTCGCGCATCATCGTGAACGACTCACGGTGGCAGAACTGGCAGGAATGGCTAATCTGTCAGTGAGTCAACTTCAGCGTGAGTTTCGTCGCCTCTTCAACATGAGCCCTGGAGACTACCTCATCCGCGTACGCCTTCTCGTCGCCCGCCGACAGTTAGAAGAAACGCACCTCCCCGTTGGAGAAATCGCGCTTGACTGCGGCTTCTACGATCAAAGCCACTTCAATCGCGCCTTCCGACAACAGGTCGGCCTAACTCCCCGCGCCTACCGCAAGCGCTTCATGCGCTAAAGATTGCCGACTTCAGCACATCCTCAAAAGTTGCCGCATGCGATCGCTCGTCTTAGTCTTCTTTCTCATCAGTACGCTTGAGGCTCAGGTCGCAGACACCAAGATATTGATCGACGGCGGTTTCGATACAGAAGGCATCGACGTTGAACTCACCACAGCGACGGAAGAGACCTTCATCGTCTACACCGGCGATGGCGCCTTACGACTCAAATCGAAGCAAGCGGCTATGACGCTCGCGGAGCCTTCGTCCATCTCTATATCAATGAGCTCTATTGAGGACTCTACAACGTCACGGAACGGTTGGATCGCTGGTTCTCTACGGAGAACTTTGGAGGCGACGCCGACGAATGGTTTGCCCTCAGTCACGGTGGCGACCAGCGCGGAAACAAGGACTGCTATAGCCCTCCGTTAGGTGATGCGGAGGAGGATCTCAGCGATCCAGACAACTAGCAGGCGATCGCTGACAAACTCGACGTTTCGGGCATGATCGACTACCTGTTGATCACTTGGTATCTCAATGTCACCGACTGGCCGAACAACAACTGGTAGGCCAGTATGCTTCGAGTCCGCGAGATCATGTATTACCCGGCAGCCCTCACCGAAGAGGAGATCGAAGCTAGCTTTACCAATGACGATGACTTTGAATACCTTATCCTAACAAGCCCAACGGACAAAGCAATCGTACTCAAAGGAATTCGGTTCACCGATGGCATTCCATTCACGGTCGAAGACGAAACTCCATTGGCTCCCGGCAGACACGCCGTCATCGTTCGCAATGCCGAGGCCTTTGCGCACCGCTACGGCTCTCCACTCCGTGTCCTGGGAACCTACTCACAAGCGCTTAGCAATGGCGGCGAGCGCCTGGCAGTAGTCGGTGCCTTTGACGAACCCATCCTCGAATTCAGCTATAGGGACGACTGCCAGGAGGCCACGAATGGCGATGGAAGCGCGCTCTTACTCACAAACCTCAATGCTCCAGACACTGCAGAGAACTGGCAGGTCACGGCCCCCTTTCAGATCAGGCCAGCACCAAATCGTCCTCGTCTCTCTATACATCAGGAATCCGAAACGGCATTCATACTCATTCTAGATGCTCAGTCCACCTCAACCTATCTACTCGAAACCTCTTCAGACCTGGATCAATGGACCATTGACCGCCAGATGACTGCGACCGAACAGGCCACGGCCACAACCACTGTCACTGTAGGCATTGAAGAAACGTAGTTCTATCGGGTCAGACTCATCACCCAATAACGATTCTGCTCGCTAACATTCTTCATAGGGCCTACTACCTTTGATCAAATCAATGAAACGACTGCTCCTTCTCCCTTGCTTCCTGCTACTCTCACAGTGCAGCACGCCAACCGCGCAATCACAGAAGCCTAGCCATCGTCCAGCGCCGTCCACATCACGCATGACGGAGGTCATCAATGTCTCCTCCTACGACCCCAAAGAACGCCTTCGCTCGGGGCGCAGTTACTCCACGCGCGACGTCTCTGCCCTCAAAGCAAACGGTGCTAGCGCCCTTATTGCTAGAGCAGGCAAGGGCGGCAAACTGGATTCCAAATGCACCTCGTTTCTTTCATCAGCCGATCGTGTCGGCATGCTACCCGGCGTCTACTACCGCGTACAACGCCACGTCTCGCCTGAGAAACAAGCCGATCAATTTGTCGCCAAAGCCAGAGCCTTGAAAACCAGCCGTTCTTGGAACGCCCCGGCCCTCTTGCTTTGCGGTGATTATGATGGCGATCTCAAGCTCTCCGCCATTCTCCGCTTCATGGATCGTGTCGAAGCAAAGACCGGCATCGTGCCCGTCGCCTACTTGGAAAACAGCCCCGAACTCAAACTGCAGACCCGCGCTGCCGATGCCAAGACCCGCGCACGTTTGACCCGCGCCCCATACTGGCTAGCGCTTTACTCACACACGAGCGGCGATGGCCCTCACTTTCCAGCTCCGGGAAATCCTCGTAATCTCGTCAAACAGTACAGCATGTGGTCTGATTGGTCACTCTGGCAATACGGTGGCGTGTCTTGGGAAAACGGCGGTTCGAAGCCCAAGGTCTACAACCATAGCCGCTACCGTTTCCCCCGATTCTTTGGAAACATGGATCGCCCACTTGAACGAAACGTCTTCCGAGGCTCTCCTACCCAGCTTACCGCATTCTGGCAACGTCATGGAATAGCATTACGTTAGAAATTTCCTCTGCTCAAGAGGCCATTAGCTGGCGCAGATAATCTGCTGTCGCTCGCGCTGACCTCAAGGCATCGCCCGATTCAGGTGCAGACTGATGCACCGTAATCGTCCCATCATAACCGATACTCCGAAGCCCTTCGAACACCGCGGGAAAGTCAATCCCTCCGGCCTCATGGATCTGCAACAAATCGAAGGCAACCGGGCCACAGGTCCAGCTGTCCAGTGAGATCGCACCGCCTTCGTGAATACGCTGATTCTGAAAATAGACGTTATCAATCCACGGCCCCAAACGTTTGACCGATTCTAATCCGTAAGCTTGCCCACACTGCTCCATGTTTGCGGGTTCATAGATAAGGCGAAAGTTAGGACGATCGATGGCATTCAACGTCTCTACCATGCCATCGACGGTTTCAAAGAGACTCAGATGATGGCACTGATGAAGCAACGTCAGTCCGCGTTCAGCAGCTTCGTCTGCCGAGCGCTGCGCGAAGGGAATGTCATCTGAATGCTTAAGAGCCACACGAATACGCTGAGTGCTTAAAGCTTCGGCTAGGTCCAAATAAGGACGAATCTCACGCAGGCTGTCAGGACCACGCTCATTGTTGTAAACGGTGGGAAAGTCTCCCGTCAGCATGCTCACGGGCATATCATGTTCCGATAGGATTCTTTGCGCCTCGCGCACATCGTCTGGTGCCGATTGCACGCCAATCTGCGATGCCCGCATACAAATCGCTTCATAGCCAGCCTCCACAGCAAGTGAGCAAACACCGTCAAGCGGCATCGTAGGCTCCTCCTTAGAGAGAAACCCTTCGGCAATTCTGACAGATAGTGAGAGGCGCATGACGCAAATCTGTACCAGCGTCGCCGTATAAATCAAGCTCTCCACGCAGACAATTTCCTAGCTTTAAACTTGGCTCTCAGCCTTCGCCAGCACAGCCTGAAAATATAATGAAACGTCTTCTCATCCTCACTGTGCTCGCTGGTTCTACGCTGCTTACTTCTGCTACCGAGATCACCCACTCCTTTCTTGGCGTCGGCAAAGCCAACCAAGCAACGATCATCGGAGAAGATGGCAACGTGAACTGGAAAGCAGACTTTCCTGCAAGCGACGGCTGGGTCCTTCCTAACGGTAACGTGCTCCTCGCGCTCTACAAGTGCGAAGGGTTTCCTAACGGCGGAGCGGTCGAGATCGAACGATCCACAAAGAAGGTCCTCTTCCGCTATGTCGGCCAACAGAAAGAAACCAGTGCCGTCGAGAAACTCGCCAACGGAAACTACCTAGTCACCGAACTCGGCCCCAAACCTCAGGTCGTCGAGGTGAATAGCAACGGCAAGGTAATTAAGACCACCCCACTCGCCTGCCAGAAGAAGAACGCACACATGCAAACACGCATGCTCCGCCAACTGCCAAACGGCAATTACCTCGCACCGCACCTCTTCGACTTTATCGTTAACGAATACGAACCCGTGACTGGCAAAGTTCTCAAATCCTTTCCCACGGATGATCGCGGCCGCGAGAAGAAAGACTGGCCGTTCACAGCGATCCGCCTCGCCAACGGAAACACGCTCATCGGCTGCACAAATGGCAATCGCGTGATCGAAATCGACGCGGACGGCAAGATTGTCTGGAGCGTAAACAATGACGATCTCGGCGAGGAACTTATTCGCGACGCCTGTGGCGTTCAGCGCCTTCCCAACGGCAACACCGTGATCACCAGCTACTATGCCAAGGGTGACCAAGTGAATCTTATCGAAGTCTCTCGCGAGAAGAAAGTCGTCTGGCGCTACTCGGGTTCAAAGCACGGCTATCACCATTTCCAAATCCTCACCACCAATGGCAAGCCGATCGAGGGCAAGCCCATGCGCTAAAGCCACTTCCAGAGGGATTCATCGTCTGTAGTGGAACGGGTTTCCGCTCCTTAAGTTTGGACTACCTTCTTCCCGTAGCGGAACTGGCAACAGTTCCTTAACATTGGACCACTTTCACCCCATAGTGGAACCGGCAACAATTCCTCGAGATTCGGCCAATTCTCTCCTTAGTAACCGTTCCTTAAAATTGGACCCGCTAGCCCTTACTCTGCCAACTGAAAGAGCCCTTCAACTCCATCTCTCCACGCAGCCTTTGCGCTCTGATAGAGCGCAAGCACATCTGCTTTCCGACCGAGACGGTAAGTTGCTGAAGGAGCCACTGCAGCATCAAGCGACCGCTTGTTAGGAAGCCCATGATCCTCCGCGACCTGCTCACGTACATGGTGCCCTGTGGAGATCAGAGCTTGCACCCTCTGTAACGCAAGACGCCCTTCGACCAGCGGCTCAACCATCGGCTGAGCTGCCGTCTTCACAACCAAGCGTTCCTCATGATAGAATCGAGCAAACACTGCGCTGCGAGTCGAAACCATCACCTCGTAGATCTTAGTATGATCATCGACTACGTATTCCTGAAGACTCACTGTAACAATGTCAGAAACCTTAACTGTAAAGCCCCCGGTCGGTAACCGACACTCCCAGAATGGGGCTGACTTCGCCAGAGATTCAGAGGGTATCGACCCACCCTTCAGTTGCTCAGACAAAGGCACCGCGGCAATATTCGAAGCCGCCGCTGCTGCTGCCTCCTTGGGAAAAGCAGGCTCCGGCATGGGCACCGGGGCAAGCGTCGTCGGCTCTGGCAAATCAGCTGGAGGAGGATCGAGTAACACCGGATCCACCGAACTTTCCTGACCAAACGAGGTCACGGATCCCGCCAACAAGGCCATCAAAAACGAAATATTTAGCGCTTTCACCGTTTCATTGTAGCTATGCCCAACTATCGTGTCAATCAACTAGAGCGTCAGCGGCGGAACTCCGGAAACACTGAGGTGGGAAAGCCTCTGAAAGTCCCCTTAAATCGACTCTCCATCTTCAGTTACTAAATGTCAGAGATGTCGGCAATTTCACATCGTTCAAGTCTCTGACAACGTCTGCAACCGTTTAGTCCGTCCTGAGAAGCTTTTACCTAAGAGCTCAGCCGGAACTCCATCCAGCATGGTTAAATTGAATCAGTTTCTAGACAGTGGGCCCTTTATCACAGCAAACTGAATCAATGAAACTACCTACAGATAGAACTTTCAGACGTCGACCGTTTTTGACGATGATAGTCTCGGTATTGGCCTTCGGTCCCCGCGCGGTCGCCAGAGTCACCGCACCACTCTTCAAGGTTTCGCTCAAAGATGCCCACAAGGGAACCCTCGAAGTCGATACCCAGCTACTCGATAGCTTCAAACGTTTGCCAGAGAATATCCGCTCGTTCTATCTGAAATCCCGAGCCGTCTTCGACGGATCGCCCACGGCGGACTTTTCCGATCCTACCATAGTAAAAGCGGCCAAAACTCATGACCTCCCCATCATGGGTGGGCCGATGCTTGGCGACCTGCATTCAGACAGTGTTACTGTATGGCTTCGACCTGCCCAGGTTGGGGCGTTGTCGATTAAGGTAACGAATGAGGACGGAGGGGCCGCTCAGTCAATCGATGTTAAGCCCCTCAAGAGTGGAATAGATCAACGTGTTCGCATCGGAGGACTCGTGCCGAACACCGCATACCGATATGAGGTTCTGGCAAACGGTCAGAATGTCGCCGAGGGCGAGTTTGTCACCGCGCCGGTCGACGACGCAAAGGGTGTGTTTCGCGTCTCATTCGGATCGTGTTGCCACAAGATTGGCATCCACAATCCAAATTTGTTTACGCAAATACGTATGCGCGCGCCGCACGCCATGTTGATCCTGGGTGACAGTGCTGTTGATGATCGTGAAGACCAGATCAACATGCATCGGGCGGACTACCAGCTTCGCGATGTTTCCGCGCCCTGGCGAGACCTGACGGCAAACATTCCCGTTTATGCCTCCTGGGACGATCACGATTACTTTAACAATGACCTCAATGGAATCCCCAAGAGGTTCAGTGCGGCAGACCGCGATGCCGTTAGGTCAGTCTGGCGGCAAAACTGGAACAATCCGATGGCGAGCGATAACAGGGAAGGTATCTATTTCAATACGCGAATAGGGCCAACAGAAGTGATCATGCTAGACACGCGCTCCTGCAGGGACAACATCCGCCGCAACCAAAGGCACTCCTATCTTGGCGAACAGCAAATGACTTGGCTCAAGAATACACTGCAATCCTCCACCGCGCCGTTCAAGATCATCAGCAGCGGTACGATGTGGAGTGATTATGTTAGCAAGGCCAAGGATTCGTGGGGCAGCTGGGACGTTGAAGCCCGGGAAGAGATCTTCGGCTTGATAGAACGAGAAAAGATCGGTGGTGTTCTTTTAATCAGCGGCGACCGCCATGGTGCTCGCGGATTCAAGATCCCACGCCCGTCAGGATTTGCCTTTCATGAATTTGAAGCAGCGACACTGGGTGGCGTTTCAGGCCCTGCCGGGCTGGTCAAGAATTGCCCAGAGCAACTCTTTGGTTATGGAGGTGGGGATTTCATCGCTTGTGGTGAGTTCACATTCGACACCTCTGGCAAAGACCCTCGGGTCACGTTTCGCCTGATTGACCAATCCGGCATCATTAAAGAGGAGCATACCTTTACCTTGCAGCAGCTAACACCGGGCATCTAACCGTCGGTGAACAAAAACCTATGATTCTCTCTACAGGACAACGTTTGTCCCACTACGAGATTCTTACCCCCTTGCTTCAAGGGCGATGGGGGAAGTCTATCCGGCTAGTGACACGCTGCTAGTGACACGCTGCTATTACACGAGGTCGCACTTTTAGAAACCGCTGCCGACATCGTTCTTGTCGACGGCATGTTACAATAGCCAAAGCGAGATTCAAGCAGCCGGGTGGCGTCATCCACGACCATTCACGAGCGATCATTCGGCTAGTCTCCATGAGCATAGCACGTCTCCTATTGCCAAATTCATCGCATTTAGGAAAGCTATCGAACCGACAGAAAGCGGAATCAATTTGCTAAGTTCAGGCAAACTTCAATCGATCGACTGCCATGAGGCAATTCGAATCTGATCAATCGCGGATGACAGCAGCAGCGGAGATCACGGCGCGGCCTTGACCGGTTTCATTTCGTGGACCGCACCGATGATGGTTTCCTCAATGGCCTCATCCCAAAGAGCAGGAAATCCGTAGTAAACATTCGAACCGCCACCTTCATAGCCTCCTTCTTTAAGGACGCGGAGAGAGGGAATGTAAGCCATGACATCATTGGCGTAGGCGGCCACCCAAGTCTTTTCACCAAGTCGCTCGCGTTTCAATCGATTCGCATAATCCACCACGACTTCGCCTCCCAGCCAGACGAAATCAATCTCATCTCCAAGTGACCAAACACCAATTGGAAAGGGATACGTTCCATCCAGACCGGCCTTGTCTCCGCCGCTCTTCTTACTCTCGGCTAACAGATACCGCGCCCGTGCTCGTTCGTAGCCTTCCGCTTTGGTGGCGGTTTCCTGAAACTGTTCGATGGTGGGCAGATCGGCGAGAGGTGCCTCAATCTCGCGAAACTGCGCCGTCAGTTTCGGCGCGACTTCCGGCATCGGAGAGTCGAGGGTTTTCTCAATGGCCTCGGCCAGCTCAGCTCCATAGTTCTCTGCTAGCACAATCTCGGAACGCGGCAATGGATTCTGATCCGCGCCGCAGCCTGCCCAGAACAGCGCCACGCAACCGGGATGTTCTTTCTCGATCGCGATCTGAGCATACCCTGGGTAGTCGCCGCACCATTGCAGACCCGACAAGGTCGTAGCATGACAGGCGTATCCGAAGAGAACCGCACGCAGCGTAGCATCCTCGGGATCACGCACACTGAGCACAGGCACATCGTGATCGACCGGTCCCTTTAGTGTTCCCCCGTCTCGCCATTCAGAAACTTTATTAGAGGGATTCTCACGCCGGTTTACGGCAAAGGTAGAGAGGCCGCTTCCCCACTGCACCCTAGCAGGCTCCAAATCAGCAATGGCACTCCCCGCCACCGCAACGACTTTAGAGACAAGAATCTCAGCATAGGCATCGACTTTCTGCTGCTGCTGCGTATCAAGAAGCCACCAGTGCAGCGGTCCGAGGTTTCGTCGGCCCACCACAGGCCCACTGTGGGTGTGTGAGGTCGCAATCACAATCTGCTCACGCCTCAATCCGTAGGCCTGCCCAATTTTTTCACAGATCAGCGCGGACATCTCCCGATCGATCCCGATCAAATCGAGTGAGAGAACGAGCCCACGGTTACCCGCCGCATCTTCAACCGCCAAGGCTTTAGCCCAGAGGTCCGTGAGCACCACACCATCAGACGGCGTCTTTCGGCTAGCATAGCCCGCCATCCAAGTCGGTCTATCTGGCGTGATGACGACAGAAGCCACACCAACCTCCCACGTAGACTCCGAATCTGCAGCAACAATTAGCATAATCCCGAAGACAGAAAATAAACTAAACAGAAACAGTCGGATCAATAAGGCGAATCGATTCATCAAGTCAGGTTGGCAAGTTCACAGGATTGTGATGGTTTTCGCTCAAAGGGGGAAGGCCGTTTCGCAAAGATCTTGGAATTCGGTGAAGAAAATTAAGAATCTCTCAAGAAAACTCCCGCCCACTTAATAACACTAACTTATAATCAACGCAGTCCTTTTCCCCACATCCAAGTATAGAGAGAGATTGGTGAGGGACAATCCACTACCTTCCAACATTTTGCCGACTCGCCACTTCTGTTGATTCCGACTATTGACAGTCAGTTCGATATCATTCTTTTAGGCTTAACTTTCTGAGGTTCGTAAGGAGTTCCAGCGACCTCAAAGATCTCCGGCATCGTCAACAACCGCGGTCACTAGCAAGAGTGTATTCCGGGGAAACCATAGCAGGAAAGAGATAGAGACAGCAAGCTCACCCCGACCCTAGTTTACAATCAATAGCCCCTAGGGTGTGTTTGATAACGGTTTCGCCTTGCTGTTTTTAAGATAGATGGTAGGGT
>JAACDM010000119.1 GCA_009936795.1 Verrucomicrobiaceae bacterium | reverse complement strand
TCTACTAATGCGGTTTCTTCAGGTCCGTCAATGGATTATCTCTTGGAAACATTCGATTGCCTCGCCGGTGGCGAGTTCCATAGTTTACGTTGTTCATGCGCTACTTTCTAAACGCCTTGCTTATTCTGGCCTTGTTTTCAGGGTGTCGGTCGACGCGTTTGGGGAGAACGGTGGGGGCTACAGAGAGGGCTCCGAATTCACCGCCTTCCGCGAAGGAGCTGGTGGTGGGGGAGATTGCGTTTGTTCGGGGAGATCAGACGCCACCTTTTGTGCTGATAAACTTGGAGCAAGGAGTAAGGTTGCCGGATGGGGCGACTTTGCGTGGGGTGTCTGAGGGTGGGCCTTCAGCCCTTCGAACGACGTTGAAACGTCGGGGTGCGCATCAAGTGGCCACGATTGTTTCTGGGCGCCCGAAGTTGGGCGATCAAGTGGTCTTGGATTATCCGAAAGGAGATGGGTCGGATGAGGTGACCGTGAATATCGATGCCATTCCACGTCTATTGCGGGCACCGACCACGAGGAATGCGAGTGGAAAGCCTCCTGTTGCCTTGCGTAGGCCTCAACTACACTCCGAAAGAAGGCTTGATAGCGTGGCTGAAGCTGAGCCGGATCCTTTATCCCCGAATGCGTTTACGCCGCCGGCCATGCGTGATGATGTCGAGCCAAGAAGGCCGGTGAGAGATATGGATCCTCTGCCGCTGCCACAGTGGGAGCCCGATGAAGGAGAGACGTTTATGGAGCGGTTGCCAGAGTGATAGTGATGTTGGAAGAAGCGGAAGCCTACAAATGCCTCTCGGCGTCGATCTCTGAGACTGATCGTGAGGATCGGGTAGTGTTAGAACACGTGCTAGGGAGGGTTTCGGCGAGCACGGTGCGGAGCACAATGCCGATGCCGAGATTTGCCAATGCGATGGTAGATGGTTATGCGCTACCGAAAGGTCGCCATGAGGTTGGGGCAGGGTTTCGAGTGATTGGTGAGCAGCCTGCTGGGGTTGATTTGGAGCTAGCGGTTTCAGAAGGAGAGGCGGTGCGGATCTTCACTGGGGCACCGTTGCCGAAAGGGACGGGGGCGGTGATCATGCAGGAGGTGGTGCGTGTGCTGGGTGATGATCGCGTGGAGATCGAGGATGCTATCGTGCCTGGCCGCGGCTTTCGCGAGGCTGGTGATGATTTGTGTGAGGGACAGACGATTCTTTCTCCGGGTGATATTCTAACATCTCAGCGGATGGCGCTCCTGGCGTCTCAGGGATGTGGCGAGGTGGTAGTGAAACCTCAGATTCGCGCTCACGTGATCTCTACTGGCGATGAGTTAAAGGCGGTGGGAGATTTGTTGGCTCCAGGCGAGCTGTATGAGAGTAACGCGTTGATGTTGTGTGCCATGGGAGCCGAACAGGGCTTTCCCGGATGGACACGAGGACATGTAGTCGACAACCCTGCTTCTTTACGCCAAGCGATTGCCTCAGTGGTGGGGGAGAATGATTTCCTCTTCCTATCCGGCGGGGTTTCGGTGGGGGACCATGATCACGTTCGTGGAGTGCTTCGGGATCTCGGAATGCGTGAACATTTCTGGCGAGTGCGAGTTCAGCCAGGGAAACCAGTTCTCGTTGGAACGTTAGGAGATTGTCATGTGCTCGGATTGCCGGGGAACCCGGTGTCGAGCTTTGTGAGCTTTTATCTGTTTGCCGTGCCTGCCTTGCGATCTTGGCTCGGATTGCCTGCTCCTGCTCGGCTCCGAGCTGTGCTCAAACGTCCGGCCAAGAACGATGCGAATCGCCCGCATTATTTGCGTGGGCATCTTGATCTTGTCGCCCGGACTTTCGATTTGGTGGGATTGCAGAAGTCTCACGGGATGCTGGGATTGTCGAAGGCCAGCGCGTTGGCGCGTGTCCCAGCTGAAACGCACTTGTCCGCTGGCGACGAGGTTGAGGTCTTGCCCGTTTGAGCGGACGGCCAGGAATGGCTATCCTTTCATGGACTCGTCTTACTCGTCCGTCCCTGCGACACCACTGGTCCAGTAGTGGTACATTTCCTCGGCGCTGGGTACCTTGAGAGGGCGAATGAGGCGGAAGCCTAACCAAGGGGCGTCTGTATGATACCAGATGCTTTTGGGAAGTTGAGGGTCACGTTTTTTCCAGTTCGCTGAGGAACCGGAACGTGAGGCACTTCGCAGCATCTCTGGATCGTCGTCCCAACTTCCGCCGCGGGCAGTGACTGGGTAGAGACTGGTGATGCGTTTGTGCGGAGAACTGACGGCTGCTTCCAATGAGGCGTAGTAGCCTGGGTCGTACTGATCGCAGGTCCATTCCATGACGTTTCCGTGCATGTCGTAGAGTCCCCAGGGGTTCGGTTTGAGTTGGCCCACCCTTTGATACTTGGCATCACTGTTGTCATAGAACCAGCCGTAGTCTTCCAAGTCATCGATGTCGTCTCCGAAGGAGTAGGCTGTGGTGGTGCCTGCTCGGCAGGCGTATTCCCACTCGGCTTCCGTAGGTAAGCGGTAGTAGTGGCCGGTTTGGGCACTGAGCCATTGGCAATACTTATTGGCCGAGTGCTGAGTCATGCTAATGGCTGGGTTGTCTTCCTGGCCCATGCCAAAGCTCATCTCCGTGTATGGCGGGGTAGGCATACTGACAGCGTCTACGATGGTATCGCCTTCAGCGGGGGCTTTCTTGGCACCGTCCTTATAGCGGTCCACTGGGGTTATCATGTAAGGGCCGTATTCGTACCAAGTGACTTCGTACTTGCCCATCCAGAATGGTTCAATCGTCACCTTCACTTGAGGGCCTTCGTCATTACGACGCTCGTCTTCATCGTCTGGACTTCCCATGGTGAACTCGCCACCTTTGATCGGCACCATGTGATAGTCTGCATTGGTACGAGGGACCTTGCTGCCGTAGGCTTTCATGGCGCCTTGTTCCGTTATCTTGCTAGTCTCTAGGATATGCGTGCGGATCTTCTCGACCAAGGCGAGGCTATCTGGAGAAGGTGGACGTCCAGTTTCTTTCGCGCTGCGCGCCTTTAATTTTAGGTCTTCTGGCCATATGGCGCCTTGCTCGATCCACATGCGGACCATGTCGATGTCCTTCTTGGGCAGAGGGCCGCCCTGTTTGGTAGGTGGCATGAGGTCGTCATCGTCCTCCGGTAGGGTCATGGTGACGAGGATTTCACTTTCCGCGGGTTTGAAGGGTATGAGGGCGACCTCAAGAGTCTCGTGGACGGCGGCGAGAGTGGTCATGTCGAACTCGCTCTTCTTACTGTCGGGATTGTGGCAGGTGATACAGTTTAGCTCGAAGATCGGTTGTATGTGTTTCTCGAACTTCATTCGCGGTACACTGGTGAGTTCGGCGTCTTCTGGCCAGGGGGCGCCTTCTTCGATCCATTTTTTGAGGATGTCTGTCTGGCTCTTTGCTAGGGGGGCGCCTTTGGGAGGCATGATCTCGTCATCGTCTTCCGGAAGGATGGTGAGAGTGTAGAGGGTGCTCTCGTTTGGTTTGCCGGGGACGAGCGAGGGGCCGGAGTCACCGCCTTTGAGGGCATGGGCGCGCGTGTCTAGACGGAGATCGCCGTCGGCGTCGTCGGGTCCGTGACAATTGACGCAAGTGGATTCAAGGATGGGTTTGACTTGGGTGGTGAAGTCGATGGCCTCCCCAAATGCGAGCGAGGGCAATGCTAGGCCGAAGACGATGGCCAGCGAGAACTTGATTCGTATCATAGAAACTCTGAAAGCGGGAAGCGATTAGGCGAACTTGGAGACTCCGGGCTGAGGCAAACCACCGGGATCAAAGTTGTCACTCATCTTGAGGGAGTCCGGAGCGAGAT
>JAACDM010000118.1 GCA_009936795.1 Verrucomicrobiaceae bacterium | reverse complement strand
CTTAAGAGTATTCTCGGTATCGCAGAAGTCCTCGCGATGGGAGGCGGCGTAAGGCAGGTGCAGGTGCAGCCTGACCCGGAAAAGATGTTGGCGCTGAATGTCACGTTCGATGAACTGCGTGAAGCCACGGCTGCTGCAGCCTCAAACACCACAGGCGGAACCTTAACATCAGCCCCCCAAGAGATCATGGTCCGGCACTTGGCCATGACCACCGATCTCAACGATATCGGCTCAACCATCGTCAAGCATGTCAATGACCGTCCGATCAAGATCGCTGACGTGTCGACTGTCGTCTGGGACCTGGAACCCATGCGTGGCGATGCCGCTATCAATGGCACGCCGGGCGTGATCCTCAGTGTCACCAAGAGTCCTGGCTTCGATTCCTTGGAACTCACAGCCAAAGTCGAAGATGCTCTCGCAGAACTACAAAAAACACTTCCCGAAGGCGTTGAAATCACCGCCCTGTTCCGCCAGGCAGACTTCATCGAACATGCTATTGGCAACCTCGGTGAAGCCATTCGTGACGGCGCGATCATGGTCATCCTCGTGCTCTTTCTCTTCTTGTTCAACTTCAGGACTACCTTCATCACGCTCATGGCCATGCCGTTGTCCTTTGCCATCACCGTCTTGGTCTTCCGAATGATGGATATCAGTGTGAACTCCATGACGCTCGGAGGACTCGCCGTAGCTATTGGCATGGTCGTGGACGATGCCATTGTCGATGTCGAGAACGTCTTTCGACGCCTTCGAGAGAATGCCCGTTTGCCCGAACCTAAGCCTAAATTGGACGTCATCGCACGCGCCTCAGGCGAAGTTCGAAACTCCATCCTCTACGCAACGCTATTCATCCTGCTCGTGTTTGTACCCTTGCTAGGACTCACGGGGGTTGCGGGCCGCCTATTCACTCCAATTGCCATCGCAACGATGGTGAGCATGTCTGCCTCCTTTGTCGTCTCGCTTACAGTCATTCCAGTGCTTTGCTCGCTGCTGCTGCGTCCCAAGCAGGGCAAGGAACACCAGGATAGCAAGCTCGTTCGCGTTCTGAAATCGATCTTTAAACACACCTGGTTGCGGCTCGCACTGCGCGCCCCTTTCGTGGTCATGGCACTGGCTGCCATGCTCGTTGCGGGAGCCCTGTCACTATATCCCACAATGGGGCAGGCCTTTCTTCCATCATTCCGCGAGGAAACAGCTCTGGTCGCACTTACGGCAGCTCCCGGCACCTCGCTCACCCAAACGAACGCCATCTCGGACATCGCTGATCGCCTACTCCTTTCGATTCCTGAGGTGCGCCAAGTTGGTCGTCGGGTCGGTCGCGCCGAACGCGGTGATCATATTGTACCCGTGTCGACTGTGGAGTTCGATATAGACTTTATCACCGACGAGAACTCGCGCTCACGGGCCGAAGTACTAGAAGATATTCGACTGAAGGTCCGAACCATTCCCGGCACCTTCAGTGTGGTCAGCGGGCCACTCGCAGATCGGATTGGACACATGCTAAGCGGTGTCTCTGCGAAGATCGCGATTAAAGTATTCGGCCCCAGTCTGGACGAGATCCGGCGCGTAGGCACCGACATTCAAACGGTGGCCCACAGCATTCCCGGGCTGGAAACAGCGCGTATCGAACAGCAAGCCCCCATTCCTCAACTCCGAATCGAAGTTGATCGCGAACGCGCTCTTGCCTACGGCGTCACTCCGGGCGCTTTGAATTCACAACTCTCGGCACTTATGGCTGGTGACACGGTGGGCCAGCTCTACGAAGGCCAGCGCACCGTCGAACTTGTTGTGCGTTTGCCAGAGTCATGGCGTGAACAGCCAGACCGTCTCCGCGATCTCTACATCGACACCCTCTCAGGACAACGAATCCCTCTGCACCTCATCGCGAAGATTCGAAACGCGAAAGGGCCTAACGTCATTCAACGTGAAAACACCCAACGTCGGTTTGTCGTCAGCATCAACCCTACGGTGCGAGATCTCGCCGGTCTTGTCAGACGCCTTCAGGCCAAGGTCTCGGAGAAGGTGGCTCAACCAAAGAACGTCTTTATCAGTTACGAAGGCGAGTTTCAGGCTCAGCAAGAAGCCACGAAACGGATCGCTTGGATGAGCATCGCCGTCTTCGTCATCATCGCGCTCCTCCTCTTCAATTACTTCAAGACCGCCGTCTTCGCGGTGCAGATCCTGGCAGACATTCCCTTGGCCCTGGTCGGCGGGATCGTCTTCACCTGGCTCACCTTGAAAAATATCAGTATCGCCACACTCGTCGGCTTCATTGCTGTGGCTGGCATCTCCGCTCGCAATAGTGTCATGCTCCTTTCCCACTACCTTCATCTCATGCGCCATGAAGGCGAAGGCTTTACTCGAGAAATGATCGAACGGGGCACCTTAGAACGCCTCGCTCCCGTCTTTATGACCGCTCTTTCTGCTGGGATCGCCTTGATTCCTCTCGTTCTAGCCGCTGAACAGCCTGGTAAAGAAATCCTTCATCCCGTGGCTGTCGTCATTGTCGGAGGTCTTGTTACCTCAACCTTTCTTGGGCTCGGAGTGACCCCCGCTGTCTTCTACACATTCGGACGCAAAGCAGCCCAACGGTCGATCGATCAGAAAGCCGCCGCCAGCGACTAGCGCCCATGATTTTTTACCTAAACAACCATCAAACCATACACCAAACCTAATTATGAGACTCAAGAAAGTCCTTCTCTTCGTCTTAACCTCGGCCACCGTCTTTAGCCTCGTGGCTTGCGAAGGGGACCAACATGGTGACCACGATCACGCAGGACATGATCACGACGATCACGCAGGACATGATCACGACGAGCACGCCGAAGACCACGACGGCGATGAAGGTCACGATCATGACGGCGATGATCACGGTCACGAACACGACACCATCATCGCCGGGCCTAACGGCGGCCGGGTGATCACTAGCTTTGAGCCCCACGCAGAATTCTTTGTGACGGAGTCTAGTAAAGTCCAGATCACCTTCGTCGATGATGAAATCAAGGCGATAGCCCCTGGCTCACAAGAAGTAACTGTCATCGCCGGTGATCGCTCGAATCCCACAATTCTAACATTCACAAGAGTAGGCGGTGCACTCGTATCAGGTCAAGCGCTACCCGATGGAGATGACTTCCCCGTCGTCGTCATGCTCAAGGCAGACGCCATGAGCAAAGCTGTCACGGAGAAATTTACCCTCGACCTCACACAGTGTCCAAGCTGTGACTACCTGGAGTACGCCTGCACCTGCGCACACTGATCACTGATTTGGAGTGCGCCGACCCGGCGCAGCTTGGGAACGAAGCCAAGATAGCAAGCAGCTGGTCTTATGGCCAATCGCGAGTCGATCGGCCGTCGATCCAAAGCGCGGCCGGGTCAGCGCACTCTATGGCTGGCCATGGACAACCATCCCTTCCTCAAATGCCTCGCGAACAGCGACATCGCAGGAGCCTCCGCCTGGATAGAAGACCATCCAGACGAAGCCGAGCCGCCTGCTTATAAGGCCCACCCACTGTTACAAGCATTCGTCGCGTCAAACAATGGACGCCTTCACCAGAAAACGCATTTGCAGATCGCAGAACTGCTCACCCCAGAGCTCGTCTGCGCCTTTCGCGACTCCGTTCTGAATGATCAAGTCGATGAAGTCACGCAATGGCTTTGTCAGGATCCAAAACTCACGGAATCCGAGATCATAGCAGGACGTGGCATTGGCCTCGCCATGTATCATTGAAAATCCATCGAAATGGCAGAAGTACTCCTGCAAGTCGGCGCCGGAGTCGACTGTCTCAATAGCCTAGACAAATCGCCGCTGACCATGCAGTTGCGTTTCGGACTGGTCGACGGAGCGCGGTTTCTTCTGGAAAGGGGGGCCAACCCAAATCATGGGCTATCCGCACACCTCCCATCCGATACCATGGCTGCCCGCATCGAATTGTTACTTGAGCACGGTTGGGACATCAATCGAGGCCAGCTTCTACACGGCGCCAATCATGGTCATGGGTGTCGCGTCCAGACGTGGTTGAAGTATGGCGCAGATCCGAAAATCGCGGATGCGAACGACCAAACCGCGTTGCACTTCTTGGCGGCAAGGGGAACATGCCGTGGCGCCATCCACACATTAGTGGAAGGTGAAGCCAATATTGGGGCCACCAATGCCGATGGTGACACGCCACTCGATCTGGCACTCAAGGCCGGAAAACAAGTAGCCGCCGAAATGCTGAGAAATCTAAGCACGAAATCATAGCTCGACATTTCAATACCGTTTCTACCGGGCTTTCGGATTCCCCAAGGCGACTTTGGAAGGTCGCCCCACTTACCCACTCAACGGACTTCAGCTCGCATCTTGAGGAAGAGAGGCTAGTCTTTCCCGATCATGTGGACCCCCCCGCCCCATTGCCTACGCCTTAGCCTCGTGTTAGCAAGCGTATTGTGTCTGCCTGGTGCGGGCCTTTGCCAGCAAGGAGGCTACACCGCGAAAATCCTTCGAAAGAAGTTAGCAGCCTTTGCAACCACACTAGAAGCTATTGCCCTCACCAAGAAGCAGATCAACGCACTTGAATCTGAAAGCTACGCCGAACGACGTGCCGCCATGGCATCGCTAGTCGGAGCCACGGGTTTGCATGACGTTCTAACAAATTCCGAAGCACGCCTAACCAAGGAAGGGCGTACTGCCCTGAAAGTAATCAGCGAAGCCCAAGCAGAAACAGGTGCAGAAGAGAAACTCCGTTTTCTCATGCGCCAAGTTCAGACGGAGAAAGTTGCCGGCCTAGCCGACGTCGTCCTCGGAGCGTGGGAAGGACGTGAGGCTACCAGCAGTGAGTCCTCACGCTTAAGCCGGGAAGCTCTCAAAGCGACGGTTGAGGCCAAGGACCTTCCCAATCTCAAAGAAGCCCTCACCAGCTCCACGCCATTCGTGCGAGAACTGGGCTTGATCGGTATCCAAAAACTCCAGGCGCCCCAAGCCGATGTTGCCGCCCTGATCGAGCCCTTGCTCAAAGATCCGCAAGAGACAGTGCGCTTAGAAGCCGCCGTGGTCGCGGCTTCTCATCAGAACCGAGTCAGCCTGACCACCCTCGCAGGGTTGCTGAAAAGCGAAGTCTTCCATCTCCGAAACCAAAGTCACGAGATCCTCGCTTCCATCACCGAACAAGACTTCGGCTACTATTCGGACGGCAATCTCAAAGACCGCCAAACCGCCAGCAACCTCTGGATTCGCTGGGTCGCCAAGTTCGGCGGGAAGGCCCCAATGAAGTTTGAGGAGATCCAACACTGGCTTCAAGACGGGGACGATTTGTTTGAGTAGGTTGTTTCTCCAATTCGCGTAGAGGAACTCGCCAGGGTTCCCGGCGAGCAGCGTCGACTTCCAAAAACTCTGGCGAGTTCTGTTACGTGGCCCCAAGGCAGAAACTACGATGCATGCCAACGCCTACCTATCATTGCTCCGTAGTCGAATGCACGTACATCATAATCTCGATATGAGGAAATGTAAATGTCACCGCATCTGATGCCTCGTTCCAAACGACAACGCTGTGGCTTGATCTCGAGTCGAAGTATGGCCCATTGCTGGGCGCTGTGTCGATTGTCTGGATGGTGCTTCCGAAACGAACGTCTCGAATGCTGAACTCAAACCAGTGGCGCGTGTTTTCCCAGAATGATTCCGACCACCATGCCTACGCAGTCGCCTCGTATTTCTTATCTGGCGATGGTAGGGTCTCGCCACTACCCATGTGATTCACCGTCACCTGCATGTAGCGAACGCAAACCGCCCCCTAACGCCACGATAACGGCTGCAACCGCCAGACCTTCTTCATAGGAGGCAAACCATCCTACGTCACGAATCTACCCCTGCGCTTTCCCCAATTTCCAAAGGCGCCCATTGCTGCGCACATAAAGCGCTTCATCCGCAACAGCCGGCGTGCACTGGATCATCTCACCAAGATCTACCGTGTGTATCACTTCGCCTTTCTCCTCGCCCAACTGGACGACCTGGAACAAGCCTTTCTCACTGAAGGCGTAGAGGTGGGAGTCATTAGCCACCGGAGAGCCTCCAATGGGGCCCTCGAGGCGCATACGCCAGACGCGAGCGCCCGATTCGAGGTCGCCACAGGTAAGCACGTTGGCATTTGTGATGACGAAAACCTTGGCTTCTTGGACTAACGGACTTGCTGTCCCTGGACGCATGCCAGCATTCCGCCAGAGTTGCTCAGACTTGCCGTCCTTCCTTGGCTTCACCGCAGTGAGACCATTTGAGGGAATGTAGAGATTACCTTGGGCATCGGCAGCACTTGATGGGATCGTCGAAGCCCCTTCATCATAGCGCCACACAACAGCTCCAGTCTTGGGATCAACTACATCAACGCCCTTACTCCCCTGAAGGGCAGCGAGTTCTTTGCCATCCGCCCCCTTTACCACAATTGGTGAGGTCCAATTTGCTCGCTTCGTACGGTCCTTCTTCCAAAGATTCTTACCAGCTTCGAGCTCGATTCCCGCTGCAAACGATTCACTGTCATTCTCTACATGGGCAATGAAGACGCCATCAGCGATGATCGGACTGGAGGCAAGCCCCAAGCTGTTGCTGGCATTAGGATAGTCATTGGTAAGGCCGCGTAGCCACAGCACGTTCCCTTCGAGATCGAGGCAGAAGAGATCATTCGAAGAAAACAGGGCTAAGATTCGCTTCCCGTCGCTGACCGGAGTGGGAGCCGCCACAGCCGTCTTATCGTGACACATCGTGCGCCCTGTAGAGAAGAACTGACGTTCCCATACTTTCGCACCATCACTTGCCTTAAAACAGAATACATGGAGCCGCTCCTGGCTTGCGCCGCTAGAAGAGGTCAAGTACACGTGCTCACCAACAATGATCGGACTGGAGAGCCCCTTTCCAGGTAAATCGAGAGACCAGGCAACCTCGGGCTTCTCAGGAATGGATGACTTGGTATAGCCGCTACCACTGGGACCGCGAAATTGTCTCCAGTCTTCAGCAGCGCTAAAGGTGAGGGAGCAAAGGAAAAGGGTAAGAGTAAGTTTCATCATCAGTAAGGTCTGGTATCGTGGACACTCCAAGTTAGCTTTCATTCCTGGCTCTAGCCTGTCTGCTAGTAGGCGTCGGCAAGCGATTCGTAGCGAGAAGTGCTGTTCCTGTCGCATCGCAGACCCGAAGCTGGAACTGCCACTGCACGGTCCAGTCTTCCTCCTGCTCATTCTGACAGAGTTTCACAAGGAGGGTGTTCTTTCCCTTCTGCAGGTTCACAGGAAGCTGGTATTGATCAATGCGGATACCACGATGATACTCGTCTCGTGCGAAAACGAGCTCGCCGTTCAACCAGATCTTCCACGCGTTCTTGCAGCCAAGTCGAAGCTGCGCTGGCTGATCACTGGGCGATTCATATTCCGTAAACGCGTAGGCCGTCACTTCTTTGAGTGGCCCATACGCTTTGTTCACATCAACCATGCCGTAGTTGTCCGACGTGGCTAATCTTGACCAGCTTACTTTGCCGGCTTTGCCATCATACTCACCAGTCAAGTCCACCCCTTCTTCTGGAGGAAAGACCGTATCAAATCCCTTGCGCTCCGTGTTGTCAAAAGGACCAACGACAGACCAATGCATAAGGAATCCGAAGTGCTTCGGAAGGTCCACTTTCTGACCGAGTTCCTGCAAGGCCTTCGAAGCGGATTCCACTTGGTCAATGTCCCGTGCCGCCCCGAGAGCTTGACGATAGACAATGGAAGCGGCGGGCTTCTTCTCCGCCTCCACCATAGCCTCGGCCTCATCTAGCAAACCCGCCACAGCGTCTCGACGCAGCGCATTGCTAGGGTCATTGATCATTCCAGGAACCAACTGCTGTGCGGTCTCTGGATCGACGCGTTGAATGAGCTCGAACGCCAAGCGCCGCGCCCGAGCTTCCTGACGTGTATCCATTAGAAAGGCACCCAACTGCTCTAAAGGAAGCGCGTTGCCATTCGTAAGCTCTCGATCAACAATCGCCTGTGCCGCCGAAATGAGCCAATTAGAGGCAAGACCATTGGAACCATTCATCGCTTCGAGCACAGGCACGACTGAAGTTGCGTCTCCTTGGATAATCTGTTTCCAGGCCGCCGCTGCAGCCTCGTTGCCTTCGCCCTCATTCTGCACTGCCTTGATGACTTCAATCGCTTCGGAATAGGGAGCTTCTTTTGCAAAGAGGGAGTTTGTAAGCACCGACGAGAGCGTCAGAATAGAAATCGTTTTAAAAATAGTCATGGCAGTCGAATCTAGAGTTTGGCATTGCTCGAATGCCTTTATCTTGAGTAGGGCTTGATCATGAAGCAAGTATCGAGTTGGGCACTAGTTCTGCTGTTTGGGCTCCATCAAGCCTACGCCGAACGCCCCACGAAGCCTCCGGGTTATACGATTCCGATCGTCGATCTGGCAAATGAGACGCACCGTCAGGTCCTTGTCGATCGTGAGGCCGGCCAGTATCTGGGCCATCCCACGACGGTGCTGTTAGAGGACAATAAGACGATGATCACTGTGTATCCGAAGGGCCACGGCAAAGGCGGCATCGTCATGAAGCGCAGCGTGGATGCCGGCCTGACCTGGAGCGGGCGACTGCCTGTGCCTGAGAATTGGGCAACCTCCAAGGAGGTGCCTACTATTCACCGCGTGGTCGATGCCAATGGCAAGAAACGCCTCATCATGTGGTCGGGCCTTTACCCGGCACGCCTTTCCGTTTCTGAAAATGACGGCCGCACGTGGTCACCACTGAAGCCCGCCGGTGACTGGGGTGGCATCGTCGTCATGGGGGCCGTCGTTTCTCAGGAGACACCGGGACATTACATAGCACTCTTTCATGATGACGGACGTTTCTTCACTCAGGTCGCCAAGCGCGAGACCCCTACGAGATTCACCCTCTATCAAACCAACTCCACTGACGGCGGGCTCACCTGGTCGACTCCTAGGACTCTTTGGACCGGCACCGATGTGCACCTATGTGAGCCTGGCGTGATTCGTTCTCCGGATGGGAAACAGCTCGCCATGTTGTTACGTGAGAATAGCCGTCGCAAAAATTCCCACGTGATGCTCTCGGAAAATGAAGGCGAGACGTGGTCTGCACCGCGCGAAACCCCAGCCGCACTCACGGGTGACCGTCATACCGGGCAATACGCTCCCGATGGACGCCTGTTCATCTCTTTCCGCGACACCACTCTGCAAAGCCCCACCAAGGGCGATTGGGTCGCATGGGTTGGCAAATACGAAGACATCGTCAGAGGTGAAGAGGGACAGTACCGCGTGCGTCTCATGGACAACCACAAGGGTCAAGACTGTGCCTATCCGGGCGTGGAAGTGCTTCCCGACGGGACCCTGGTCACGACAACTTATGGCCACTGGACGAAGGGCGAAATGCCCTATGTCATGAGTGTGCGACTCAAGTTGGAAGAATTAGATGCTAGAGCAAAGAAGCTACCATAGGATTGCCTGAGCATTCTGCTCGGGTTCCGGCCAGGATGCCGAAACAACATTCGAAACGTGACTAGCAGAACTCAGAGCCGCCCCTTCTGGACATCGCTGATCCCACCCATGCGGCGCAGCATCACCTGGCGAAGCGTCATGCCGTTGTGCTCATTCCTCGTGGTCTTCCTGACCACCGTAATCGTTCTCGAGTCTCAGCAAACCGTGCGCTTCTCGCACCGGTGGGTCTTCTTTCTCGTGGGTCTCGCTCCATGGGTGTGGTGGCTTCATCACCAGGGTTATCACGGCTTGGGCCGAGTGCGCGGTTTGCTCGCACTCGCCTTGAGATTGATCTTGTTAGGACTCTTTCTCATGACGCTGGCTGGGCCTCGCGCCGTGAGAGAGAACGACGATCTTGCCCTGATCTATGCGCTCGACCTTTCCGACTCGATGAGTCGCCCGGTGCAAGACGAGGCGATCCGTTACATCCTGGAAACCGCCGGAAGCAAATCAGAGGAAGACTCTGTAGGTCTGGTGCTCTTCGGAAGCGATGCCGCCGTGGAGCTTCCACCACGACAATCGTTCCCCTTTGAGGCGGTGAATTCGCAGCTCGCCAAGGACGGGACCAATTTGGAGAAAGGTCTCGGCTTGGCTGCCGCTGTCATTCCCGAGGAAAACCCGGGTAGAATCGTGCTGATCAGCGATGGCACGTCAACCGAGGGCGATGTGACCACAACGTTAGAACAGGTTCATGCACGCGGCATCGCCGTGGATGTCTTGCCGGTAGAAATGAGTCTCGACAAGGAAGCCTGGCTAGAACGAATCGATTTACCCACAACCGTGAAAGTCGGCGAGAGCTACGAGGCCAACGTTCTCCTCACAGCCCTCCACCAAGGAAGTGGAACGCTAATCGTGCAAGATAACGGCAACGAGATCTTTCGCCAAGAAGTCGATTTCCAGACGGGCAAGAATCGCTTCACACTTCCAATCTACTTGCGCGAGGCCAACTACTACGAATACACGGCTCGCCTCATCATGCCCGAAGGCGAAGACGGCTGGGAAGGCAACAACGTGGCTGTGAATGACCTTTTCCTTCGCGGCGAAGGCAAGACCCTCATTGTGACCAATCCGGACGGCGATCCTCGCGATTGGGAGCCCATGGTGCAGGCGCTGCGCGAATCCAATCGCATCATTGAAATCAAAGATGCTTACGCCTTTCCCCGCACAGCCATTTCTCTCATGCCTTATGATAGCGTGGTCTTTGTCAACGTGCCCTCAGACGCGTTTGATGCCATTCAGTTAGAAGCCGTGAAACGCGCTGTCTACAGTCAAGGTATGGGGTTTCTCATGGTCGGTGGCGAGGACAGCTTTGGGCCAGGCGGCTACCATCGCACCCCTATTGAGGAGACGTTGCCGGTGTCCATGGACATCAAGCAGAAGAAGATCCTGCCGAAAGGCGCCTTGGTCATCATCCTCCATACCTGCGAATTCGAAGGCGGCAATACCTGGGGCAAGCGCATCGCCAAGCAGGCCGTCCGAGTGTTAGGTTCCGAAGACGAAGTTGGTATCGTCGACTACGAAGGCGGCAAGGAACAGTGGATCTTCCCCCTAACCAAAGTCGATAATTACGAGAGGCTGGCCATGAAGATCAACCAGGCTCAGCCAGGTGACATGCCAACCTTTGCACCCACGATGCAACTTGCGTTCGACGCGCTCAAAGTCAATGACGCCGCCATGAAGCACATGATCATCATCTCCGATGGCGATCCCGTGCCCCCGACGCCTCCGCTCGTCCAAGCATATGTCGATGGTAAGATCTCAGTCAGTACGATCGGCATTAACCCACACAGACCAAGCGACACGGCCATTCTTGAGTCTATCTCAGAAGAAACGGGCGGAAGGTATTACGAGCCAAACGATCCCGAGCAGCTCCCTTCCATCTTCATTAAGGAAGCGAAGACACTGAAACGCAGCATGATTCAGAACGAGCCGTTCACCCCAAGAATCGAATTCCCCTCCCCTGTGTTGAAAGGCATCGATGCCGCTCCCGAGTTGTTAGGCTACGTTCTAACCAGCGCCAAGCCGCGCTCGCATACCATTCTACGTGGGCCTGAGGATGAAGAAATCAATCCAGTTCTCTCCACCTGGCGCTTTGGCACCGGCTCCGCTGCGGCGTTCACCTCCGACCTCTCATCGAACTGGGGTGCGAGTTGGATGCGTTGGGACAAATATCGTGCTTTTGTCAGCCAACTCCTAACCGAGATCTCACGTGGCGAAGAAGAGAGCGATCTCCACCTCCAGGTATCGGCATCTGGAAATCAAGGGATCATTTCGGTGGAAGATCACCATGACGAGCCTGGCTTCATGGAAGTGCAAGCACGCGTCATAGGTCCCGATGATCGCGAGGAAGTCGTCACCCTCAGCCAGGTGGCACCGCGACGGTATCACGCCACCTTCCCGCTCTGGGGCACTGGACGCTACCAGGTGCTCGCGGCTGGAGCGGGAGCCGGGCGATCAGACAAGGCCATCTCCAGTTTGCCGGTCGCCTATTCTCCAGAGTATCTACAGCTGCAGTCCAATACGAAAGCCTTGAAAGATATCGCTGAGCGAACCGGTGGGCGCGTGCTAACTGGTCAAGAAACAGTCCTATTCGATTTCGAACGGGTGACCAAAGAGTCTTCGCGCGCCGTAATCGACAGGTTTCTCATCCTGCTCGCGTGCCTCGTGCCGCTTGATGTCGGGCTGCGTCGTGTTCAGTTAGACTTCAGTGTGATTAAAGGTTGGTTTAGCCGCAAGAAAGCAAAGGAATCCTCGGGTAAAACGATGAGCGCTCTCCTCAAGCGCAAGCAGGCAGCCGTGCCCGAAACACGCCGCGAGCTAGCTCGCAAAGCGATCGTAAAGCCCGCAAACAAGGAAGCCAAACCAGCTCCTACAACTGAGCCCGCTCCCAATGACGAGAGCAACCTATCGACAACGGAACGGTTGTTAGCACGAAAGCGCCAGCGCGAAGAGGAACGCAGTGACGATTGACAGCCACGGCGAGGATCGGCATAGAAGAGACATGTCAGAGTCGCCCAATTGGAATAGTAAACAACTCACCCGTGGTTGGCAGAAAGGCCTCCGAGCCTTCTATTGGGGGCTGGGTTTCTCAGAGGAAGATTTCGACAAGCCACAAATAGGCATTGGCATTCCGTTAGTCGAAGGCAATCTTTGCAACGTCCACGCTTATGAACTTGGTTCTGCGATCAAAGAGGGCTGCTCCGAAGCCGGTCTCATCGGCTTCCCGTTCGGCGTCCCTGGAGTGAGTGATAATCTCACTCAAGGGCTTGAAGGCGGCAACGCGTCCTTGCCCTCACGGAATGTCATCGCCAATGGGGCAGAGATGGTGACGAGCGCGCATTGCTACGATGCCCTGGTCGGATTGCACCATTGCGACAAGAATGGACCTGGCTTCGCCATTGCCCTAGCGCGTTTGAACTACCCAGGGCTCCTCGTCAGTGGTGGCAGCATCGCCCCGGGCTGCCACAAGGGGAAACCCATCACCATTCTCGATCCTTATGATGCCCAAGCAGCCGTCTCTATGGGCAACATGGCCGAAGCGGAGGCAGACGAGATCATTCGTCACGCCTGCCCGGGGCCTGGAGGTTGTGGCATCGCGGCCTCTTTCAATACTTGGGGCATTGCCATGGAAGCCATCGGCTTGATGCTCCCTAGCAGTTCGTCAAATCCAGCCGTCGGCAATGACAAGCGTGATGAATGCGGTCATGTCGGCAAAGCGGTGCGTCGTTTGCTCAAGAAGGGCATTCGCCCACGCGACATCCTAACAAAATCGGCTTTCACCAACGCAGTCACGACCATCGCCGCAATCGGAGGGTCGACCAATGGCATCCTTCATCTACTCGGACTTGCCCGCGAAGCTGGTGTTGAGTTTACGCTAGCAGACATTCAGCCTATTCTCCGGCGCACTCCCGTGCTGTGCAACTTCGCCCCGCGTGGATCACAAACTATGATCGATCTCCACCGCCTGGGTGGGACGCCGCTCTTGCTTGCTCATTTGTTAGAAGGCGGCCTGCTCGACGGGAGTTGCCTCACGGTGACTGGCAAGACGTTGGCTGAAAATCTAGCCGGGCAACCCAAGGTCGAGGAAGACCAGGTCTTAATCGCTCCTTTAGACAAACCGTTCAAAGATTATGCCGACATGCAAATCTGCTTCGGCAACCTCGCGCCCGATGGCATGGTCTTCAAAGTCTCAAGCATGGCCGAAGCCAACTTCGAAGGCACCGCCGTCTGCTTTGACAATTCCAATGACATCGTCACGGCGGTGCAAGAGAAGCGCGTCCAGCCAGGCTCTGTCGTAGTCCTGAGAAATCTCGGACCCGTCGCCAGTGGCATGCCGGAGGTACTTATCGCCACCTCCATACTCTCCGTGCCCGAACTCGATGGCCGAGTCGCTCTCATTTCCGATACCCGTGTGTCGGGAGTTTCCCATGGGGCCATCGGGGTTCATTGTGCTCCCGAAGCTGCCGTCGGCGGTCCCATCGGCTTGGTCGAGGACGGTGACACCATTTCTTTCGACCTGCTGAAAGGCGAGGTCCGAGTCCATGTCGACGAGGTAACGCTGTCGACTCGCGCCGAGAAGCATTCGTTTGAAATGCCCAAGCATGCGCGGACTTACCTTGCAGATTTCGCCGCCACCGTCTCGCAGGCGAACGACGGCTGCGTTAGCAAGAATGCGCTGAATTGATTGCCAAGCAGTCGCATCCCGTTGACGACTCGCCATCCTCCCGACATAGTTGTGGAACTGATGAACTCTACCAAGGTTAACGTCTTTTCCAATGGCATATGCTATTGGTGGCGCTGGCTAGCCGTCCTTCTGAGCTTAGCGATGTTCTATGGGTTGGGCATCTTCACTTACAAAGGAGCTCCAGCGCACACGTTTCATATCCTACTCCTTGCCTGTGGCGGCATCGCCATCTTTCTGGCTTTCTTTCACCGGCCTCACAGTTTCCAGATTGAAGTGACGGGCGAAGAGCTGCGGATCCTCAAGGTCCCAGGCGGTTCCGTAAAATGCGCCTTCAAGAAAGACGACGTGAAATATGTCACGATTCGGAATAGCGGCCACATCTTCGGTCTTTCGGTGATCCGGGTCATCGTTCGCACCAAGAAAGACGGCTCAAAGTTCTTCGGGCCCATTTATTACGAAGGAATCGACGGCGTGGCTGCTTCAGAGATCGCCCAGCTCCTTCCCCGCATCTCTCGCGAGGGCCTGATGACAACTAAGAATATCAAATCTTCTTGATATCGTCATAATCTCCAGGAAAATGGTGGAATATGCCCAATGACGCTCCCTTTGCTCTGATCCTCGCCGGTGGAAGTGGCACCCGTTTCTGGCCTGTCAGCAGAAACGCTCGCCCAAAGCAGCTTCTCAACCTCTTTGATGACAACCCTCTCCTCGAAAAGACCGTCGACCGTTTAGAGGGACTCGTCCCCAAGGAGAACATCCTGATCCTCACCAATGTCGACCAGGAGGCCGGCGTCCGCGCGACTCTAAAGGATCTCCCCGCAGAGAATATTGTCGCCGAGCCCGCCAAACGTGACACCGCCCCTGCGCTCGCTCTTGCAGTCGGCTGGGTCGCCAAACGCAATCCGAAAGGCGTCATGATGGTCCTACCAGCGGATCACCTCATCAACGACGAAGCGAGTTTTCAAGCCGTCATGCGGAACGCCTGTGCTGCCGCAGGCACAACCGAAGCTCTAGTAACCGTAGGACTCAAGCCATCCTGGCCCTGCCCAAGCTACGGCTACATCGAGCGTGCAGGCGAAGCCGATCTTCCCGAGGCTTCCTGCGACATGCCCGTCTATGAGGTCGAGCGCTTCCGAGAAAAACCCAATCCCGAGCAAGCCCAAGCGTTCTTGGACGAAGGCACCTTCAGTTGGAATGCAGGTATGTTTATCTGGTCTGTAGAGACCGTCATAGCCGAACTTCAGAAGCACGTTCCCGAGCTCGGTGCATTCATAGAAGAAGTCGCCCAATGTGAGGATCTCCCTGCCCTTCTGTCTGAGAAATTCGGCACCCTGCCAAAGATCTCAATCGACTTCGCGCTTATGGAGAAGGCCCAACGAGTGCTAAATCTTGAAGCTACATTTGATTGGGACGACGTTGGGAGCTGGATCTCGGTTGCCAAGTATCTCAAACAGGATGACAGTAAGAACTGCGCCAATTGCGACCTAACCCAAATCAGAGCAAACAATAACATCATTTACTCGAAGGAAGGCTCACGCGTCGCTCTGTTAGGAGTCGACGACCTTATCGTTGTCCTAACTGGCGATGCCATCCTCATCGCCAAGCGCGAGGAAGCAGACGACATCAAGAAACTCGTCGATGCGGTGCCGCCGGAGATGCATTAAAAGTATTCCTATCGGGATTTAAACGCCGATTGTAGCTTCGATTGGCCAGCAAAGACTCTCGGCACGTGCTTCGACTGCCAGTCGGCCCTACCCATCATCGTTTCTTCGGCGTAGAACACGAAATCCACCATCCCCTAAGCATATCTCTTGCCTAAGAATCTGAAATTGATCTAATCGTGCCACACGACCATGGCCTTCGATTTCATTTTCATGCTCACGGCGAATGACCGCACGGTCTCAGACGCCCGTGCTCGGCTAAACGACGTCTTGGCCGGCGGAGCTCGCCACATCGGCTTTAAGGACGTCGGCTTACCTTTTGAAGAACTCAAAGAATTGGCTAGCGAGATCCGCGCGGCTGGTGGTCGAGCCTATTTGGAGGTGGTCAGTCTCGATGAAGAAAGTGAAATTCGTTCTGCCAAGGCGGCCATCGATCTTGAAGTAGACTGCCTCCTCGGCGGAACACGGGCGGTTCAAGTTGCCCCCCTGCTACGTCATCATCCCATTCGCTACTATCCCTTTCCTGGCGCCATCGTCGGGCACCCAAGTGTTCTCGCAGGCTCGATGGAAGAGATCGCAGAAAGCGCCAGGCGCCTGACAGACCTCGAAACGGTGCACGGGGTCGACCTGCTCGCCTATCGCTTTGCTGGCGATGTACCAGCGCTTATGAAGGCGGTCTGCCTAGCGACTGACAAACCTGTCATCATGGCTGGCAGCATCGATCAAGAAGAACGCATCGTCGCCGCAGCAGAGGCTGGCGCTTCGGGTTTTACTGTGGGAACGGCAGCGCTCGACGAAGTGTTTCCAGCCTCCTCTGACGGCCTTGTCGCTCAAGTTCAAGCAATTATGGCAATGACAGGCCGAGCTCGGCAGCGCTCCTCGGCCCCCAAACGAATCGCCCTCGTAGCTCACAACAATCGTAAGTCACATCTCAAGGCGTGGGTTCAACGACATTGTGGAACACTCCAACGTCACAAGATTGTTTGCACTGGAAGCACTGGCACTCTGTTAGTCAAGGCGGAACCAGAACTCTCGATTCATCGTTTGCAGCGCGGTTCACACGGCGGCGATCAGCAACTGGGAGCCCTCGTCGCCACAGGCGAGCTTGACGCGGTCATCTTCTTTGCCGATCCCCATGGACCAAGCTCGTCCGATGTAGATTTGCTAGCATTGATCAGACTGGCCATTCAGCACGATACACCTATTGCCTGCAGCCCCGCAGCTGCGGATATGATCGTCACCGCCAGCCTCTAAACAGCTATCTCATGAGCCGAACCACTGCTCTCGTCTTCGACATCGGGAACGTCCTGAGTCATTTCAGCTTTGATCACATGGTCGCTGCCGACTTACAGTTCACTAGGGTGTGTTTTATAACCGAATCACAGCCATGCGAGGATTGATCCGAGAGTCACGAGGCCGAGGAAAGTCGAGGCTAGTTTTTCATACCGCGTAGCGATTGCGCGGAATTCCTTG
>JAACDM010000697.1 GCA_009936795.1 Verrucomicrobiaceae bacterium | reverse complement strand
GTGTTGTGTCATGAATTGGGGCACGCATTGGGCCTGGCGCATTCCAGTGAATCGGCTGATGAAGCGGATGCTGAGAAACTCGATGCCCTGATGTACTTTCGGGCGCACCGTGATGGGCGCGGGGCTAGCCTGCGCGGGTGGGATGTGGAGACCGTTCAGAAATCCTTTCCTCTGGATAATCTACCACCGCGAGGCTTGGATGGCTTTCTAGATGTGGTGACTTTGCCTAATGGGTGGGCTTCGTCACAACCTCAAGTGAACGAAATTGAAGTGGTGGGGGCTGATCGAGATACCTTGAGTGAGGCGTTGAATCTATCCTTGGTGTCGCCGACGACCATGGAGCATGGCTCGTTCTCGTTAGTAGGAAACCGGTTAGGTTTCACGGCATCGGCATTCTTTGATACGGATTTCATCGATCCTCTCGATAGCAATGGGTTCTATGATTGGACAAGGCTGCGCTTCGACGATGGGACGCATGCTTCACCGCTGTTCAGTGTGAGGGTCTTGTCTTTTCAGTCCGACACGAGCCCGAATGGGACGTCGGATGGATTGCCGAATCGTTGGGTGACGGCTCACTTCGGAGGCGAAGACCCGGAGCCGCTGGGAGATGCCGACGATGATGGTCTTACGAATGTGGCTGAGTTTATGCAGCGGACAGATCCTCGGGATCCTGCGTCGACTGTTCGCGTAGGATTTGAAGCGTCGACGTTGACGGTGAGGGAAGGAGATGTCGTTGTATTGCCGGTGGTTGCTACAGGTGGGGATCTATTTCGATCTTTAACGGTGCCTGTTAGTGCTACGGGCGCTGCAGATGATGTTGAGGTGAACGGGGAGGTGTTGATTCCGGCGGGGACGACAGGAGGATTGGTGGTGTTGCGAGTGTTGGCTGATGATTTGGCTGAACCTGACGAGAAGGTGATCGTGAACCTGGGGGTACCGAGATCGGGTTTGGCGACGTTAGGCCAAGCGACGCTGGAAGTCACGATTGAGGGTGAGGCTGACATTGCCCATGCCCGGGCCGAAATTGGTGCGGTAGGTCTTGGCGTGGATAACACGCTCCGGGTTGAGTGGCGCGGGGCGGCAGGAGCAGCCTATTCACTCGAACGGTCCTCTGATCTCAAGCAGTGGGTGGTGTCGAGTGTGTTGCATGGGACCGGGGGCTGGGAGAGTGCTTCGGTGCCAATGATGAGTGGTAACGGGGAAATGTTGTTTCTGCGGGTGCGCTAGATTTGGCCGCAGGTGTGGGGCGCTTGGAAAGCGCCTTTCCTTGAGGGTTAGTGATTTGTTGGTGTGAATTGCCAGACCCAATCACCTTTTGTGCGATCTTTGTCAGGGATTCCGCCGTCATCTTCGTTGTTTAGGCCCAGAACGTATAGTTGAGGAGTGCCGTCTGATTTGAGGCGGTAGAGGAGCTGCGCCGAGGTCTCGAAATCTATAGGGTAAGTTTTGTTGGCTTGGTAGAGCGTTTCGAGTTCGATAGCCTTCAGTGCGAGGGAGAGGCTAGCGTCTAACTGAAGGACATGACTGGTGATCTTGGGAAGTGATGGGAGAGCGATGACGGTGAAGAGGTCGTATGGGTGTGGGTAGCGCCCAAAGATTCTCGTCCGGCGAACCTGGACATCGGATTCGAGAGCGAGAGTGCGCTCATAATCTAGGGAGTCCGACCGTTTTCCAGAAGGCGCGAACACATAGCGATCAAGCAATTTGCCGAAGCTGACCATGTTTTGATAGGCCCAGCCGCGAAAGAGCACGTGCTGGCTGGTCTGACTCTGATGATCCATGATGGTGAACATCGCGGCACGATCTTGTTGCAGGCTTGTTATCAAACGGGTCGAGGGATGCCAGGCTTCAAGATGCTCCGCAATTGATTGAAGTTGTGGAGCCGTCCACAGGTGGTCGCGTAGCCCAGCCCACACGGCTTGGAGCGTGCGATCCATTTGGCTGGTCTGAACGATGGCAACGATGAGCGAGGGGGTGGAATCGAGGTGTCGAATCAGGCGTATGGAAGAGAGGATATTGGCGTGGGCTTCGGCGGGTTGCTTGAGCCGAAGATGGGCAAGCGCGAGTGTATTGAGCGTGCGGAAAGCATGCTGGATCTCTTGCAGAGGGAGGTCCATTAGCTGCGGATTGGCGTAGTTGAGATCGAAGCGACAGGATGAACGCTTGGTGGCTGATCGAAGCGTGTCTAACAGATTGGTGTGTTGGGCAAAGTGATCGATGAGTTGTTGAGCGGCGTCTTCTTCGCTGGAAGCGGCTCCGTGCTCGAAATCTTCGAGTAACGAATAAGGCTGCGCGAACTTCCACCCTGGTTGAGGCGGGGAATCGGCACGCTGATTTGGCCAAGCGGCCGGATCAAGGGCGTTGAGGGCCTTTAGATCGAGACCGGGATAGGTGGTAACGTTTTCTTCGTTGGGAACCTCAGGTGGAATGAAGTCATTCCAGAGGATTTTATTACCCTGCGCTTGCTGTTCTGATAGGTAGGCGTCCCCAGCATTCTTACCTCGGGCTTCCTCGACGAGTTTGGCGACCACGAGGCCGACCAAGGCCAAGCCTAGCAAGATGCCAGCGATCTTGAGGAGGCGAAAGCCGCGTTTCCTGGCCATGTGATGTCGACAGGTTACTCGGTGAACTGGAGCTTCGAGAGCATGGCGTAAACGCCGCCGGGTTTCTCTGCGAGGGCGCTGTGGTCTCCGTGTTCGACGACCTGGCCGTCCTTGAGGACGAAGATCTGATCCGCCTGGCGGATGGTGGAAAGACGATGAGCGATGATGATCGACGTGCGTCCCTTCATGAGGGAATCGAGTGCTTGCTGAACCTGATGTTCGCTTTCGGAATCGAGGGAGCTGGTTGCTTCATCCAAGATGAGAATGGCCGGGTCGGCGAGAATGGCACGAGCGATAGCGACACGCTGGCGCTGGCCGCCGGATAGTTTCACACCGCGATCACCGACCAAGGTTTCATAGCCATCTGGAAAGCCTTCGATGAATGTGTGGGCATTGGCTTGTTGAGCCGCAGCGATGATCTCCTCATCGCTGGCGCCGATGCGGCCATAGGCGATGTTCTCTTTGATAGAGCCGCCAAAAAGAAGGACTTCTTGAGGAACCATGGCCATCTGGCTACGGAGGTAGGGGAGGGGATAAGTGACTGCTTCCTTGCCGTCGAAGCAAACGCTTCCGCTGCTTTGCTCGTAGAGGCGAAGCAGCAGTGCGATGACAGTAGACTTACCTGCCCCGCTGGGGCCGACGATCGCGATCCGTTGGCCCGGCTGACATTGAAACGATAGCCCTTGAAGGACAGGGTGATCGGCTCGACTTGGGTAAGCGAAGCCGACGTTGTCCATGACGACATCTCCCTTCAGGCGTCCCCCGGGCATTTCGCTGGGCATGACGACAGGTTCAGCTTGTTCGCCCAGAATCTCGCGGACGCGTTCGGTCGCGCCGACGGCTTTCTGCACTTGGCTGACTGCCTCAGGCAGGGATCCAAGGGCGCCGCTGAGAAAGACGGTGTAGAGAATGAATTGAAAAAACTGGGCAGATGTTAGACCACCTTCTGTGGGAGGGACCGCTAGCAAGCCGGCTCCATACCACACGACGAGGGTGATGACGCCGAACATGACGAAGATGATGAAGCTGACGAAAGTCGCCTTGGCTTTGGCGGTGCGAAGAGCGGTGCCGAGAAACTTGTCGATCGTGTTGTGATAGCGACCAATCTCATGGTTCTCATTATGAAACGCCTTCACATCGACAATGCTCTGCAGGGTCTCTTCCACGATCACATTGCTTTCAGCCATTTGATCTTGAGCGAGCTTGGACTGGCCGCGGATCTTTCGGCCTACCAGTGCCGTGGCGATGATAACGACCGGCAGACAGGCGAGCATAAAGAGGCTGAGTTTGAGTGACGTGATAAAGATCATGACCAAGCACCCTAATAACGTGAGTAGTTGGCGTAGCATTTGAGGGGTAGTCGTGACTAGCGTGTCACGAATAAGGCTCAGATCCGCTGCCAATCTGCTCGAGAGTTCGCCGATGCGATGCTCGCCAAAGTAGGTCATGGGAAGACGGACCAGGCGGCTGTATACGCGCTTGCGTAGGTCTGCTAGAGCGCTCTCGCCGGCCTTGGCAAACCAGTTGATCCGGAAATAGGCAACGACGGCTTGGACGCAGAGAACGACTGCGAGGGTGATGGCCACTTTGTTGCGACTACTGAGCACTTCATCGACATCGATGTCTGCGCCTGCGCCGCTGTTCATCATGCTGCCGCCCACGAGTTCTCCCATGAGTCTGGGGAAGAGAAGCACGAGAAACGTTGTCGCACAGAGAGCGACCAATGCAGGGATGAAGTAGCGGTTGTACGGGGTGAGACAACTCAGGAGCTCCCAGGCTCCGCGTAGGAGGGAGGTCTGCTTCTCTTTATTAGGCTTGCTAGTGTCTTCTGACATGTTGATGAAATACGATTACCAAACTGTGCCGATGTCCCACTCTTCCATGAGTTCGCTGGGCAGTTCGGTGATGAAATCTGATGGTGACTGGTAGTAATCGTCGGAATATCCACGACCGCCAGGACGGAACATTGGATGGAGAAGGTAGAGTTGATCGCAGGCGCGGGTCACGGCAACATAGAAGAGTCGGCGCTCTTCTTCCATGGCGTCTTCACTTTGGTCATCCGCTTCGAGGGCTTTGCGATTGGGGAACATGCCCTGAGTTAGCCAGATGACGAAGACCACCGGCCACTCTAGCCCTTTTGCCTGATGCACGCTGGAAAGCACGACCTTGTCTTTGTCATCCTTGTCTTCTTGGCGCTCGGCATTGGTTTCGAGAGAAAGTTTGGTCAGAAACTCCTCAAGGGTCTCGTACTGTTCGCTGTAGCGCTTGACCTGCTCGATGTCCTGCATGCGCTGCTCGTAGTTGGGGAACGCGACCTTGGCGAAGTCATCATACACGCCTTCGACGATCGAGGTGATCATGTGAACCGGAGCGACAGGTTCGAGGTCTTCTGGATCGATCAATTCGTCCAGCGTGTAGGCGAGCTGTTTCCAGGCGACTTCGGAGCGTGCTGGAACGTTGAAGCCCAAGAAGAGCTTGGAGAAACTCTGCGGCAACGGATGCTCATTCGAAGAGGACTCGCAGCCTAGCCAACTGCGCCAGAGTTTGTCAGCCGTCACATCGCCGATGCCTTCGACCAACTTGAGCATGCGTTTGAAGGCCACTTCATCTCGGCGATTTGAGATGAAGCGCATGAAGGAACTGACGTCTTTGACATGCGCTTGCTCAAAGAAGCGGGGGCCACTTGTGAGCATGAAGGGCGTCCCGCGCTGCGTGAGATCCATTTGCACTTCCATCGAGTGGAAGTGAGCGCGATAGAGGATGGCGACATCACTGTAAGCGAGACCTAGTTCGTTGACGATTTCTTCAATGCGCTGCCCGATGAAACAAGCTTGTTGATTGGGATCTTGGACTTGGATGATCGCAGGGAGGAAGTCCTTCGACTCGCGGGCTGGGACTAATGTCTTTTCGAATTGATGGATGTTTGCGCTGATCGATTCATTGGCCAATGTCAGAACTTCAGGAACACTTCGGTAATTCGTCTCGATCTTGTAGACCTTGGCTCCTGGATAACGCTTATCGAAGCCCATGATATTGCGGAAATCTGCGCCACGCCAGGAGTAGATCGATTGGGCATCGTCTCCCACGACCATGAGGTGGCGATGCTTTCCGGCGAAGAGGTCGATCATGCGTGACTGGATCGGATTGGTATCCTGATACTCATCCACCAGGACGGCATGAAACTTCTCTTGGTAGTGTTCGCGTACTTCCTGATGGGCCTCTAAAAGCTTCAGTGGCTGGCAGAGGAGGTCATCGAAGTCGACGGCATTGCTATCGAGTTTCTTCTTGGTGTAGCCACGCCCGATCGTCTTGATGGCATTGAAGTACTCCTCAAGCTGGAGGTAGCGCTCGTGAAGAATGTCATCGATCTCGCGATCTAGATTCTGAGTGATGCTGTAGATGTCTGCAAGAACGGTGGAGCGAGGGAAGCGTTTGGCTTGTTTCTTGCCATCTTTGCCAAGACCGGACTCCTTACGCACCTGGGTGATCAGGCTGGTCTGGTCCTCGCGATCCATGATGGAGAAACCGGAGGTGTATCCGAGCAATTCGCCGTACTTGCGAAGAATGCGATTGCCAATGGCGTGGAAGGTACCGCCCCAGATGCCGTGCATGTCTTGCGGCACGAGTTGCCCCACGCGGGTGAGCATTTCTCCTGCAGCCTTATTTGTGAAGGTGAGAAGGAGAATGTTATAGGGTTTGTAGCCCTCTTCCAGAAGGTAGGCGACGCGGTAGGTCAGGGTGCGGGTTTTTCCGCTGCCGGCTCCGGCGATGACGAGGGCAGCGCCAGGCTTCGAGGTGACAGCTTCTAGCTGCTGTTCGTTGAGCAGAGAGGCATAGTCGAGTCCACCAGCGGCACCATCTGGTTTGGGAGAGCTCTTGAGCGTGTAACTGCGCGCCATCTAGGACTTGGAATCGACCTCGGCTACGTGGGCTCGAAAGGTATCGAGTTCGCCACGAACGAGGGGCAGGAGGATGTAAAGGCCGATGATATTCGGTATCGCCATAGCGAAGATCATGGCGTCTGAAAAATCGACGACGTTCCCAAGGCTCATGGAGGAGCCGACAATGATAAAGAAGCAGAAGATGAACTTGTAGGCGAGGTCCATGAACTTGGAATCGCCAAAGAGAGAAGCCCAGGCCTGCATCCCATAATAGGACCACGAGATCATGGTCGAGAACGCGAAGAGGATGACGGCAAGTGATAGAATCATCTTGAACCAGGGCATGGCTGTTTCGAATGCAGCTGATGTCATCGCGACCCCTTCGAGATTGGGATCGGAGTAGACCCCGGTGACGATGATGGCAAGTGCCGTCATTGTGCAGACCACGACTGTATCGACGAAGGGTTCTAGCAAAGCGACGAAACCTTCACTGGCTGGTTTCGTCGTCTTCACTGCAGAGTGAGCAATAGCTGCGGAGCCTACGCCTGCTTCATTGGAGAATGCGGCGCGTTTGATGCCCAGCAGCATGCAGCCGATAAGTCCTCCGCCAATAGAACCTGGATTGAAAGCTCCAGAAATGATACTGCCAAAGGCGCCTGGAAGCTTGCCAAGATTCATCACGAGGACGACGAGAATCGCGAGGATGTAGATCCCGCACATAAAGGGCACTAACGTTGCCGTTACTTTGCCGATGCTTTTAATGCCACCAATGATGACAGCTCCAACGACGATAGCGATTAGGAGGCCGAATACCCATCGCTGCTGGTCCAAGAAGGATCCTTCACCGCCACCACACGCCGCGATGAACTGTGTTGTGGCGCTATTGATTTGGAAAATATTGCCACCGCCGAAAGATCCACCAATGCACATCACGGCGAAGAACATCGCGAGGATCAAACCCAATTGACCCTGGCCGCGTTCTTTGAGGCCTTTCGATAGGTAGCGCATCGGACCGCCGTGGACTTTGCCCGTGGCGTCGACATCACGATATTTAACACCCAACGTGCACTCCACAAACTTAGAGGTCATTCCGAACAAGCCCATCAGGATCATCCAGAATGTGGCTCCGGGCCCCCCTAACTGAATGGCGATAGCGACACCGGCGATGTTGCCGAGGCCGACCGTGCCAGAGAGGGCAGCCGTCAGCGCTTGAAAGTGGGTGATCTCTCCGGGATCGTCAGGTTTCGAGTAGCGTCCCTTGATCGTACGAACGGCGAGGCCAAACGAGCTAAGATTGACGAACTTGAAGTAGAACGTGAAGAAGATAGCAGCAAAGGCGAGCCAGACGAGAACCAGGGGAATCTGGACCCCTGCAACGGGGACAGCGAAGAAGATTACGGTTGTGATGGCCTTTGTGGGGCCGGCCATGAGATCATTGATCTGTGCGTCAATCGGCTTCTCGGCTGCCGGCTCTGCGTCGGGCGCGAGCTCCTGGCCGAAGGTGAGATCGCCTTGGGAGAGGACGAGGAGGAGAAACGTAAAGCAGAGGAAGATTCGAAGATTCATGAAGAATGGTGCAGGCTAGGCTTGTCTAGGGTTTGGTAGCAAGGCCTCTGCCCCATGGCAACCTTCATCTCTATCAGAGGTCGGCGAGAGGAATCTAGGTGAAGAATTGTATTCGCACTCTTGGCAACCGCCTTCTAGGGTCGTCCGATGCAGAATGTGCCCCCCAAGATTATTGTTCTAGCCATCCTCGGTTTTGCCGTGATTGCGAGCCTTTCGACTGCGTTCTACACTGTGCCGACGGAATCGGTGGGTGTGATCACCCGATTTGGTAAGATGAAATCAGATGCTTTACAGCCAGGACTCCATTTTAAATTGCCGTTTGGAATCGATAAGGTGAAGATTGTTCCGGTGCTCCGTCAGCTGAAACAGGAGTTCGGCTTTGGAACTCGTGGGTCGACGAATCCGACCCAGTCGGTTGGTTCTGTCGGGCAGAGGGCGTATTCTAGACGCGACATTCAGTTTCTGCAGAATGAGGAGAAGAGCATGATCACGGGGGACAGCAACGAAGCGACTGTGGAGTGGATCATTCAGTACCGCATCAATAGCCCGGCGGATTATCTCTTTCGTGCTCGCAAGCCGGAAGAGACGCTGAGAGACGTGTCTGAATCTGTGATGCGCGAGGTGGTTGGTGATCGCACCGTGGACGAGGTGCTTACCGTTGGGCGTAAGGCGATTGAAGATGAAGCCACGGTGAAGATGCAGTCGCTCGTGACGAAGTATGAGCTTGGTCTGCGCATCAATCAGATCCAGCTAAAGAATGTGAATCCTCCGGAAGAAGTGCAGTCTTCTTTCAATGCGGTGAACGAAGCCAAGCAGCAGCGCGAGCAGCTTATCAATGTGGCTAAGAAGGAATACAACACCATCGTGCCGAAGGCTCGCGGACTTGCGGATCAGGATATCAGTCAAGCAAAGGGTTATGCTCAACAGCGCGTAAACGAAGCGGAAGGTGATGCGAGCCGTTTCACTGCGGTGTTTAAAGAATATAGCAAGGCTCCGGAGGTCACGAAGCGACGCCTCTACCTGGAGACTCTCGGTGAAGTGGTGCCAGCGTTAGGAGACAAGATCATCATGGATGAGGATGCTCAACAAGTGTTACCGCTGCTGCAGCTGTCAGGAGGAAAGAAGTAACTTCGACGATCGAGATCGAACCAGGATACAATTATGAAGCAAGCAGCACTTTCACTTATCGCCATCGCCGCCATCGCCATTGTGGTGGTGGTGTCAGGATCATTCTACACGGTTCACGAGACCGAACAGGTGATCGTTACAGAATTTGGAAAGCCGAAAGGGGAGCCGATCACGGAGGCGGGTCTCCGGTTCAAGGTCCCTTTCATTCAAGACGTCAATCGCTTTGAAAAGCGGGTGTTAGAATGGGATGGTCAACCCAATGAGATGCCTACCAAAGACAAGCTCTATATCATGGTGGACACCTTTGCTCGCTGGAGGATCAGTGATTCGTTGCAGTTTTTCCGAAGCCTGCGAGACGAGCGGAGTGCGCAGTCTCGTCTTGACGATATCCTGGGTAGTGAAACTAGGAATGCGGTGGCCACACACAACCTGATCGAAATGATCAGAGCGACAAAGAACCGTGAGGTGGTTTCGGGCGAAGTCGCCGAGGAATTGCCCGAGGGCAGTGACATCGAGCGCGTCAACGAGCTAGAGCCCATTGAGAAAGGACGCACCATTATCGAGCAGGAGATTCAGAAGAATGCGAAGGGTAAGCTGGCGGGGTTTGGGATCGAATTGTTAGACATCCGTTTCAAGCGTATCAACTACAATGTGAAGGTCCGTAAGAGGATCTATGAACGCATGATCAGTGAGCGTGAGCAGATTGCGGAGCTCTTCCGCTCCGAGGGCGCTGCCGGTGCTGCACGGATTCTCGGGGACAAGGAGCTTGAACTGAAGACGATTGAATCCGAAGCCTATAAGACGATTCAAACGATCCGCGGTGAAGCTGATGCCAAAGCGACCGAGATCTACGCAAGTGCCTACAATCAGAGCGCGCAGGCGTCCGATTTCTATGAGTTTATCAAGACAATGGAAACGTATCCCAAAGTGTTAGGTAGCGACACCACTGTGATCTTCTCGACCGACAGTGACCTCTTCAAGTTCCTCAAAGGGATGGATGTGTCATCGGAGTCGAAGCCGGTGGCGGATCCGTTTCAATAGCTGGACGGATCCGTTTCAATAGCTGGAATCTTGCGGATTAGCTTGGGGAGATCCCTAGAGGCTCTCAACTGGGGTGCCCGCTTGCGTTGCTGCCAGCTTTGCCGCACTAAGAATGGCCTGAGTACCGAGACCGACCTCGGAGGAGACGAGTGGGAAAAGTGGTGTGTCGTTTGTTAGTGCTGAGGTGAAGTGGCTCGTCGCATGGCGCATTTCTATGGCAACCGGGTGAAGTTCGACCTGCTGTCCCTCGGGCTTTTTTTGAGTAGCTAGGCGAAGAGAGTTCTCGTCGGCAACGAGTGTACCATCCTCGCCATAGATGGACACGGCGTAAGATGTAAGGTTGCCTTGTTGAGACCAAGATGCCTCAGCGAGAGCAGATGCCCTTGGGTAGTCTAGCAGAACGATTGCGTTGTCTTCTACGGGCAACGTTTCCTTTACCAAATTGCCGGAGATCGCGTGGACGGAACGCGGCATGCCCAGAAGAGTCCGAGCCAGGGCACAGCCATAACAGGCGTAGTCTATGAGGGCGCCGCCGCCATTGAGTCGCTCATTGAATAGCCAATTGTAGAAGAATTCACTGCAACCCAGTTCTCGGGGCCCGGCATGGGCTGCACGATACTTTACTTGCCAGACACGGCCGATTTCACCTTCCGTCGCCATGGTGATTGCCTGCTGGACGGCTGGAACCCAGGCGATGGGCCAATTGATCATGAGTTGAACACCGTTGGAGCGTGCTGAGCGGGCGGCTTCCTTGGCACCTTCAAGGTCTGCTCCCATCGGCTTTTCGATCATCACGTTGAGGCCACGATTGGCTGCAGAGACGGCGAGAAAGGCGCCAATCCGGTTGTCCGTGAAGATATACGCGATGTCAGCTTCGGTCATTTCTAACAGCTCGTCGTAGTCTGCATAGGTCGGGCAATTGAAGCGCTCTCTCGCTTGGTTTAGCAGCGGAAGATTCGGGTCTGCTACCCCAACCAGTTCAGCCGTTTGTGATCTCCGAATATCTTGAAGGTGAGACCAAACGTGGTCGTGGTGCAGTCCGAGGATGACTATTTTGAAAATGGTCTTCTTCATAAAGGGAGGCGAGAGACGATTCGTGGCACACGGGGGTGTCGTTACGAGGACACAGATTTCTTAGTCTTGCTAATAAAGTGAACAGCCTTGTAATTGGCTTTGGTATTTCCGCAGCATATTTCGTGAGAGAGCCGAACAGAGATTCCGTGTTTGTGGGCAGGGACCAACCTTATGATGACACCTTTTAGTTGCTCTGTCTAATGGGCTCGCCCCAACATGAGGTGATGATTCGAGTATGTATCTTTGTCTTGGTCGTGCAAATACCACTGTTTGGCGAAGGGCCGAATCTGGACCATGAATTCGAGAGGCGATTGAAGCGGGAAGTCTCCATGATGCAACGAGAGTTGGTCGAAGAACGCATCTGTTTGTCCCATGAGGTGATTGTGGGGTTCCGTGGCGAGATAGGCTATCGTCATTCGGAGGAGTCGACGGTGGAGGGAGATCGGCCGATCGCAAAGGAGACCCTTTTCCCGATTTGGTCGATGTCCAAGCCGGTGACGTCAGTCGCCGCGATGCTCTTGTATGAGCAAGGTGCCTTTGCGCTGGATGACTCGGTGCGCGGTGTTCTTCCCAAACTCTCGCGGTTCCGAGTTCAAAGAGAGGGCGGGGCCACAGAACCTTTACGTAGAGAGATCACCTACCGGGATCTACTTTGTCACACTGCGGGGATCGATGGCTATGATGGTTCGTTCGATCAACAAGGGACGTGGAAGCAGATCATGGAGTTGAATGATCTGGACGAAGTCATGACGCTGCTAGTCAGTCAGCCACTGAAGCATCAGCCAGGGGAAGGCTACACTTACGGGATGAATACCGCAGTCCTTGGTCGCGCTGTGGAAGTGCTTTCGGGGATGCCTTTCGCTGACTTTTTAAGGAAAAAGATCTTCTCGCCACTCGGTATGACACAGACCCGGTTCTCTTTAACTAAAGAAGACCGCGCCCATTTTCAGCCGTTGTTCGTGAAAGAGGGGAATCAGTATCGTCCCGGAACGGTGGCGGAAGACGAACTCTACTATCGACCAGGCAGCGCGCTTAGTTTGGGTGGTGAGGGACTCGTTTCGAGCATGACAGACTACGCGAAGTTTTGCCAAATGCTAGTTGATCAGGGGCGGCCGATTCTCAAGAAGAAAACCTTGTCACTGATGCTAGACGATCATCTCAAAAAGAATCCTCACTATGGCGGCAAAGCGCGGGGTCTTCACCACGGTCTAGGCTTCTGGGTGCTGGAAGATTCTGCGAAGGAAGGCTCAAACTCTCCTAACGGGATCTTTGGTTGGAGCGGCTACCACACCACCCACTTCTGGGTGGATCCTCAGCACAAGCTCTACGGCATCTTCATGACGCGGCGCTACCCTTCTACGGATGTTCCGCAAAGGCGATTGCGAGACGCGGTCTATCGGGCGCTGAAACCCTAGAGGTTGGCAGACTGCGCATCGACCAGCTCTCCTTGGATTTGCCGGACTTTGCGCTGGAGTTGCTTCAGGAACTCTGTGATTTCTTGGCGGTCTTGGCGTTCTTGCTTGAGCTGCTGCAGGAGGTCTTCCTCGCGAAGCGCGGCGGCAGAAGCGACTGTGTTGTCTTGCTGCACAGGCTGAGCTTGATCAATGACCTTTTTGAACTCGGTGAGCGCCACCTGACTTTTTGTGAGTGAAGATTTCAGCTGCGTGTTCTGACGATCAAGGGCGCTGACTTCTTCCTTTGCGGCTTCTTCGGTCTCATTGGCCTTCTCCGCTTCAGCCTCTTTCTCCTCAAGAGCCTTTTGAAGTTCATCGATCTTCTTTTGGAGATCTGACTTAGACTTCTCGGATTGATCGAGATGAGACTTTAGCTTGGAAGCTTCTTCCCGTGCTTTTTGAAGAGCGTCGATGCTGGACTTGAGTTCTTTTTCTACCTCTGACTTCGCTTTAGTGAGGTCACCAATGTCGTTCGTAAGTTTCGCAATTTCTTGTTTGCGTGTTTCTAAATCCTTCTTCGCGGCATTGATTGTTGCGGTCAATTCTTTCTCCTTGGCAGCACCTGCCGCGGAGACTTGCTTGAGGTTCTCTTCGACTGCAATCTTGGCGTCGTCGGCAGCCTTGGTGGCTTTCTCGAGATTTGCGATCTGCGTCTTGAGGGAGTTCTCGATGCCATGCTTGGCTTTTGTTAGGGCATCTACTTGTCCAGTGAGTTGGACTTGAGTCTCGGCACTTGCCACGGCTTTCGTCTTCAGCTCGTTCACTTCGTCCAGGAGCGCCTGCCGATCTTTCTTCGTTGTCGCGAGATCGGTATTCGCGGCAGTCAGTTTGGCCCCGAGATCGGCCGCGTCATTCCTGCTACCTAAAAAGCCGAGGAGCAGTGCGATGATTAGCAGGAGGCCGATGAGCTGAATGAGGCCGAAGGATTTCATAATGTTAGCGAGACGAGATGGTTGATGGGGGGAAGTTGAGAAAGGGGAAGCTGTTGTGTTAGAAGTGCTTGTCTTTTTGGGCGCCGACAGATACGGCTGAGTCCAGAGGGTGTGGGATTTGCCGGGTAGGCGAACGGACTCGGTGTCTCGTCCTGGGTGACACCATTTTGAGAATCCGTTTCCTGGCAGCGAGATACCACTAGGAGAATCTGCGACTTTACTTGCCGTACTGAGAGTTGAGGTCTCTGCCAGCTTGAGGGGTGATGAGACCAGTTGATCAGCTTTCCACAAGCTATGTCCTTCAGCTGGTAGCTTCACGGCATTGCAAGGGGCCTTCACGGGGGACGACTTACTGGCAGCAGGCGACGTCGGTGCCGATGCCTGCGGAAACGAGTCGTCTATCCAAACGCTGCAACCACTCCCAGGCAATGTGACCGATGGTTTTGCAAGGACAATAGGATTGGCTTGTGCTGATGAGGCGGGCCAGATAGAGAATCCGCTGCCAGGCAAACTCACGGCTGGCGAAGCCTGGGCAGAACCTGCGTCTATCCACAAGCTGTGGCCTAGTCCAGGCAACTGAAGAGAGGGAAGGGAATCCATGGGAGGCTATCTAATATTGGGCATTATGGTGTTTACAAAATCCGGGTGTAGCAGGGATCCGTTGAAATCAAGCGAGGACCCTCCGATCAGGGAGATCTTCAAGGCGAGGAAGCATCATTTCATGAGTCCTTGGATCTGCAAGCGAGATCGCGCAGAGACCGTGATCTCACTGGTGTTGAGTGGCGAGAAATACGGTGAAAGAAGCGCCATGCTCAAATTCCTAAATATTATAAATAATGTGGATAATCTCTTCAAATCTCACTTACTTCTTGTTTTTTGTAGTCAAACATGCGATGTCCTCTCACTCGCAAGAGACGTTCCAACACTGCCCCTCCAGTGTTGGTTCTCCTTTATCCCATATCCCGCTAGTGAATCCCTTTGTCGATGATGTCTTCTCTGGAAGTCTGAGAACTGAGCAAACGCTCCCCGCGCTTTATGAGCGAGAGATGAATCTTCTCTCGCGCCTGATAGAGGATCTTCGGCCCCGTGTTGGGCATCTGGGGCCACAAGTGGGATCGGCAGCACTGCTCATTTCAAAAAAGGCCGGTGCCGGCAAGACGCACCTCTTGGCTAGATTAGTGTCCGAGCGGAACGAGGTAGCTCATTTCTGCCCTCTTGCCATGTATGATCCCGAAGAGATCTGCTGGGAGGGGTGGTTTCGCCAGTTGGTGGAACGTTTACACTCCACGAAAGATTCTCATGGTGACCACACCGCTCTCACAGGGGCGGCGGCTTATCTCTTGGCTAGTGCGACTGGGGCGCTTGTTTCTGAAGGACACATCCCGTGCGATTCGCCGGCGACGGCATCGCAGTGGCTTCTAGAGAACAGTGTGAAACTCTTTGATTACAATGAGAGTGATAATGATAGTGTTTCCTGGTTCCAAAATGAATTTCCTCGGCTGCTTCCTGAAATTGCAGACAGGTATGCGCGTGAACTGGATTTGGACCGTGGCCTCTTGGCGGCGCGCCTTGAGTGGCTCTTTGATTATGCCATGCTCTCAGCTACAGAGCGGTCGTTCTCGGAACGGCGTGACGAGCAGCGTGAACTGCTCCACGATGCTGCAATGTTAGATATTCAAGGCGAGGGTGCTGCTCGGCGTGAATGGCGGTGGCTGGGACGAGCGATTAGTCAGCAGCGCCCCCTTGCGCTCGTGATTGATGATCTGGATTGGGCCTATCGCGACGAAGCGACAGCGCTACGATTAGCTAGAATGCTCGCAGAGTATAGTCGCATGGTGCCAAACAGTTTGGCCTTGCTGAGCGTGAATGAAGATACCTGGAGGGAAACTTTCGAGAAAGGCCTGCCTGAAGCAGTGGTCGATCGTCTAACCACGTCCACTTTCTATTTGAAAGGTGTTCCCCGCGTTTTATGGGCAGATTTTATTTCGGTTCGGGTCAATGATAGCGGAGAGGCCGAACGGCTAAAGCGCGTTCACGAGCTTCTGGAAGAGGAGTTTTCAGAAGATCAAGCGGTGATGCCTCGAAGATTGCTTCGCAATGCTGCGACGCTTTGGGACGAGACTGAGGACACTGTTACTGAAATAGCTCCTGCCAGAATCTTTGCCAAACCCAAAGTGGACGAGTCTTCTCAATTGGAACCTTCACCAAACGAGGAGCTGTCACCAAACGAGGAGCCGTCTCCAAACGGGGAATCTACGTCAACCAAGAAGCAGCCTTGGTCTCATGCCATTGGTGATCTCCGAACATTCATCCAAGCCCGAGAGAACACGCCTTCATCGCCGAACACGAAAGGTCGCCCGATCACGCCATTTATTGATGTGTCAGCCAGTGAATCTAGAAATCTGGAGCCTGTCGAGAAGCCGGAGCTTACGCCAGAGTTTTGCTCATTTTTATCAAGCCTCCGTGCCCGAGCAGAAGACAAAGAAGGATATCTGCCTCAGGACCAACCTGCGACTGCTGAAAAGTGTGCTCGTGAACGAAGTCAACTTATCCTCCGCGGACGGGAAAGTGATTCGACCGTAACTGACAAGGCTGAGGAGCCTAGGCCAATTGATGATGACACTCAGAAAGTAAGCGTGATGGCCAATGGTTCGGCTGGAGCGACGAGCCTTAAGGTACGCTTGCGCGAACTCAAACTGCACTTCGCTGAAGCTGGGGGACAGTTTGCCATTCAATTGCCGCGTTTGCGACGCCTCATCAAGCAAGCCGGAAACCTCTTTCCAGCGATCACTCAAGAAGTGGCGGGTGGCTCAACGGAGATTGTTGGAGAGATTCGTTGGTCTTTCCAGCAGAGTGAAGTCAGCTTTGGATTTGAGCCCTTTGAGGAAGCCGTTTACTGGAAAGATTTGGTTCAGTCCGTTGCTGACAGGGTGCGTGTCTTGCGAGAGAAGGACATGACCCGCGGGGAGTTGGCTGTCTTTGGCCGGACGCGTGAGGAAAGTAGCTTCCCGTCATGGGATTTGGATGAGCAGGCTAGCAGTAATCTTCAGTACTGTGACGTTATCTTACTGACGGATCACCAACTGATGGCGATCTACGCTGTGGATGAGTTAATTTGTGAAGAGGTCGGTAAAGAAGAACGTGAAGCGGTATTCGCCCAAGTTTCAGGAGAGCTGGATTTCTTCTGGAAGATGATTACCCGACCGGTCTGGACTCTCGTGTCTCCGATCTCGAGTCCAGCTCTTATCGACTGACTAGTAAGCGACACATTTCCGCTTGGCATTTCGGATCCACCCGCTTTCTTCCCAGCATCATGCCAAGCACAGAAATCTCGCTCATCCTTCTAAAACCAGACACCGTTTCCAAGGGACGCTGTGGTGAAATCCTTAAACGTTTTGAAGCTCAGGGTTTCAAGGTGCGGGGAATGAAGATGATGCTTCTTTCCAGCGAGATCCTTGCGGAACACTACTCGCATCTTGCCGACAAGCCATTCTTTCCTACGATTGTCGAGTTCATGCAGTCAGCGCCTGTGGTCGCAGTTGCGTTGAGTGGCGAGAACGCAATCAGTCGCGTCCGGGATCTGCTCGGGCCTACGGACTCGACAAAAGCGGACAAGGGCACGATCCGAGGCGATCTAGGCGAAGACATGATGGTGAATTGCGCGCATGCTTCGGATTCTCCCGAAAGTGCTGCGGCAGAGCTAAAGCGCTTCTTTGCCGAGGGCGAAGTTCTCGATTATTAACGCCCTTCGCCGTGACCACTTGGCAAAACTCAGCCTTGTGCTGTTTCGCAGCCAGTCTGTTAGTAAATACTGAGACGGTATATTCGCAGACACTCGTTGAGGCTGGCATAGATACCCGGCGGGATCGTGCGTATGTGAAAGTCGAAGCTGAGTCTGCTCGCGTCATCGACCGTTCGAACAAAGCCCACCCGGCTTTTGACGCGGGCAATACCGAAGGGCCGGGCCTTCACTATGAAGTCCTTGGCCCCAAAGTGGCGGCACCTAGAAAGATGCCTGCTAGAGCATCTGGGGACAAGGCGTTGTTTAATGTTGGTACTGGCGAACAGACAGAAGTTGAGGGGCAAAGGAACAGTGTTTACAAGCCTCATGAGGCACCGCCGCTGGGGACCATTGCAGAGTATCGTGTACGCTTTCGTCAGGCAGGCGTTTACGAGCTATTCCTTCGCCTCGCCTACTGGTCGGAATCTGAAACGAAGCCGGATCTTGGACTCCATTGGGCCGCTCATAGCAACGCTAACGGTATTGGAGCCATCCATGTGAAGGATTATGCTAGCGGTCGTTTATTGAATTCGGATTGGTGGCGTCGCCACAACAACTCGGCTTGGAATTTGAAAGAGGACGCCTGGACCGTGGTTGACTTTGGGCCTGCGTTAGAAGTGAGACCAGAAGACTTGAGTGTGGAAGGCTACGTCGACGTTGTTTGGCAGATATCTGCAAGTCATCCAGGCTTGATCATCGATAGCTTTGTCATGTATCAGAACTACTCGATCGATCCCAGTGCTTCGAAGTATGAACAGTCCAAAGCCTACGCAGACCTTTCTATGAGCAGCGTTGCAAAGCCGTAATCGTAATCTTGCGGTGGTGCCAGAGGGGAGATTTGAACTCCCGACCAAAGGCTTATGAGTC
>JAACDM010000696.1 GCA_009936795.1 Verrucomicrobiaceae bacterium | reverse complement strand
ATGACTTGCGAAGCCCGTTGACTGCTCTTATCGGGATTGCCCAGCTCATGGAATTTGGGCCTGAGCATCGGACCGATGAGAATATTGCGACTCTAACGGAGTCTGCAACTCGTATGAGGAGTACCATCGATTCCCTTCTTCTATTCGCTCAGGTCGGTCACGCAGAGATAGAAATCGACCCAATTAAGATGCGGGATTTGGCTGAGCAAGTGAAACGAAGTCTCAAACACGAGATCGAAGCCAAGAGTGCTACGGTAACCGTAGAAGGTGATGATTGGCCGACAGCACTTGGGCACGAACCTTGGGTCGAGCAGGTGTGGTCGAACTACCTTTCCAATGCTCTCAAATACGGTGGAATGCCTCCCAAGATCGTTCTCGGATGTAGTATGGGAAGCCATGGGGACCCTGAGTTCTGGGTCCAAAATAATGGTCCGGGCCTGACTGAAGCACAGTACGATAAGGTTTTCCGAGAGTTCGAGCGTTTCGACGGGGCGAAGAGTCAAGAAGGGCAAGGTTTGGGGCTTTCCATCGTGCGTCGAATCGTGGAGAAGCTTGATGGCAAAGTAGGGCTCGAAAGTGCGCCGGGCCAAGGTAGTCGTTTCTACTTCACGTTGAAAGCCGAGTCTGGTCTTCGTAGGTGCGACGAGGCGAGCGTTGCGTTGCCCGGTTAATCAATCCATTGCCAAACTTGCAGCGAGGGGTCTGTTCAGGTAAAGCATCTTCCATGTCTGAAGATTCCAATGTGTTCCGCGGGTGCATCCCCGCACTCATGACCCCTTGCCGGGAAGATCGGCAGCCTGATTTCGGCGCACTTGTTGCAACTGCGCAGTCATTGATTTCTGCAGGTATGCGTGGCGTCGTCTATTGTGGATCAATGGGGGACTGGCCGCTGCTTACCGATGACCAGAGACAAGAGGGCGTGCGTCTTCTTGTTGAAGCGGGAATTCCGGTTGTCGTTGGAACCGGTGCACAGAACCCAGCTGCTGCCGCTGGTCATGCCTTGCATGCTCGCGAAGTGGGAGCCGCTGGTCTGATGGTCATTCCGCGAGTCCTTTCTCGGGGAACTTCAGTAGCTGCGCAACGAGCTCACTTTGCCCAGATCCTCGAAGCGGGCAGCGGCCTGCCGGCAGTGATCTATAACAGTCCTTTTTACGGTTTCGAAACAAAGGCAGATCTCTTCTTTGATCTTCGCAATGACTATCCAAACTTGGTAGGCTTCAAGGAGTTCGGTGGTGCCACGTCTCTCAGCTATGCTTCAGAGCACATCACAAGCGGGGATCCTGACTTAACGCTCATGGTAGGCGTCGATACCCAAGTATACCATGGCTTTGTTCATTGCGGCGCAGCTGGCGCTATCACGGGCGTAGGGAATGCTTTGCCTAATGAGGTGCTACGTTTTGTAGATCTTTGTGAGAACGCTGCACGTGGAGATGCGGACTCACGACGATTAGCTCAAGAGCTGGAAGAAGCCTTTGCCGTCCTTGCGACCTTCGATGAGGGGCCAGACCTCGTGCTTTACTATAAGCAGCTCATGGTTCTCGAAGGGCACGATAGTTACAGACTTCACTTCAATGAAACGGACGCTCTCAGCGTCAGCCAACAAGCTTTCCTGGAATCGCAGTGGCAACAATTCCGAGATTGGTGGAGTCAATGGCCTGGAGCCGCTGAACTCTGACAACTTGGTGCGTTCGACAGGAACTAGTCGTTGTTCGCATCCGGCTACTCCGCCGCCAGTGGCAGACGGTAGAGGCGGTCGGCACTGCAAGCGTAGAGGAAGTTATGGGAGATTGCTAGGCTCACTGTTTCCTTCTCTTGCAGCTTTGGTAAGATCCCTCGCACACGGCCATTGGCGTCGATGACTTGAATGCCCGCATGGGAGGTGACATAGAGTTCTTCCGCGGTCGAAACCACCATTCCGTCGCCACCGCTATCTTCACGGTAGTTGTCGATCGGGAGAGTGGTAAAGCGCTCTCCACCACGTAATTCACCTTCTGATAAGAGTGGATATCGCTAAACATGCTTGCCGCCATACTCACTCAGGCAAAATAGGTCTTCGTTAGGGCTTAACGCGATTCCGTTGGGTGTGACGATGCCGCCTGCAAATACGGGTGGTCTTGATAAGCCCATTGCGCTCAGTGGGCAGCGATTGACAGTCCCAGCTCTGGTATCCGTGACCTAGATCGTGCCAGTCTTGGAAGAAACCACCAGGTCGTTCGGATTGAGTTCGTTAGCTACGGTCTCGATCGCCTTCGTTTTGAGGTCTATCCTAATCAAGCGTTTGGTCTTGTCGCCACCTTTTCCTTGCACCGCAGCATAGAGTCCGCCATCCGGCCCCAGATCGAGCCCACTGATCTTGGGGCCGCCTTTATTTAGAAAGCGTACGGGTGGACTGGATGTGCCATCGTATTAAAAAACGGATCCCGAAGGAAAGTCACTGAAATAGACTCCACCTTGATCGGGATGACTGTACGCTCCGTCCGTAAACTCGTAGCCTCGACCTACTTTTTCCAAAGTTGCGGCCAAGGCCTTGGGCTGTTCCTTGGAGCGTAACAAACCCTGCCAATCTCTCCAAAGCCATCGGAGTGAATCAGGGAGAATTGCTCCTCCATATTCTCCATTGCAGTCTACCATCTCCGCAGACGAAGCGGTGATGGTAGATTGCAAATCCCAGGGATTGGGCCATTTGGAGATTGGCAAGCAGCCAGCCTCCGTGACCGTTGTTCAGGTCATAGGCTCCGTCTTGTAAAAAGACACGGATCGGCTTGAGCTTTGTTTTCCGAATTAGGGCAGGGTAGACATGGCCACCACGAATGTTGGTGAAACTACCAATGTGGCTAAGAACCTTGCCAAACTGATCGGGACGTTCCTAGGCGGCCGTCCAGGCACAGATACCTCCGGAACTCATACCGCAGATAGCGCGTTTACTTGGAGCCGGACTCAAGTTGACCTTTTAGGTAGTTTCCACATGGGGCAGCAGTTCATCAGCAAGGAAACCGGCATAGTCACTACGAGGCGTGTCATACTCGACGCTTCTGTTTGATCGCTTGCCCCAGCCGTTTTCATTAGGCTTTTTCACTCCTCGATGGCCCGGATTGACGAAGAGTGCAATTGTCGTCGGCATGGATCCTGTCACGATGAGATTATCGAAGACAATTGGTACACACATTTGCCCAGATTCACATACATAGGCATGACCATCCTGAAAGACCATGAGTGCCGCTGACGTTTCGCTTGTGTAAGCCTTAGGAATTTAGAGCCAGCATGCTCGCGAAGTGCCCTCGTATATTTTAGATGTCGCAAACTCAAAATGAATGAGTTGTCCAGCTTCAACCTCTGGTGCTCGATGAGTGGATTCGTTTGACAAAGAGTAGTCATCCACCGCTAGACAAGTGAGTGAGGAAACGATCAAAAGGCATGCTAGTGTAGACACCAATATGCGAGGACCATGTCGGGCTCGTCTCAAGTTGGCAAGGCTCTGGTCAATCAGCGGTCGGCCATACGACGGGCGCTACTTTCTCGTGGCCTGCGGAGTCGAAGAATTTTACCAAGCTATGAGCCACGCCGTATTCATGCACGAGCTTCGTCACTTTCACATCGAAACAGCAATAGCGCGCGATCTCCATGATCTTGCCTTCACGCCACCACTTAATGGCTTGCAGTCCCTCGGCGGTCTTGCCACAGCCAAGAGAGGCTTCAGCAATCTTGTCCAGCTTGGGACGGTGATTGATCGCCTCGTCCAGGTAAGAGCAAAGATCTAGACTTGCTACTTGGCTTGGAAGATCGAGGCAAGTGTAGCCCATCAGAACCTGGTAGTCGAAATTGATGTGGTTATAACCGATCACCAGGTCAGCCCGTCGAAGCTGATCGATGAGTGCATCAACATCCCTCTCCCCGAAAATACGGTAGTCTCCCGAGGCCGTGCTATAGGTCACGCCTACCGACATTCCCATGTCACACTTCTTGTCCCAGCCGCCTACATCCCCGGCGGAGCGCTGTGTTTCGAGGTCAAAGTAGACGAAATCCTTCGGCATGGGGAATGCCATAGCGGCAAGCTCTCTTGGATGCCATACATTTCTGATTGGGCCTGAAACGAAGATTTGCCGCGAGTAGAAGGCCCGATGGAATTTGTAATGGTATCCTTAGGGACCCACCCTAGGTTCAGATCTGTAGCCCAAAGGGTAAACTTAATATTTCAGCCTATCTGACACACATGAAAAGCAACTTCCTTGTTCCTGCCTCCGCGATTCTCGCCACATGCGCACTCACATTCTCGGTTTCGGCTGAGGAGAAGACGATCAAACTCAAACAGGCTCTCCCTGCAGGGAAGAAGATTCATCAATCGATGGTGATGAATCAGAAGATGAAGATGGGAGGTGCTCCCGGCGCTCCAGCAGGTGGTATGAATATCACGAACAAGATGACCATAGGAATGAGCATGGACATCAACAAGCACGAGGAGAAAAAGAAGAGGATGATCCTCAAATACGAAGAGATCAGCATGGCGGTCGACACCGGCTTGTTTCCTAAGCAAGAATTCAGTTCGAAAGATCCGGAAGGCCCATTCAAAGGACTAGCCGACCATCCAGTGACCCTGATCTACGATGAGAAGGACCAAATAGTATCAGTTGAAGGTGCCGACGAACTTGTAGACGGTGCCGAGAATCAGCCAGTGGTAGGCGAGATGCTCAAGCAAATTCTGGGAGAAGACCAGCTCAAGCAAACGATGAATCAGATGATGGTTCAAATGATTCCTGACAAGGTGCTGAAGATTGGGGATTCCTGGCCGTACGAGATTAAAGTTCCCATGCCGCAGGGGATGGGCGAGATGACGATGAAGGGCAAGTATACCCTAAAGAAGTTTGATAAGTTCGAGGGCCACGATTGTGCTGTTCTCACGATGGTTGGAGGCATCGATTCGGATGAAAAGGTCAAGATGGAAACGAATGGACAGCAGGTTGAGATCGAGTTTAAAGACTCGCAGTTCGAAGCAGACATCTACTTCGACAACAAGCTTGGACTCACTCGCAAGACGAATATGCTAACCATGATGAACATGGCCATGACGATACCCGCTCTCGGCATGAACATGACGATGGACATGAACATGACGATGACCTCAAAGGTCACGAAGGTAGAAGACTCTAAATAGGCCATCTGCCAAGCACTTTACGAGGGCCCGCTGTTGATTTCAGCGGGCCCTTTTTTGTCTCCCCTAGGAGTAGAAATTCTCTCGACCTTTACGACTGTGCAAGGCAGGATGCGCGGCGATGATGTTCATCAAAGTTAGCTCAGCGGCCCTCGTCGGAATCGATGCTCGCGAGGTCGAGATCGAGGTCAATGAGGGAGGCAATAGCCCCAAGATCGTCATCGTTGGATTGCCAGACGCTGCCGTGCGGGAGAGCAGAGATCGTTTTGTCACCGCGATGCTAAATAGTGGCTTTATTAGCCCAAAGGGGCACACGACGATCAATCTCGCCCCGGCCGATCTAAAAAAAGAAGGGCCTAGTTTCGACCTGCCAATTGCGCTCGCCGCGATTGGCCTCCGTAGTGAATACTCTCAGAATACTAACGACTTTCTCATCTCCGGAGAACTCTCGCTTGATGGTAAGGTAAGACCCGTAAAGGGCGCATTGAGCATCGCTTTAGAAGCACGTCGATTGGGCAAGCGAGGTGTCATCCTTCCGGCCGCGAATGGTCATGAAGCTGCCCGCGTCAGTGGCGTCGAGGTTTACGGAGTGGCAACGCTCCGCGAGGCACACGACCTCCTGATGGAGGATCCTTTATGTGCTCCGATAGACCCAGCCATGTTCGCCCATGAAGTGGTGGCGAATTACCCGGTCGACTTTGCTGAAGTGAAAGGCCAGGTTCACGTGAAGCGCTCTCTCGAAGTCGCGGTTGCCGGAGGTCACAACCTTCTCATGCTCGGACCTCCCGGAACCGGAAAGTCCATGCTGGCCAAGCGCATTCCTTCGATCATCCCTCTGATGTCCGAAGATGAGGCCATCGAGGTCACCAAGATTCATAGCATCTGTGGCATGTTAGATGAGGAGAGTGGATTCCTCACCACACGCCCATTTCGTTCTCCCCACCACACCATTTCCGATGCGGGATTGTTAGGTGGTTCCAGCAATCCCAATCCGGGCGAGATCAGCCTAGCGCACCATGGCGTGCTCTTCCTCGATGAGCTCCCCGAGTTTCGCCGTTCTACCTTGGAGGTGATGCGACAGCCCCTAGAGGATGGCAAAGTCACTATTTCAAGGGCCTCTGGCAGCATGACTTTTCCTGCACAATTCATGCTCGTCGCTGCCATGAACCCTTGTCCCTGTGGCTACTATGGCGATCTCAAACGCGAATGCCGTTGTGGCCCCGTGCAAGTGCAACGCTACCGTCAACGCATCAGCGGGCCTCTATTAGACCGGATAGATTTGCACGTGGAGGTCCCCTTGATCGACTACAAAGAACTCGCCGCCTCCGAGACAGGTGAAAGCTCTGCTGTCATTCGTGAAAGAGTAGGCAACGCAAGAGAAGTCCAGCGAGCTCGTTTCGCAGACAACGAGGGCGTCGTCTGCAACAGCGCCATGCAGCCACGTCAACTCAAACAATGGTGCCAGCTCGATAGAGAAGGCGGCCAGTACCTTGACCACGCCATGAACGAAATGGATCTCAGCGCCCGTGCCTACGACCGCATTCTCAAGGTCGCCCGCACCCTAGCAGACCTCGATGCTGACGATAGTATTGCTGCCAACCACGTGCTTGAGGCGATCCAGTACCGTTCGTTGGATCGCGATTTGTGGAGTTAGCGGACATAGTCAAACGACGGTCTCAATCGCTTGAAACCGTTTGCAGGATGGTATCAATTCATGTCTCGTAGCTCCTTGGCGTAGGCAAACAATGCGGGCGCTCCTCCAGTATGCCAGAAGAGAACGGTGTGTTCTGAGGTGAACTTTCCTTTCCGAATTAAATCGATGAGACCCGCCACCGCGCGCCCTGTATAGACCGGCCCGACAAAGATTCCTTCGTGCTGGGCCAACAGCATGGTGGCTTCTTTCTCAACTGAACCAAGCACGCCGTAGCCGCCACCCAAGTAGTCGTCGTTTAAATGAAAATCTCGCTCATCGAATGACTCCTCTAGCCCAAATATCTTGGCACTTTCGTTTGCGATCCCTGCCATTTCGCTCTGATAGGAGGCTACTTGGTCCGCTGCCTGATCGATGCTAAGCCCCAAGATCTTTCCTTCGAATCCGAAGGCCCGTGCACCGATAGTTAGTCCTGCCTGGGTCCCACCAGAACTCGTCGCCACGATGATCGCATCAATGTCATTCCAATCTCCTGAGAACTGGTCCCGCAATTCTTTCATTGCCAATGCATAGCCAACAGCTCCTAGGCCATTAGAACCACCTAACGGAACGATGTAAGGCTTCCTTCCTTCCTCCTTGAGTTCATCGCTGAGCGACGCCATCCTGGCATTGCGGTTCTCGGGCTGCACGTAATGCATCACCGCCCCACACAGCCAATCCAGGAGTGCGTTGCCATTGGGAACTTCGCCTTCTTCACCGCCTAACACGACATGACAGGCCATTCCCATATGGGCAGAGGCAGCGGCAGTCAAACGGCAGTGATTGGATTGAGGGCCACCTGTGGTGATCACCGTGTCTGCTCCAGCTGCACGAGCGTCTGCGAGAAGAAACTCAAGCTTTCGCGTCTTGTTTCCACCGAACGCCAGCGTCGTTTGATCATCCCGTTTGATCCAGAGCTTGGGCGAGTCTTCGAATGCTGTCTCGAAGCGCTCTAACCGATGGAGTGGCGTGGGAAACGAGGACAAAGGGTAGCGAGGCGCTGTCAGTTGCATGATGATCTAGATGGGTTGCTCTGAGTTTAGCTGAGATTCTGATGCAACGGCGACCAATTGAAAGAGGAGAAGGCCTTGTCGATATTCACAGCTCTGGGCATCCCTGCCGCAAATATCCAGTTTCTCACAGTTCACTTTCAGGGGGCCGATTATCGGTGATCCACGCGATCACTGCTATTCAATAACGGCTACACTGCGAAGGATTTCGTTGATATTACGAAATCCTTCGTCGTATGGGCAAAAGAGACTAAGACCGAAGGAAGCGGAATTGACGATCCTCAACGCTCTCTGGGACAAAGGACCGAGCAAGGTGAGGCAGGTGTGCGACCGGCTCGCAGAGGCGAAGCCTACTAGTTACACCACATTGCTCAAGCTCTTGCAGATCATGATAAGCTCTTTATCCGATTGCGACAACTGAGAGAACAGCTCAAAGGCATCCGTGAGTCGTTGCTAACGATATCCACTCCAAAACAGAACGAACCCTTACAAAGATTCCTCGCTCATCCTGCTATTGGCGAAGATGGGAAAGGGGAGCTTGAATGCTACTCTTCGACATCAAGGGCAGCCATGCGT
>JAACDM010000695.1 GCA_009936795.1 Verrucomicrobiaceae bacterium | reverse complement strand
GCATACTTCTCAGCTTGTTCCTGTGCGGCACTCTCAGAACCAAACTCTATATTGACCTGCATCTCGATTATCAGGCCATCATCTTAGGAAGCCTAAAAAGGTAAGCTCGATTCTGAATCCAGTCATTGCCCCGCCGATCATAGAGCGCCCCGCACGCCCCTGCCGGTCGTCTTGATTTCTACAAGTGCCGTAGGGTCCGCTTCCGCGGTGATATTTGGATCGATGGGGATCTTACCAGTGAAAGGAGACACTCCAAAAACGCTCTCGCTCTACACGCAGAGCCCTAAAGTGACAGTTATCAGCAATCCAAAGTAATATTCCCGATCCCTGAACAGCCATGCTAGCGCGTAGATACGTGACAGCAATGTTCACATTCCTGGATAAAGAGCGGGTTGACTCTCTTCATCCAAAGCTTCAAAACAAACGCTGAACCCAGCAGCGTCCCGCCGCTAAGAACTCAAAGACTCCAACCTAACCCAATCAGATTCCATGAAAAGCCTATTCATCTTCACAAGCGCGCTCCTCGCGCTCAGTCTCCCCGCGTTTGCCGACCACCACGCCAAAGGCGACAGCAACTTTGCCACGAAGACTATTGACCTCGGTTGTGTGGTCAAGGATATCGACGCTTCGGTCAAGTTTTACACCGAAGCCATCGGTTTCAAAGTCGCAGGCGGCTTTAAGGTTCCCGCTGACTTTGCCAAGAAATCCGGTCTGACTAATAGCAAGCCACTGGATATCAAAGTGCTCACCCTCGGCGATGGCGATGGCGTGACCAAGTTCAAGCTGATGCAAGTCGAAGGATCAGGTAGCAAGTACAAGAACAAGCACATCGATTCCAAGCTCGGCTTTAGCTACATCACTATTTCTATCAAAAGCACGGATACTGCCCTCGCACGCCTCGCCAAGGCCGGTGTCAAGCCCATCGCCAAAGGACCTGTCGCCCTTCCTGACAACCTTGATCCATCCCTGGCGCTGACCATCGTGCGTGATCCCGACGGCAATTTCGTCGAACTCGTTGGTCCCAAGCCAACGAAGTAGCATCACAGAACCATGCGACCGCTCGTCCTGTCATTCATACTTGCCCTATTGACGGCGAGCGGTCGTGCGCAAGATCGCCCGAACATTCTCTTCATCTTCACGGATGACCAGTCTCATCGTACGGTCAGTTGTTACAAAGAAGCCTATCCTTGGGTAAAGACGCCGAACATCGACGCCCTTGCCAAGCAAGGGGTGCGCTTCACGCACGCTTACATGGGCACGTGGTGCATGCCCTCTCGGGCAACCATGCTCACAGGACACCATCAGTACGGCGTCGAGTCCATGCGGATGGAAGGAACCTATCCTGGCAGCACCTATGATCCCAAGAAATGTCCGTTCTGGCCTAGCATCTTCCGCAAATACGGCTATTCCACGGCTCAGATCGGCAAATGGCACACGGGTGTGGATAGTGGCTATGGCAGAGATTGGGATCATCAGATCGTTTGGAGCCGGCCCAAGTATCCGGAGAATGCTGGAAACTACTACGATGATCAGATCGTGGAGATTGATGGCAAGCCACAACGCGTCTCTGGCTATACCACGGATTGGTACACGGACCGAGCCAGCGACTACGTTTCGGGCAAGACACGCCAGCAAGACAATCCCTGGTATTTGTGGCTCTGTTATGGAGCTGTCCACGGTCCCTTCACTCCTGCCGAACGCCATCGGCAAACCTATTCTGAAGCCAAAGTAGACGAACCTGCCGACATCTACCCTGATCAACTCACACGCGCAGGAAAGCCACACTACGTTCGCGAACGGAATCGCTGGATACGCAACGAAGCCGGTAATGCCGAGCTCGAGTACGGGGTAAAGCAACGCACGGTGAAGAACGCGCCCATTCATGGCAACACGCTGCAAGACTGGGTGCGGCAGTATCACCAAGGTGTCCTCGCGATCGATGACGCCGTCGGTCGATTGCGGAAAGCGCTAGAAGCTTCGGGCCAACTCGAGAATACCTTGATTGTATTCGCCGGTGATCAGGGAATTGCCTGGGGCCAACACGGGTTTCAACAGAAGATTGCGCCCTACGATGCCAATATCCGCAGCCCTTTGATCATGAGTTTTCCAGGACACATTCCGAAAGGAAAGGTCTGCCCCACGCCGGTAGGAGGCACCGACATGGCTCCCACATTCTTCGCCTTTGCTGGCCTTCCACTGCCTTGGAAGATGCACGGCCATGACCTCACGCCCCTTCTAAAAGACCCAAATCGGGCATGGGCTCATCCCGTGCTCACCGCATTGACCGGTGAGAAATATGGCTCTGACACAGACGTCATTCCCACCGATCCCGAGGTGCTCTTGAAAACGGCCAACGTGCCGTGGTGGGTGTCTCTGCTCCGCGGACGATACAAGTACATCCGCACGCTCGTTGAGAGCGAAGTGGAAGAGCTCTACAATCTTGAAACTGATCCAGAAGAACTCGTGAATCTCGCCTTACAGCCGAAGTATCTAGACCGACTGCGAAGCATGCGTGCCGACACACTAGCAGAGCTTCGACGCACGGATGCAGGAATGGCCGACTCTCTCCCCACCTTCTCGACCCCGCGGTGAGTCCAATCAGGAATTCGCTTAAGGCAAGCCACATAGCCACGCAAAGACATCGCGCACTTCCTCGTCACACACAGAGTGCTCCATGCCAGCGTAAGGCTTGAGCGTCGGTCTGTGTCCAGCTTTGGTCAGGGCCTCAACGGTCCGTTCTGCAGCAGCGAGAGGCACCATGGAATCCTCCGTGCCGTGAAATAATCCAATCGGCCGGGCCTCGGTCGCAGATGGACATGGGCGCTCTTCAGACTCCAAGAGATAACCGGACATCATCAGAATTCCGTGCACGCGAGAAGCGTGGCCCAAACCGACGTGCAAGGCCATCGCCGCCCCTTGCGAAAACCCTGCCAGAACGACGGTCGGCGCCGTTTCTGCTAAGAGTATTTCCTGGATCGCCTTAGCACTGTCATCGACAGTGTCCCAATTCACGGCCCGTGGATGGGAAAGATCCAGGATGTCATACCACGCTGGCATACTCATTCCGCCATTGATCGTTACTGGTATAGATGGAGCGTTTGGTAAGACGAAGCGCTACCTGCTAGGCTGCGCCGCCTGGCAGAGTGCTTGGGCAACGTCTCGGAAATCATGGGCGTCCGCGCCGAGGCCATGCATCAGGAGCACCACCAACTCAGCCTCATCACGTGTGGCACCGATTTCTAAACAAGGGAGAGATTCCATGACAGCTATTCTAAAGATCCCGCAATTTGAGATCGTAGCCCACCACACGAAGCGAGGGCTTGTCGTTCGGAAAGGCTGTTGGATTCGTCGCCATGATGAACCGAATATCAGCATCGCGAAGTTCGGCCTTGGCGTCTTCGCTCAGAGTAGGATGAATCTCAGGCTCTATCCAGAGCGTCTCCACGGAGTTGTGGTGAAAGGGATCGTAAGTCTGGGTGAAACGATCTGTGATCTCAATGGGAGTCGTGGTTAGCCCCGTGATGGTTGTTCCTTCCCAAGTGTGAAGCAATGGGGTCTTCCAAATAAATACTGGCCCACCTTCTAACAGAGGCACTCCAATCGAGAACTTGGCCTTCACTGAGACACCGTCAATATCGATCGTCCACGACCGGTTCCACCAATCGGGGGCAGGCTCTTCAGACATTTGATAGAGGCTAACCTCGTCTTCCTTCGTCTCCTCGATGACAAAGCCGCCATTACTGAAGCCCACCTCAGGCTGAGAGGCCACATACGTGCAAGACAACGTATACCGAGGATCACTCAAATGAATCTCGCCACGGCTTGCCGAAAGACTATAGCGAAACTCCATCACAAGCTCATAGTTCCTCTTTGACTCTCCATCACCGAAACTCCAGCTCACCGTCATATCGTTTCCTTTCGTGCTGACCTCCGCCCCAGGTAACTCTGATAGTGTCCCGACAAAGGTCTCCAACCCAGCCCCTTCTCGATAGGTTAGCCGCACAACGAGCTCCTTAAAGTAGTCAGCAGGAATCTTGGAAGGCTGGCCTTCAGCCGGCAAATGGAAATCCCAAAGAGACTTCATCCGGTGACGTGCGAGGCGATCTCCAAACTCTCCCTCATCCACTCGCAATTGCCCCAAGTAGTCACCGAGGACAGGTTCTTCCGGAGAAGAGAGGACTCGCAGGAAAACGGTCGCATCACCATCCCGTGGAACCGAGATCTCCGTCTCCGATGTCTCTTCCAACGAAGTCCAATCGCTAAGATTGAGGCTGGACTGAATCGAATACGGCGCCTTCCCTCCGCTCCATTGCAACGTGACCTCATCCTTCAAGACAATCCCCCCCTTCACCCCAACCGACTCTTCCGCGAGACCGAGAATCGGCGAGAGGGCGAGAACCGTTCCCAATAGGAAGCCATATCTTGAGGATCTACTCACGATGAAATACTATTCGATGACAGGCGGCGGCACAAGGGCTAGCCGAGGAATGCGCCGAACTTGCTTGATTTGAAACTCCCCTGGAACCACTTGCTTCCATTCAAGGTCTAGTTCGAGAACCTGCTCATCTGGAAAGTAGGATTCATAAGCCGAGGCCGTCGAATCGAGCATCTCTAGCAATTCCCCATAGGCCTCGTTGCGGCCAAGAACAAAGCCACCGCCTTCAACCAACCCGGAGCGCCCAATGACCTCAATCTCTGCCTCAGCAGGTTTACCTTGATAGTTTGCTCTTAACACCTCAGCTATTAGCTCATTGTTAGCGTTCGTGATCGAGTTCGCACCCACTTGAGACACGAGCTGCGCCTCGACCATTCTTGCCGCGTCAGCGGGCTTACGAATATCGAGAGTCGCCACGCCATTGGCCTCTTCTAGTTCATCAGGAAACGAGTAGTGGACCAGAATCGCCATCCCAACCTCCAATTCATCAACTCCATGACGCAAGCGCTCGATGAAGGCAGTCTCATTGTAGAAGCTGGCATAGACTTTCCGAATCGCGCGAAAGACCCCTCGTTCCTGGTCACGACTTGTATCGCAACCACTGGGCCCTTCCGAATCATTATCAGTGTCATCAGCCAAACAACCGCTGAAGCTATCGTAGAGCCCCGCCCCGCTGAACACCTCAGAGTCCTCAACGTTGGTCGAACTTCGGAACCGCAGTCGGCGGGGATCTTCAAAACCAGCGAGGGCCTGAAGAATCGCTTCCTTCCCGCTCGGCGTGAAATCAGTTCCCTTCCGAATGCGGTCTCTTATCTGCGCAAGGATTGGTCGCAGCGAAGCAACGTCGGGCGGAAAAGACTGCCCACGTAGGTCATCGACAATGCTTTGAATCAAGGTCCCATCACCAAAGGGTTGCTCCATGAAATCCATCCAAAGATCAAAAGTCAGGGCAATCGCAGGATCGGGCGAGTTGTCTGGAAGGGCCCGACGAAGAAACCCAAAGTTAGCAGCTTTCCCACCGGCACGATCAATGTCAGCAGGAGACAACTGCTCCGTCTCCAGATGGTAAACGCCAGAACGAACCATCGTTTGAACACTCACCTGAGGAGGTAGTTTTCGATCTAGAATCTCCTGCCTCTCCTCCGGCGCCAGTTTGCCGTCCACATCCTGGAGGGTAATTGCGCACTCGCCATCCTCTGGAGACACGACCAACAGCACCTCCCGCCCGTCCATCGCCCGAATCTGCTCTTGCAATGCTAGACCAGAAGGATAAGCAAACGGGATCCTGAAAGACCGTGCAAGAATCGCCACATGCGCATTGGGAGGGGCAGGTTCCAATGCCAACACGCCTGCCACGACAGGAATTTCTGCGGGTATCTGATCGGTGACCAAGACGTCCTCATACGTCAAACGACCATCCCCATAAGCCGCATCGATGTCCGCTGAAGCCACATACTTCAGTCGACCAAGTGCCCAGCCTGACGAGTAGCAGGCATTCTCCGTCACCCAACGCGCTGCCGTCGTCACGACAACGCCTTGCTCGGCAAACCATGCTTCATTCTGAAATGCCACGTCGCTTTGTTCAAACGTGGGAAGATAGAACGTTCGCCATCCTTCGGGCAGCGATAGACGAGCTCGCACAGCCCGGAACCACTCGACCACAGCCTCCCTAGGAAATGGTTCATTCCCGGTGAATTGGATCGCCACTTCCTTCACGTTTGGATCAGGCGGCAGAATGACCGTGCCCAACAAAAGCTCCTGACCTTCAAGGAACAAACTCTTCCTTACATACTCAACAAAACTGACGGTCGCAAAGTCAGGAAGCCGCGCCCGCGCAAAGTCGAAGTGAAAGGGATAGCGATCACTATTTTGAAAGTAGACGCGGTCGAGATCGTAAAGGATCACTGTAAACTTGGCGAACTTGAGATTCTCAAGGCCGCCTACCGTAGTCTCAGAGGAGATTCTCTCGTCCGGCACGCACAGCTGATTCGTCCAATCAGACGTCTCATCCACGTCAAGACTCCGAACCCGATAGAAATTCGCACGCTCCTCCAATGGAAGATGATACCGATCATAAACGTCATTCGAAACAGCCCGCTCCGTCCAGTTCTTGAGATCGAAACTGGACTCAAGGTGGTGCATCTGTGCTTCTAGCAAGCCCGATTGCGTCAACGACACCTTGGTGTCAAGCACCGTGAAGTTCACCTGCGCACACACCACATCCAGCCGACATAGGAGACAAACGCAGATCAGAAACCTCAGGGGATTAGCCATCACCAAAAGGTAGTCTCGAAGGCAGTCCCAGTCCATCTCGGCAGCGACGCACCGCATCTGCCGTCTTGCTATGCGCCCGTGTCCTAGGTCATCATCCACTCTATCCATGCCTTTACCGCGCTACATCATCGTCACCCTCGCCCTAATTGCTCCTTGCCTGCGTCCTCTGGCAGCAGCTCCTGCCGACGGCGATTGGCCAACCTATCTTGGCAACAAGGAACGTAGCCTCTATTCATCGCTTACTCAGATCTCTCGAAAGAATGTCTCACAGTTAGAAGTCGCATGGACTTATGAGACTGGCGACAAAGGCGAGTACCAGGCAAACAACCTCGTCGTGAATGGCGTGCTCTACACGCCGACTTCAAAACGGAGAATCATTGCGTTGAATGCTGCCACCGGCAAAGAACTCTGGGTGTGGAATCCAGCCAAAGAGCGATCAGGCGAAGGCCACGCTCGACAGCGAGGCCTTGTCTTCTGGGAAAGCGATACCGGTAAAGAGAAGCGTTTGTTCACAGCGGTGAGAAACGACCTCTTTGCCTTGGATCCGAAGACAGGAACAGTAATCCGCCAGTTTGGAGAGAACGGATCGGTCAACCTCGGCACAGGATTGAATACGCCCGGAGTTCTCTACAAAGACACCCTGATTCTTGGCGGCAAGGGAGGCAAAGGATCGGTGCGTGCCCTCGACGTTCGCACCGGTGAGCAACGCTGGATCTTCCATCTCATCCCCGGCCCAGGCGAGGTCGGCTACGACACTTGGCCAAAAGACGCTTACAAGACTGCGACAGGCGCCATGCCATGGTGTGGCCAGTCGCTCGATGAAGAGCGCGGCATTGTCTACATCGCCACCAAGACGGCCGAACCCGATTTCTACGGTGGCAAACGCCACGGAATGAACCTGTTTGCCAACTGCGTGCTCGCACTAAACGCCAACACCGGCGAGCGACTCTGGCATTACCAAATTGTGCACCACGATCTCCAAGACAAGGACCTGCCCTGCCCTCCAGTCCTGTTGACCGTGACACATGAGGGAAAGAAGATCGATGCAGTTGCGCAGGGCACCAAACACGGACTGCTCTTTGTTTTCGACCGAGTGACGGGCGAACCACTCTGGCCGATCGAGGAGAAGCCTGTCCCCGCTTCCGACCTCGTCGGTGAACAGGCCTGGCCAACACAGCCGTTTCCCACGAAACCCGCGCCCCTGATGCGGCAACGCTATACGGAAGCGGACGCCTCTGACCTTTCTCCCGAGACACACCAACTCACATTGGACCGGATCCGAGCATCTCCAAACTTCGGTCCTTTTGCCGCACCAAGCTTAAGAGAAACCGTCATGTTTCCCGGCTACGACGGCGGCATGGAATGGGGAGGCGGCGCGGCAGATCCCGATGGCATCTACTATGTCAATATCAACGAGATGCCTTGGCTCATGCAAATGGTAGAGACAAAACATGCAGACGGCACTCCGCTAGTCCCCGGAGAGCGCGACTATAAGGTATACTGTGCAGCCTGTCATGGTCTGGAGAAGAAGGGCAATGTGATCGCTAACTTTCCTTCGCTCATTGATATCGGAAAGCGCAAGACTCGAGCCGAGATCGAACTCATTACCCGGCAAGGGGGTGGGCGCATGCCCGGCTACGCCACGATGCCTGAGGCCAAACGCGCCGCCATCATTGACTACATTCTCAGTGAGGCGGTAGCTCCGAGCGCATCGCTTCCGCGCGAAAGCACTCCTGACAACGTTTCCAAGGCAGCGGAGCCGTCCTACGCCTTCGCAGGCTTCCGTCGCTGGCTGGACCCAGAAGGCTATCCAGCAATCAAGCCACCCTGGGGCACCCTTAACGCCGTCGATCTCAACACTGGAGAGATCAAATGGAAAGTTCCGTTGGGCGAGTACCCCGAGCTGACCGCACGCGGCATCCCACCAACAGGCACCGAGAACTATGGTGGCCCGGTGGTCACCGCCAGCGGCCTCCTCTTCATTGGGGCGACGGCCGATGAAACCTTCCGCGCTTTCGACAAAGACACTGGCAACGTTCTTTGGAAGGCAACGCTCCCCTTTAGCGGCACGGCAGCCCCTAGCACTTACATGGCAGGCGGAAAGCAATACGTCGTCATTTCTGCTGGAGGCGGCAAATCAAATCGGCCCAGCGGCGGAAGCTTGGTAGCCTTTGCCTTGCCAAATTAATCACCAGATAAATCCTGACCTAAAGTAATGGAGCAACTATAGCACTGGCTTATTCTTGGGTAGCCAGATTAGAGCTCCCAATCCGCCCGATAAGGTCGCTGAATGAGCTCAGACACTTCGGGGGCATTTGTTGCCTTCATATTGGGCCCATCCCATTCAATCTTCTTGCCTGCACGGATGGCGAGGTTTCCTAGCAAGACTGTTTCTGTAAAGGGCCCAGAATGATCAAAGTGTGAAAGGGCAGCGGGCCCACCTTTGCATGCTTCCACCCACTCGGCATCTTCGTTAGGCACACGACGGATAGTTTCCGGCGTGTCCTTGAACTCCTCAAGACGGTCCTTTGGATAAACAAACCAGCGCGTGGTTCCCCGCTGGAACAGGAATTTGCCTTTGTCTCCAATCAAAAGGCAATCGAGCTTCTTTGCCGACTCGGAATTGAAGTCGGTCCCTTCAAAGACCGAGACTGGCGGCATCTGCCGGTCTTTCTTGTTGCCATCATACCAACAGAAATCCAACTCGTGAGAATATTGCCCCTCAGGGAACCGGTAAGTGATCGTTGCTGCTTTGGGCCCCCCAAACTCCGTTGAGCCATTCGTCCTGGCTTCCACACTCGTCGGGTGCCTAAGCTCAAGTGCCCAGAACGGCATGTCCATGATGTGACAACCCATGTCGCCAAGGGCTCCCGTGCCGAAGTCCCACCACCCGCGCCACTTGAATGGGCAGTAGCTTTCATGATAGGGTCTATCTGGAGCTGGGCCTAACCAAAGATACCAATCGAGGGAATTGGGAATCGGTTGCGCCTTGGGCATCTCCGTGATGCCTTGAGGCCAGATCGGCCGGTTCGTCCACGTGTGCACTTCCTTCACTTTCCCAATGATCCCCGCTCGAATGAGTTCCACGGCCCTTCGGATGGGCTCGTTCGCATGCGCTTGATTGCCCATCTGGGTAGCTACCCCTTGCTCTTTCGCCACTTGCGTCATGTAGCGAGCCTCCCATACTGAATGCGCCATCGGCTTCTGCACATAGACATGCTTACCCATACGCATCGCCCAGACGGCCGCATGACAGTGCAGGTGATCCGGCGTCGACACACTCACGGCATCAAGATGCTTGCCCTCCTTTTCTAACAACCTTCTAAAATCTTTATGGAATGGAGCCTTAGGGAAACGCTCTGCCATGTTCTTTCCACGTCGACGCTCGTCCACATCACAAAGCGCCACAATATCCGCACCGGCGTCCGCAATATCTTTCACATCTCCTGCACCTTTCCCTCCAATCCCGATACATCCAACGCTTAGGCGCTCGTTGGCCCCAAAGACTCTGCTTGGAACAACCTGGAAAGCGAGGGCTGTGCCACCTACTTGCTTAAGGAACTTGCGCCGGGAAGAGAAAAAACTGCTCATAATCGTTGCCGATATCATCGCAATTACCCATGCCATGTAAAACCTTTACCGCCTCCCAGATCCTGCAAAGATCACCTCATGCATCGGGTCCTTCTACCAACTCTTTTAGTGCTCCTCTCGTGGATGCCATCAGCAACCTGCCAGGAACTACGAGTCCTCACCTACAATATACACCACGGAGAAGGGACCGACGGAAAGTTCGATCTCGATCGGATCGCGAAGCTGATTTCTGCCCAAGAACCCGACCTGGTGGCCCTGCAAGAGATCGATGTGAAAACAGCTCGCGCCAGCGGTGTGGATCAAGCGGCCAAGTTGGCCAAGCTCACCGGCATGCGCTACGCGTTCGGCCGCTTCATGAAGTATGATGGTGGTGAGTATGGCCAAATGGTCCTATCAAAGCACCCTATTCTCAGGCAATTAAACTTGAGATTGCCCGATGGCCACGAACCTCGAGCCACGTTAGTCATCGAAGTGAAGTTGCCTCAGTTCACAACGCCAGCCTTCTTTGCCGGAAATCACTTTTACGGAACGAATGAGCAGCGATTGGCTCAGGCACAGATCCTTCAAGCCCACTTCAAAGGCTTGAAAGCACCCGTCATCTTGGCTGGAGACTTCAATTCGACGCCAACATCGCCACCAATGCGCCTGTTAAAGGAAGCCGGTTGGATCGATCCGACGTTGGACTCAGATGCCCACACATTCCCATCGGATAAACCGAGAATCGAGATCGACTACGTCCTGCACAGACCGCAAAAAGCGTTTAGTTTTGTATCTTCGCAAGTCATCGACGAGCCTGTGGCCTCCGATCATCGCCCGGTGCTGACCGTCCTCGAAACAACTGAGAAAGCTGCCCCATACAATGTGCTTTTCATCATCTCTGATGACCTCACATCCACTGCGCTCTCCTGCTACGGCAACCAAGTGTGCCAGACTCCTAACATCGACGCAATCGCGGCGCGTGGCACGCGCTTCACACGCGCCTATTGCCAGGGCACCTATTGTGGTCCATCGCGCGCCTCCTTGATGTCTGGTTATTATCCCCATGCGACTGGCGTGCTCGGCTACAAGAATCCTCGACCGCAGATCGGAGATCGAGAAACCTGGCCGCAGCTCTTCAAGAACAATGGCTATCACACGGCGCGTGTTTCCAAGATCTACCACATGGGCGTTCCTGGAGGCGTAGAGCAAGGCAAGTCAGAGGAACAGCTACACGGCGCTGACGATGAAGCCTCTTGGACAGAACGGTTCAATAGTCCCGGCCCTGAATGGATGGCGGCAGGCGACGGAGAAACGTTAGAAGGCAATCCCGACGGCAAGAGACCTGTCGTCGGTGGCAACACCTTTGTCGTCGTAGAAGCCGACGGTGATGATCTTGTCCATTCCGATGGCAAGACCGCACAGAAAGCGGCTCAACTGATCGAGCGACACAAAGACGAACCATTCTGGTTAGGCGTTGGCTTTGTCAGGCCCCATGTCCCCTTCGTGGCACCACGCAAATACTACGAGCCCTTTAAGCCCTACGATAGAAACACTCTCCCGAAGAAGTATCCTGGTGATTGGGGGGACATTCCCAAAGCAGGCATCAACTACAAGACGAGCGAGAACATGAAAATGGACCTCCGCCGTCAACAGAAAGCCGTTGCTGGTTACTACGCTTCTGTCGCCTATATGGATGCCCAGGTCGGCGTGGTCATGGAGGCTCTGAAGAAGGCAGATCTGGACGACAAGACCATCGTCATCTTCACCAGTGATCACGGCTATCACTTAGGCGAACACGATTTCTGGGCGAAAGTTAGCCTACGGGAAGAGTCGGCCTCCGTGCCACTGATCATCGCGATGCCTGGCAAGAAACCAGCGGTGTGTCATTCTCTAGTGGAATTGCTAGATCTCTACCCAACGACCGCAGCTCTTTGCGGCTTGCCTGTAGCTGATCGGCTCCAAGGCGAGAACATTGCCAGTCTACTCGACGATCCCAAGGGCTCCGTGCGAGAGGCCGCCTTCTCAGTTGCTCCCATGCGGAAAGGCTTCCTCCTACGTGAGGACCACTGGGCCTACCTCCAATACAAGGAAGATGCCTCAGCAGGAATCGAGCTCTTCGACATGAAGACCGATCCCAAGCAATACACGAATCTAGCCAAATCACCGGAACATGCGGACCTCGTTCGACGATTCCAATCACAGCTAGCCGATAAGCTTACAATCGTGCGGGCAAACGACCTCTAACTCCCGTGAAGGAAGCCTTCTATCTACCACTTCCTTCATCCACCTACCAGTCCCGGATCACTCGACGACGCTGCTTGGAACGTCGCACTTCAAAGGGAGCTTTAACCTCCTCGCTTTCAAGGCTTTCCAGCAGCGCACGGGCGGCGGCTTCACTCAACTTGCCATCTTGGGTAAGTTCGTAAGCACTTGGCTTCTGAGGGCCTTCCTTCGCCTTAGGATCGCCATCAGGATTCTGCCCCTTGTCGTCGGCGGCTTTGACTTCGCCATCAAGCTCTTTTGTCTCCTCCGCTGGGTTGCCTTCTTCACCTTCCTGCCCTTCTTGGCTAGATTGTGAGGGCTGCTCGTCTTCCTTGCCCTCGTCGCCCGGCTTGCCTTGCTGCCCCTGTTCCTGCTCGCCCTCTTTACCTTCTTGGGATTGCTGGGATTGCTGATCTTGCTGCTGCTCACCTTCTTGGTCTTCTTGCTCCTGACCGTCTTGCGGTTGCTGCTGATCCTGGCCTTCCTGAGATTGATCTTGGGTCTCTTGATCCTGACCTTCCTCGCCGGAATTCTGATCTTGCGAGTCCTGATTCTGCTTACCGTCCTGCTTCTGCTGCTCTTTATCTTCCCCTTCTTCCCCGTCCTGATTCTGGTCCTGCTGCTGATCGTCAGACTCAGGGGGCTCTTCCCCTTTTAGCGCAGCTAGATGCTTCTCGACGACCTCTCGGTTGTGCCGAGCACTGCGTTCCATAACTCCGCCTAATGCTTCTGCATCTGCATAGTGATCAATCGCCGATTGCCATTGAGCTTCGATCTCCTCCTGTTCCTCACTCTCCTGACCGAGACGAAAGAGTGTGTTGCCAAGATTGTAATAGGCCTTGGAACGAAGCAACTCGTCATCCGCCAGAATAGCTCGTCCAAGATGCTCTGCAGCTTGCCCATAGTTCTCAGTCTTGAAAGCAGCCGTGCCCGCGCTGTATTCCAGCTCACTTCGATGTTTGCCACCCTCACCCAGGCGCGCATCGTACGCTTCATAGGACGCCTGATAATCCTGATCGTAGTAAAGCGCTTCGGCATCCATGGCCAACGCCGACCATGGATTGATAGCAAGTCCAAGAACGAAGGCTGCAAAGAGACGGCGTGGCATCGCGTGAAGCTTAGAGCGTCGCGTGACGAGTGCAAGCCTTCGCATGGGTGTGATCACATGTGGTGGACACACCCGTAGCTTGCCGCATTCTCTGAGTCTCCCCTCGAGGGTGAGTTGCCCACTACTCTCAGTCACACCCCTTTCGCCTGGACGCGATAGTGGGTTTCAACGCACTCTGACACCATGAAACTGCCCTTCATTTGCCTCACCACACTTCTTACCCTCATTCTCCTGCCGGTCGCCAGAGAGGCGCCCAAGCCCTTGTCTCTCTTCGATGGCAAGTCCTTCGAAGGATGGGAAGGTGATACCGAGAAGATGTTCCGCATCGAGGATGGCGCCATCGTGGGTGGCAGTCTCAAAGAGAAGATTCCCAACAACGCCTTCCTCACCTCAAAGAAATCATACAAGGATTTCGTGCTTCGGCTTAAGTTCAAACTCCTCGGGAAAGATCCCAATGCAGGTGTGCAAATTCGTTCGGAGCGTATTCCAGATCATCATGAAATGATCGGGTACCAAGCCGACATGGGTCAGAAATACTGGGGCTGCCTCTATGACGAATCACGGCGCCGCAAGGTGTTGGCCCAAGCCGATCTAAAACTGTTAGATCGCATCGTGAAGCCGAACGATTGGAATACCTATGAGATTCGCTGCGAAGGCAAACGCGTTGTCTTGAGACTCAATGGCGAAGTGACCGTCGACTACACTGAGCCTGACGATACCATCAAACAAGAGGGCCTCATTGGCCTACAAATCCATAGCGGCGCTCCAAGCGAGGCCTGGTACAAGGACATCACGATCGAAGTCCTCGGGAACTAACCGAGTTCCTTGTGCGCCTTGCGCGCGACCCCAAAGGCAGCTGCGGCATCTCCACCAATGGCCCACTCGAACTGAGTGGTCGGTTCGTGAGGAGGAATCGGGCTCTGTTGGTAGAACGGCGAGGCACGACGCTGGAATCCGCGACGCACTTCTTGCAAATACCAATCCCGAAACTTCGTCTCTGCCAGGCCACCTCCGATGACGATGAGACCCGGATCAAGTTGGCTACACTGATCACCGATCGCATATCCTAACACCTGAGCCTGCTTACGAAAGATATCCAAGGCCAGCCCATCTCCGTCCGTTGCAAAGTCGCGTAATTTGAAGGCCTTCTCCTTGATGGTGGAGTCTTCCTGATTCAGCGGATGATTGGCGTAATTCTTGGACTTGAGCTTCACTTCAAGTTGGCGACGGATGGCAATGAGCGAAACCCAGGCTTCGAGGGTCCCCTCACGTCCATTGGCATCGGTTGGCAACTCACTACCCTCGCGAAATGGCACAGACACAGCACCGGTTTCCATGGCAAGGCCATTCGCCCCCTCATATAGATAGCCCCCAGGGAGGACCAGCCCTCCAGCCAGCCCCGTCCCTGGAGCAATGAAGAGCAAACCAGTTTCCAAGTTGGGACGCATGAGAAATTCGCCGAAAGCCGCCGCATTACCGTCGTTTGTCATGGTTACAGGCTTTCCAATGATCTTGGAGAACTCCTCACAGATATTGGTGCCAACCCAGTCGGGCGATAGGTTCGCTTTTCCCCAAATGACGCCATTCGAGCATGGCGCAGGCACGTCGAGACCGATCCCCTCGATCTGATCTAAGGTGACACCACCGTCCGTTAGGAGCGCTTCGAGCGCGGCCTGCAGCTGGTCAAAAGTCTTCGGATAGCCCTCATCGACACGGCTCTTCACTTCGACCAGCTCGCCCACTTGCTCGCCTTTGCCGTTGACGAGCATGGCCTTAATGGTGGAACCGCCAATGTCGAGTCCAGCGAAATGTCCTGTAGGTGTCTTACTCATAGATTAACGGCTACAATCGTCGGGAATGCCGATGACAATTCAAGCGGATTTCCAGCCGTGTGAGAGACGGCCAGGATCCCAAGAGATTCTCTTGCCACACAGCCGGGAAATCCTGATTCTTTAACTCGTATGAACCAAGCCATAATCCTCGTTCTCTGGCTTCTCTTTGGATCCATCATTGGAGGTGTCGCCCAGGAGTCGACATTCCAGCCGATATTCGATGGAAAGACGCTCACGGGCTGGAAAGCCTTTCCGGAAGAGACCTCGACCGCTTGGTCCATTCAGGATGGCCTCATTCACGGCGAGAGCAACGGTGGCCCCGAATCTTACCTAGCCTTCACTCAAACCGCCTTTAGTAATTTCTAACTCAAACTGGAGTATCGGTTTCTGTCAGAAGAGGCCAACTCAGGCGTCCAAGTGCGGAGTCATTTGCCAGACGAGAGGAGTGCACGACTGCGGGGCTACCATGCGGACTTCGGCCACGTCGGCATCGGGCACAAGGTGCTGGGAGCCTGGGACTGGCACGGTAGCAAGCGTGGCGATACCTTGGTCAATCGTGGCTATCGCGCAACTTTCGGCGTGAACGGTGAGCGTACTCTAACAAAACTCGAGGAGACACTAGAGCCTGCTGACGTGAAGAAGAAAGATTGGAATGAAGTTCACATTGTGGCGAAAGACGACCGCCTCTATTTTTCCATCAATGGCAAGCTGGCCTCTGAAGTGATCGACTACGATCCCAAGGAGTTGATCCACAAAGGCTACATAGGGTTCCAATTGCACAGCGGCGATGAGATGATCGTCCAGTTCCGCAATATCAAGATAAAGCGGTTAACGGGGAAATTTTCGAGCAAGCCTGCCTCCTCAAACTAGAGAAATCGTTGCTTGGAACCAGAGAAAGCCCTTGCGGGAGGTGCCACTTCACATTAATGAGACTGAGTCTCAATTGCAGAACCTCATGGACGCAACTCTCTCGACTCTCCCTATCGGCCAGGCTGCACGCGTTAAGGCGTACGATCAATGCAACGCGACCGATCAACGGCTCATGGTAATGGGGCTCATTCCAGGCGTGGAGGTCCGCAAAATCCGAGTCGCGCCTCTAGGAGATCCCATTGCGGTTGAGTTTGATGGCCGCTGCGTGAGCCTGCGCCGCACGGAAGCGAACAGTGTCCGTTTAGAATCTGCTTAAGGCCATGATCCTCAGCCACTGTGGCCGATAGCACCGCCTTGTCCAAGGACTCCCCTGCCCAAGTAGCCTTGGTGGGAAATCCAAACATTGGGAAGACCACGCTCTTCAACCTATTGACGGGCCTACGACAACGCGTGGGCAACTATCCCGGTGTCACCGTCTCGAAGAAAGTCGGCGTCCTTCCGCTGCCAAAAGGTACGGCGGAACTGATAGATCTCCCCGGCACTTATAGTTTGGCCGCTACGTCGCTCGACGAACGCATCGTGGTCGATGTGTTGAGCGGCCAAGTGCATGGTTTACCCAAGCCCAACCTCGTCGTTTGCATGATCGATGCCACGAACGTCGTTCGCAATCTCTTCCTGGCTTCGCAGATCGCTGAGTTGGAGATTCCCATGATCGTCCTCCTCAATCAGTGGGACTTGGCGCAGAAGCAAGGTCTACAAATTGACATTGACTCGCTAGAGCAACGACTCGGCGTGCCTGTCATCCCATGTGTGGCGACAAAGAAGGCCAGCGCCACAGCCGTAGTCGACGCGATCGACAAAACGTTAGTCTCGCCAAAGCAGCTCAAGCCGATTGATTGGCCAGAAGCGGTCACTGAAGCGACCTGCACCCTGAGAGCCGACATGCCAGAAGGCGTGAGCGAATCGCTCTCAGACGCCGAAATTCACAGACTCCTCTTCGATGCCAACTCCGCTCTAGCAGAACGCCTTGATTGGGACGATGAGACTCGCCGTGCTTCTGTTGAGAAGGCCCGGCGTATCGTGCAATCGGGTGGGTTCAATCCCATGGCCGCAGAACCGCTACTGCAATACGAGCATCTCAATACCCTGACCGAGAGCGTGGTCAATCGAGCAGGCGAACTTCCAAAGCAGCACTCTGAATCCATTGATCGCCTCCTAGTTCATCGAGGCTGGGGCTTGGCCATCTTTGCTGCGATCATGTATGTTGTCTTCCTGTCGGTCTACACCGGGGCTGGCCCCATGATGGACCTCATCGAATGGGGCAAAGGAAGCCTGCAAGACTGGATCGCGCCCATGCTCTCGAGCACCCCCATGCTTCAGAGCCTCGTCGTCGATGCGGCGATCGAGGGTGTCGGAGCCTTCCTTGTGTTTCTACCACAGATCCTCGTGTTGTTCTTTTTTATCGCTTTGCTAGAAGACACGGGCTACATGGCGCGGGCCGCCTTCCTCATGGACAAGATGTTTAGCTGGTGCGGGCTGAACGGAAGGAGCTTCGTTCCTCTACTCTCAAGCTACGCCTGTGCCGTGCCTGGTATCATGGCCACGCGAACGATCGAGGATCCCAAAGCACGCCTCGCCACTATTCTCATTGCGCCACTCATGAGCTGCTCGGCACGGTTGCCAGTGTATGTGCTCTTGATTGGAGCGTTCATCGAGCCAGAGCACGGCCCCTTTGTCGCCAGCCTCACCCTCTTCGCCATGCACTTCCTCGGCCTCGCCGTGGCGCTACCCTTAGTCTGGCTATTTAACAAGTTCCTGTTGAAGACAAGACCACAGCCGTTTGTCCTGGAAATGCCTCGCTATCATGTGCCCAAGTTCACCGACATTGCCTGGCGCATGTGGGAAAGCGGGGTCGAGTTCGTGAAACGTGCAGGCACTGTCATCTTTGCTATCACGATCATCATCTGGGCCCTGCTCTATTTCCCACACTCAAGTGCGGTGGAAGAAGTGACCACCCAACAGTTCATAGCGGTTCAGGGACTTACACTTGAACAAATTCAAGCAGACGAAGACCAGGCAGCAGCCCTTGGCCAGGCCATCGATAGTGCCTACCTTGAGCAAAGCTGGATGGGACGCATGGGGCGCACCGTCCAGCCCATCTTTGCCTCGGCCGGTTTCGATTGGCGAATCACCGTGGGCGTGCTAGCAAGCTTCCCAGCGCGTGAGGTGATCATTTCGACTTTGGGGGTGATCTATTCTCTTGGCGGCGAAGTGGACGAAGAGAGCCATAGCCTTCAGGACGCGCTCAAGGGGGCTACGTGGCATGAAGGTCCACTGATCGGACAAGCCGTATTCACCATCCCCGTCGTCATGGGCATCATGGTCTTCTTCGCCCTTTGTTCGCAATGCGGCGCGACACTCGCCATTATTAAGAAGGAAGCAGGCACGAGTTGGGCCGTGTTCTCATTTGCCTACATGACCGCACTGGCCTGGCTCGGTGCGGTCCTTTGCTTTCAAATCGGAAACCTGCTAGGTTAACGTTTGTTTGAAAACCCACTCAGCATGAGCTGTGGCAAGGACAGAGCAGAAAGCGACCGGGTTACAAACCGGTGCCACGAACAAACACCTTTTCCAAAAGTAGCACGGGGTTGCAACACGTGGCCCGTGCTTCGTGTAGCACGGGAGTTTGCAACCCGTGGCTCATAAGCGCAAAAGTGATCAAACACGCCTAAGTGAACATAGCAGCTCGCACCCATGATCGATACCATCCTCGTCAGCCTCGTCCTTTTGGCAGCCATCATCTATCTTACACGCTTGGCCCTGGCTAAACGTGGAAAGGGGTCCTGCCCTAGCTCCACTTGCGGCGATCAGTGCCAGATGAGCAAGGCACGCAAAGATGATTGATTGACAAGCGTTCCCGCCCTCGTTTCGTCACGGAGAATTCCCTACCATGGCAGAAGTGAACTACAAAGTCGGCAACGAGAAGCTCATCAAGGTACTTCCCTCGGCCGCAGATCGCCTCACCGGCCTCCTGACAAAGCAAGGGCGCGCTGAGAATGGGGCGCTTCGTGTTGCCGTGATTGGAGGTGGCTGCTCTGGATTACAGTATCAAATGGATCTCGTAGATGGCCCAGCCAATCGCGACATCATGGTTCAATCTGGTGGCGTCCGCGTGGTCATTGACCCAAAGAGTGCGCTCTTTGTGAGTGGCTCTGAACTCGACTTCAGCGAGGATCTTCAAGCTGGCGGCTTTAAAGTAAGCAACCCCAATGCGATTGTCACGTGCTCCTGTGGCGAAAGCTTTGCAGCCTAACAGACCTGCCATGAATCCCTTTGTGGTCCTCGATCTGCCCGAGTGTACCTCACTCAACAACGAAGAGGTGAAGGTACGTTTCCAAGAACTAAGCCGAACCCATCATCCAGACCAGCAAAGCAACGGCTCGGATGACAGCAAACAGTTCGCGGAAATCAATCAAGCCTACCAAGCACTCTCAACAGCCGGTGGCCGCTTAAAAGCGCTCCTCCAGTCACGCTATGGCAACGCCTTTGAACTCAAAGGAACGCTGCCAGAAGGCCTGCTCGATCTCTTCACAATCGTTGGAAGCACACTCCAATCTGCCGACGGCTTTCTAGCCAAGAAGTCCAAGGCCACGACCATGCTGGCCGAGGCGCTTCTCGCACCCAAGCTGCTCACCACTCAGCAAGCACTTGGAAAGGCCATGCATACCGTCAACGAACGGTTGGACGAAGCAGAGTCGAAGCTACCCGCTCTGGAAGCGTCTCTCGATCTTCAAGAAGCCAGTGCTCTCTGCCGCGAGTTCCTCTACTTGGAAAAGTGGCAGGGTCAGATCCAAGCAAGGTTCCACGAACTCATCTAAGCTTACTCGGAGCGTCCGGCGGCGATACCGAATACTGGTCGACACGCCCTCAACAAAATCTACTGTCTTTCTGTAACGGTCTGACCGGGTGCCATAGGAAATGCATGACATAATGATCGCCGAGATGGTTGAATAGCCAGTTTGCTAAGCGATTCATTGCAATTCTTGCTTATGCCTGGCCTTAAAGTCGGGGATAGGTTAAGAAAGTGTTTACTTGGAACCGCGAGAAGATGCGGGTAAAACGCGAAGTAATTACCCGGAAACTAGCTATGAATAGCTTGGAGCATTGGCCAGCGCTAGTGGATCGGCGAGGTCAACTTTCCTTGCCCACACGATTGTGTCACTGCCCACTTCATCAGTCGAGCACCAAGCGGGTCCTGCAAAGATGCATGAGTGATTAGGTCACTCCAACGCTCCCACTGCTCTGTTCCACAACACGCGCTGGATACGACCCAAGGGTCCCCCCAACGTTCAAGATTTCCTACTCACATTTCATGTTAGCTTGTAAGCGTCACTCGTCGAGACTTCCTCAAGCAAAGCACGCTTACAAGAAAAGCGATTCCCGAGTTCAAACCAAACAGCGCAGACTGGGTCAACGCGAAAGCGCCAGCAGAAAAACCAAAAGCTATTGAAGCTCAACGAAAACGGGCTGGTTCTTTCAGCCTCATGTCGAAGAGGTTAACCTGTTCCCAGCCGCGCGCAAGAACGCATCAGGCATCACTCGTTGCTGGCCCTGCCATCTTGATTATCTGGGGTATCGCGCAGATGAAGAAGCTCCCTTCCGCTCATTGTTTCGATACATGCTATGCGCTCCGTAACGTTCGTGTGTGTGTGTGTAGTAATCGATCCCAGTATTGACAAAACCGTTGAAATCATCGAGGCCGCGCGCTAGCGGAAGAAAGCGCTTCAACGAACCGAGATCCCATTTGCCGCAAATCCCCGCCTGGTATTTCGTCAGTTTGAGTATTTGCGGGGGAAGCACCTTACGTGTGTTCATCCCACCAATGCACTCAAACGTAATGTCATACTCCTCGCTTGTACAATAACGAAAGCCGTAATCCGGAACTTCGTTTAGAATCATGTCAAGGATGCCGTTACGCTGTGGATAGCGACCCGTGAGCAAACTCCCGCGCGAAGGCGTGCATGCTGGGCAAGTAAGGTAGAACTG
>JAACDM010000694.1 GCA_009936795.1 Verrucomicrobiaceae bacterium | reverse complement strand
ATGCAGCTCTTCTAGCCGTGCTCATCCCACCTAACGATTCAAATTTCGCATTCCTGTTGTAAAGCACCCATCTCGCCTAGCAGCCGGTCATTTCCCAAAGTACCCCTTGCGTTTCTGACGGCTCAATGAACGCCGCCCGCCCTCCGTTTGGCGCTGAATGCGGCTCGTTAGGTTTGGGTTTAAGATCGTGGTTTTCCAGCCCTGCCATGGCCTCATCGATATCATCCACTTTCCAGCACACATGATGAAAGCCCTCACCATGCTCATCAAGATGCATCGGGAGAGAGTGTTCTGTCGAAAGGGGCTCCACCAATTGCAATCTAACATTTCCCATATCCAGATGACCCAAGCGCACCCCTGGCCCTTCCAGGACCTCACTATAAAGTAACGGCAACTGTATTTGATCTCGATAAAAGGTGAGGGCGACTTCAGTATCCCGCACAACAGCGGCAATGTGTTCGACTTCCTTGAACCTGCCTCATGCAAGCTTCGATTATGGGCACTTGCCAAGATCATTGGAAACAAATCTGTTCTTCAAACATCTCCTCACTGAACCCAACCCCGTGGCTCTCCCAATCTCCATCCCCCCCCAAGGCTTGTCGTGGCCGCCCCCAAGGTCGCGACCAGCCTCTTGGTCTGGGCGCTCCTCTTGGTGCCCACATCAGCTTACAAAACGCCTGGCAACGTGAGAGTCAGCACATTTGGCAGTGATGGCACGCTTGAAACATATGGTCTCGCTGACTTCGAAGGAAAATCGTTGTCCTCTACTATTTCACTCCCTGGTGAAGTGAGTGCGCTTTCTATGGCTCTCAGTTTGGTACCAGCATTATCGACTACTATCAATCAGACGACCATGCGCTGCCCCGCAATCGTAGCAGCATCGAAATCATCAGCCTAGCAATCGGACTCGAACCGGACGGTTTCGACAGCACAGTCCAAGACTTTGCTACGCAAGCAGCCTTCACTCACGCGGGCATCGACGCCACCGTCGGTGAAGGCGGCAATCGCAAACAAGCTCGCCAGGACTTCCCCCACTTCAAAAGCACCTCTGAGCAACCTACCAATAACAACCAGCGACGACTGGTCATTCTCAATGGCTTGGTCGACTCTCCGACTCACGAACAGTGGGAGGTCGTTGTCGATCAAGACATTTACTTAACACATCAGCACTCCGATCAAGTTCGCACGGCGACTGAGTGTGTTCAAACAGCCGCTGACTCTGCAATCACCAGCAGAACACTAACTCAAACAGAACAGGCAGCGAACCACGAGATCACCATTGGGCAGGAAGCAGATCCCGATGCTGACGGCCTAACCAATCAGGCCGAGTTTCACTCTGGGACGGACCCCACCAATCCAAACCAGAGCTACGTGCATTTCGTTCGGCAAGACGACGGCGTTTACCAACTACGCTACCCACGAGCCAACCATGCCCGCGCGGTCACCGGTGTTCTCATGCAATCCCAAAACCTCACGGACTGGACACCGTTCAACCCACCACAGAAAGGCGCCTTTCCGTTCGGCCCCGATCAAAAAGAAGTCATCATGGTGCTCGAAGAATCGCCAAGAGGATACTTTCGACTCTCGCTCCAAAACACCGAGCAAACCCTTACAAAGACGTCGACAGGGCAAACATCTCCGCGTAGAGCTGGGCTCAATGAGCGACAACCAGACGCCACCGCCAATTCCCCAAGGACCTCAGGAAACAGATCCTTACCAGCCCCCAGTGACGAGCAGCACGCCGCAGTATACCTATCCCCCGCAGACGGGTCAGGACTTGACAATGCAGCTATTACTTCCCGTAGGCCGTTCTGGAATGGCCATCATCGCAGGTTACCTTGGCCTGTTTTCTATCATGATCATACCAGCCCCATTTGCGCTTCTCTCTGGATACCTTGGGATGCGAGACCTAAAGAAATCCAAGGGCTCCGCCAATCCAAAGCACGGCATGGGCCGCTGCATCTTTGGCATGATCGCGGGCGCCATCGGCACCGCCTTGCTGCTGCTCTTCCTATTCTTCGCGTGGAAAGATCGCTCTATGGGTGCCTAGTCGCCCTTCCGACATGGTTGAAAAAGCTTCGAGAATCTTGCCTTACGCCAGCCAGCTAGGGCATCCGTCCGGATTCTTTATCTAACACACCCCTATAACTCGCTTCGAGTAGCCTCACTCCATTCGCCTTCAACAAGACGGCGGATGCCTAACGGATTCGCCTCCTTCAAGGCATCTGGCAGCAATTCCTCTGGGACGTTTTGAAAGCACACCGGCCGAGCCCAACGCGCCAGGGCGGCGAGCCCAAGAGAGGTGTGGAGTGGATCGCTAGTAGCAGGATAGGGCCCGCCATGCTGCATGGCGTAGGCTGTTTCAATCCCGGTGGGGAAACCATTGATGACGATACGGCCAGCGAAGCGCTGCAGGGCGGCTAGGAGCGGCTTAGCCACGCTAGTCAGTTCATCTTTCGTGCCGTGAATGGAGGCACCAAGTTGACCAGGTAACATCTTGGCCGCCTCAAGGAAAGCGTCAGGGTTCGGACACCGGATGAGGACAGTAGAGGGACCGAACACTTCTTCTAACAAAGCCTTTCGATGAGCAAGAAACATTTCCCAGCTGACTTCCGCCAACACGGGACCGCTGCGTTGCGGACTCCGGTGAAGCTTGGCCTGGCAAGACGTTCGCCAGTCAGCAACGCCCGCCTCATAAGCTTCTGCGATCCCAGGGTTGAGGAAAGGCATCGCCCCTGAGTTGCTGATGATCTTCTGATAAGCCCTAACAAAGGCGTCGCAATCCGCGCCATCGGGGACGACGATCACGCCTGGACAGGTACAGAACTGACCGTTACCCATGGTGACCGAAGCAAACAGTTGCTTAGCGAAACCTTCCGCATCGGCAGTAAGTATTTCAGGAAAAACAAACTGTGGGTTCACACTACCCATCTCCGCATAAACCGGGATCGGGTCAGGTCGTGACGAAGCAGCGTCCATGAGGGCACGACCACCCCGCAGCGAACCAGTAAACCCGACGGCACGCGTGAATGGATGTTTCGCGAGTGCGAGCCCCACTTCATGAGCGCGACCTTGGATCAAAGAGAAGATCCCAGATGGGAGTCCAGCGTCTTGAATCCCACGAAGGACGGCTCGTCCTAACAATTCGGAAGTGCCGGGATGAGAAGGATGCCCCTTGACCACCACAGGACACCCAGCCCCCAGAGCAGAAATGACATCGCTGCCTCCAACAGAAAGCGCGAGTGGAAAATTGCTAGCCCCGAAGACAACGACAGACCCAACGGCGACTCGCATCGATCGCAAATCTGGCTTGGGCATAGGCTGCCGATCAGGATCACTGTGATCGATGCGAGCATCCAAGCTGTGTCCTAGGCGCACTTCATTGGCAAAGACCTTCCAAAGATGGATCATGCGCTCGAACTCCATCCCAACTCTCTCTGATGGGTACCCAGTTTCAAGAAGGCATCGTTCCTCGATCTGATGTCGCGAACGCTCCACAGAGTCACCAATCAGCTCCACCAAACGGGCACGTTCCAAGATTGAAAGAAACCGCAGGGTATCAGCGTGAGCCTCAGCAAGTTCTAACGCCGTGTTCACCTCGTCACCGGTTGCCTCATGGAAGCAGCCCGGCAGACGTTCACCGCTGGCGGGGGCCAACGTATGGAAAGTCTCAGTTCCCTGCTGAGAATCTCGATCTCCAATCAACTGGCATCCCCGAATCATCTCTTATGGTGCGCAGGATAAGCGAGATAGCCAGAACAAGAGACCAAAAGGAAGGGGAGGCTTCTCATTGACATCCACTAAGATTTAGCGAGCAGCTTCCCCTCATCGAAGCTACAACGGTCACACCCCCGCAGGTTGGGAATTCGAAAGCTCGCACACGTCATTGCTAGTCTCCTTCACCACTCGCCCAAGCATCCGGCAGGATGCATCCTACCGGATTGCTCAAGGCCAGCGCGGTATTTCGGAAAGACTGAAAGGAAGCTGAAGAGAAACAGCTACTGAAACTTAATCCCAACGAGATCACGAACGGCTTCTGAGAATAATCTTATTCTGGGTCAAATCTTAAGGCCAAGTCGCGTGGTCTCTAATGAAAGGAATGCTGCAGAATTACCCAATTATTCTCTTGTTTGGGTTGCTCATTCCTCTGTCCGTTGCCGACTTCGCAAGCCAACAACCGCCGGGGCCGCTAGGGTGTGTTTGATAACGGTTTCGCCTTGCTGTTTTTAAGATAGATGGTAGGGT
>JAACDM010000693.1 GCA_009936795.1 Verrucomicrobiaceae bacterium | reverse complement strand
GAGATGGTTTCGCGGTATTCGCCGCCGATCACAGTGGCTCCCCAACCACTGGTCACCGTGCTGCCCTCTGGGGCAGCCGTGGTGAACTCGAAGGTGCAGGTCCGCGTGATATCGTAACTTTCCACACCAGCACCCGCGGGTTGGAAGCGCGCGTCCTTATTGTCGTGGTCCGGGTGGTATTGGTGGACGAAGGGGTTCGAGGCGTCGTTGAACGGCGTGATCACCGTAAACGCGACCGCGCCAGGAGGCGCGACCGGAGCCGAGCCGGAAATCGTTCGATTGAGCGGCAAATGTGCAGCCACCAAACGCTGTGCACCCTCCAAAGCGTCCTGCTTTAACAGCGACTCATCGACGCAGACCCCAACATCGTTCGGCTCGACAGCAAGTTGCCCGAGAAAGGCCTTCGACAAAAGGGTGGCGGCTCCGCTGTCTGAAATATGCAGGAGCGTGCGCAGGGGAAATGCCCGCGTGGTCGTACTCCCAGCGCCGGAGATCATGCTGTCGACCGCATTAATCCGAGCCTCACCGACCCATAAGCCAGCCAATGACGGCTTGGAGGCTGTAGCGGGCACGGAGATGTCAAATAAGCTGCCGCTGTCAGTAACACGAAGCAACGAGGCAAAGTAGGCGTCATCCGCCGCACTGCTCATCGCTGTACGGTCGATGCCGAAAGTGAGAGTCACCGATGCTTGTGGTGGGAGTATTTCGTTAAAAGGCGCAGCGATCGGTGTGCTCTCAAACTGAAGCGTCGCCGCGTTAAAAACGCGACGGGTAAGAGGCACTGGGCCCGTAATGCTGGGCTGGGAAAGCGGCGCGGTTTCACTATCCTCCGGGGTGAACGTCAGGGTAAGAGGAGCGGCGCTACGGTTAAGGATTCGGGCGGTAATGGTTGAGCCAGTGCGACCAAAACCTAAGCCATCACGGGTGGAAAAGCTGATCTGCACCGGAGCAGAAAAGTTTCCTACCACTTTGGTGGAAAACCAGTAGCCCTGCGTGCGATCAAGCTGCTCCTGGGAAGGCGAGAATATCTGTAGTGGATTGCCAGGCCCCAGGTCTCCACCGACATACTTGTATATTTTTGTGTTGGCGGAAATAGCCGAGGGATAGGTCGCGAAGTAACTACTCATCGCCGGGTAGGTGCTCCCTGTCTTTAACGTTGGGAAACCGAAAAAATTCGCTCCGTTGCGCACCCACTCGTTGTTTGGAAGCTGCGGAGACTGCTTAATGGGAACCGTATAAACGTCTGAAATGTTACCAGCGCATTTCACCAAAAAGGTGCCAGGGCCGATGAGCTTTGTCATCGTATTATCGCCACCGCTGCGACGCCAAGTGCTCCACTCGTTCGTCCCAGCCGATGGCACCAAGGGCGAAGATATAAATTGCACCTGGGTCGGGTTGGGATTCCAACGCCACACTTCCTCCACCTCCGCGGGCAAAATGTTTTCGATGGAATCATAGCTCGCATCCCCGGTTAGATTCATTGAGTTCCACCCGCCCTTTAACGTGTAGGGCGTTGTTTGCCACTGAGCATGCGCGCCCGCGGCGGTGATCAGGAGAAGGACGAAAATTGGTCTCATCGGACAGTAAGTTGGTAGAATTCACGGGCACCTGGGATAGGAGTCGCCAGCGCGGAAAGAATGCCTACATGCGTGGCTGTATAGATCTCCGATTCCTCGGGGACAGCCGTCACTGCAAGAAGCGCGAGCGCGTTCGTTTGCGTGGTCGACACGGTGCTCGCGCGAGGGTCGGTGAACGACTTGCCGGTGAGATCTGAAAACTCGTCGGCAGAACTATAGGAATCGGGAGCGACGGCTAACTGCATGACGTTAGGCGCTTGTGATGCCTCCACCGCAAAGGCCACCCTTGTCCAGCTTTTCAGATCCGTGCTCCGCTCAATGGTGTAAGTCTTTCCCGTAATGGCGAAGAACTCGAATCGCACCTGGTTTTCCAACGTTTCAACAATTGCCAGTTCAAGCGTCTCCGTGGCATCGCCCGCGAAAGTGCCCGCGCGGTATTCCAGGTAGTTGCTCTGTCCATCGCCATCCAGGTCGCCGTCTCGATCGATAAGATTGATTGGCCAGTTTCCGCTCTCATCCGGCGAGTAGCCCGCCTGGAAGAGTTGCCACTGCTCCCAAACATCTGGAAGCCGGTCTAGATCACTGTCTTCCCCGAGGTTCAAATCCAAGCGGACTCGTTCGCCGCCCTTACCCACTCGAAGCTCACCAGCAACCTCAATGGGATAGAACAACACCCCGTTCATCTCCACCACCAAGCTGAACAAGCCCTGAGCCTCGATAGCTCTCTCTGAGTAGAGGACGGTCCCTCCACGGTTCTGGTCTACCCGGATCTTCAACTCATAGTTCTGATCCAACCAAAACGTGGAGTTGATAGGAGCGCGGCCAATTTCTGCGTCGTCCTTGAGCAG
>JAACDM010000117.1 GCA_009936795.1 Verrucomicrobiaceae bacterium | reverse complement strand
GGACGTGTTCAGACTGGTAATGGTGTCTCTGGCAGGCTGGGTGAACCAGCAACAAGAGCACGTGATCGACTACTTGCAGGAGGAGATCCGAGTTTTGAAGGAGCAGCGTGGCGGAAAGCGAGTGAGATTCACCGACGATCAAAGATGCCGCCTGGCCCGGAAGGCCAAACGAATTGGCGGCGGTCGATTGAAAGAGATTGCGGGAGTGGTGACGCCCCAAACATTGCTCGCTTGGCATCGGAAGCTGATCGCGAAGAAATACGATTCGAGCGGGAAGAGAAGGGGAGCGGGACGCCCACCGACCAAAGACGAGCTTAGCCGCCTTGTGGTGAAGATGGCGGAGGAGAATCCAGGATGGGGCTATACGAGACTGCGAGGAGCCTTGGCGAATCTAGGCCATGAAATTGGTCGAGGAACCATTGCCGAGATTTTAAAACAGTCAGGAATGGAGCCAGCCCCGGAGAGGGACAAGAAAAGAACCTGGGGGGAGTTCCTGAGAACGCACTGGGAAGTCATGGGAGCCACAGACTTCTTTACGGTGGAAGTGTGGACGCTTGGAGGACTGGTGCGCTATCATGTGCTCTTCGTGATTCGGCTTTCGAGTCGGAAGGTGAACATTGCAGGGATCATCCCGGAGCCGAACGGAGAGTGGATGAAACAGGTGGCGCGAAACCTAACAGACTGTGATGGTGGGTTTCTTCTTGGGTGTCGCTATTTGATTCATGACCGAGCGACGCTGTTTACAGGTGAATTCGAGAGAATGCTGAAAGAGATGGGAGTGAAGTCAGTGCGATTGCCGGCGCGCTCACCGAACTTGAATGCGTTCGCAGAGCGCTTCGTAAGAACGATAAAGTCGGAGTGTCTGGAGAGAATGATTCTGATAGGGGAGAGGTCATTGAGGCGAGCAGTTGGGCAGTTTTGCGAGCATTATCATGGGGAGAGGAACCACCAAGGATTGGAGAACAGGATTATTGAGGCCGAGTTTACTTCGACAAGCGAAGGGAGCGTGGAATGTCGCGAGCGGCTTGGTGGATTGCTTCGCTACTACTACCGGAAGGCCGCATGATTGCAGGGCGATTCGAATTTCCGGACACTACGGGACTTCAATTAGCAAAGGAATTTGGTCTTCGGGCGTGCTAGGCCATCCCCATGACCTTCTCGGCGTCATCGATGGGGCTCGGCGCGAGTGCCCAGAACCGTTTTGCTTCCGCCTTGGTCGACAAGCCTCGATAGTGGGTGTGCAACATCTCCGACCCTTTGTGCCCCATCGCTGACACGGTGGCGTTCTCGTCGCCGTGTTCCAATAGATGATAGCTGGCGAAACAATGTCTCATCACGTCGGATGGCCAGCGCGACTGTCCTTTGGCATCATCGCCCCAAAGATCGACCTTTTCACGTGCCTGTCTGAGTAATCGTCGTATGCGGCCAGGGGAGGGGAAGATCGGGCCGCTTAACTGCCGATGTGCCTCAATCCACTCCGAAAGATTCGGCGCGATGGGAACGTAGCGCCTACGTCGCTTCTTGGCTTTCTCGCTTCGAATGTGAATCACTGGTCCATCCTCATGATCGAGCAGGACATCTTCCCAGTTAAGGTTTCTGAGTTCCTGCTCGGGTCTCAGTCCCGCGAACAAGCCAAGTGCCAGATATAGCTGCAATTCCTCATTCGCCGAGCTGAACAGGCTCGCGATCTTGGTGACGGGAAAGATGCGTGGCTCGCCTTCCTCGGCTGTATAGTTCAAGGCATGGTCGCATGGGTTACCCGAGAGATAGCCTCGCTTCCTGGCGAAATTAAACATCCTCGATGCATACGAGTGGCTGTTCCTGAGGCTCAAGGGCTTGAGATTACGCTCGGTCTCAAGCTCACGTAACCACGCCTCGACATCAGATCGGTCAATCGCATGGATCTCGACATCAGCGCCAATCGCTTCAACGAACATCCGCGTGATGGACTTTGCCGACGCATGATTCCGTTCGCCTCCTTTCGCCCGTTCGAGTGTCTCAAGGTAACCGTCGCGCAGATCGGCCAGACTGAGCGCCGTCCGCTCGGCACGCTCAATCGCCTTACTCACCACGTGGCGTAGATTCAAGCCGAGCGCTTCGAGCTTGTCTCTGAACTCGATCACAACGGCACGCTCGTCGTCATGGATCACGCCTTGCCCATGGTTCAGAAGTTCCTCTCGTCGTTCGTTCGCATAGACCTCGGCCTCGGGCTTGGACTCGAAGGGTTTGAAGCGCCGACCCTTCTCGCCTGGATAGGAGACATACCAGCGATACTTGTCCGCGAACTTGCCACTGCTCACTCGCTTCCGCCCCTCAAACTTGCCGTTGGAGTGCAGCGCGATCTTCGCCGTCTTCTTCTTTGCCATGCCTTCACATTGGCCAGAACGGCAAAACGATCAAGCTATAAACGGCTTCAAAACGGCATAAGGCAACGTTAGGGGCTATTTTTAAAGTGTAAGCATCGGTTTATAAAACCGAGGGTTGCAGGTTCGAGTCCTGTCTCACCTGCCAATCCAGCCTCCCTCTTTGCCATAGGGAGTTGGGGCGTCCTCGATCATCTTGCCAGCCGAACAATCGTCTTTAGATTGAGGTTACTCTATGGCTGAGCTTCCCGAAGTCCGCAACTATCTCCAGGCGCTGTTGCGTGTGGACGAAACCCCAGATTACCCGCCTGCACACAATGGTGTTCAGCTTGCCAATGACGGCTTTGTTGGCAAGGTCGGGGCAGCAGTCGATGCTTGCCTGCCGGTCATTCAACAGGCGGTCGATGCCGAGGTCGATTTCCTGGTAGTGCATCACGGACTCTTCTGGAGCGGTGTGCAGATGATTGAAGGTGCCCACTATGAGAAGTTGAAACTCGCCATGGAGCACAACCTGGCGATCTACAGTGCGCACATCCCACTCGATGTGCATGAGATCTACGGGAATAATGTTCTTCTGGCTAAAGCGCTAGGCTTGGAGGAGACTACGCCGTTCTTTCCCTGGAAGGGCATCCTCCTGGGGCGTCGGGCTCAAGTCGAGGGGTGGACGCGGAAAAGTCTCAAGGAGATGTTAGAGGGTTTGCTAGGGAGTGGTGTTCATTGTGCTCCAGGAGGATCAGAAGATATCAGAGAGGTTGGCATCATCACTGGAGGGGCGGGTTCGGAGGTGGCTGCTATGGCGGCTGAAGGGATCGATACCTTTATCACTGGGGAAGGACCGCACCACACCTATGCTCTGGCTGAAGAGTTTGGGGTCAATCTCTTCTATGCGGGCCACTATGCGACCGAGACCTTTGGTGTTCGTGCGCTTGCTGCGCACTTAGGTGAGCACTACAACAGGCCTCATCTCTTCATCGATCATCCATCAGGTTTGTGAGGGCAATCGGGTTCATGGTCTTGTTCGCCAGCCTACTCTGCCTGGATTGGACCAGTGCAGACGAGGGCTATCGACAACCTGACTTTGCGGTGGTGCTCTTTGATCAGACGGCCCTCACGCTGCCTCAAGAGCAGCGCATCGAGCTGGCCTGGGCATTAACAAGTTTGGCGCGGAATTTCCCTGACGACGCAACCATAACGCCTCGTGCCAAGGCCATGGCATTGTTGCTCAGCCATCATTTCCTGCCCTTTGATCGTGACATCGTAGTGGGAAATTTCCATCTCCGGCATGGACTAGCTACTCGGCCTACAGGGCACTACAAGAAGAAGGAAGAGATTATAGCGAGGATTGAGTCCATTGTCTCGATTGAGGGGGCTGAGGAGCCAGATAGTCGATTGCGCGAGCTGTTAACAGACGTCTTAGACGAAGTGCTGAACCGTGAATCCAAGGGTGCTTCTCTTTGGGATGATGCCGTCCCTCCCAGGCTACGTCCGTTGAAACAACTTACAGCTCGAGTCCAGTTCTTCGATGAATCGGGCAAGTTTTGCTATGTGACAGGCGTGGCAAAGCCGCTGACTGACGGGGGCGCCTTTTCCATTATCCATGAGAAGCGAAGCCAGGTCTTGTCTCCGACTTTTCATGATGATTTGGCCCTGAGTCATCCCTTTGTCGCCAGGCACTTTGAAATGACGCTCACGGGGGATTCGCGCAGCCTCGATTCGCGTATGCGACGTGATACACTTGTGCGCTTGCTTATTGAGCAAATGGTTGATGGCTGGTCCTGGGATCTCCGGACCGCCCTTTGCGGTGTGGGTGAAGATCTATCCAACGAGCGAGTATTTGCTCGGTTGGATGCCACCGTTTCGAGGTCTCACAGCGTGGACGCTATTCTGATGCCTTCCCTGCCGCCGGCGGCTTTTCGAAATTGGATGGCCTTTGATCAGTTGGATAGGCTCACGTTGGTCGAACTGATTGCCGCTAACTCTGTGCGTGAGGTTATCGCTTGGCATGCTGAAGATGCTGACAGAGACACTGCGCGTGCGCTTTTCTTGCGTTGTGTTCCGATGTTGGGAAAGAGAATCACGAGCCCAGAGGAGATCAGCCTGAACAGGCGGTTGCTGACATGGCTCGCAGAGATAGAAGAAGCTGTGCCCTCACATCTTTCGACGACGGTTCTCCGCAAGTATGGAACTCTTGCAAAACCGCCTCGAGCGACATTTGCTGCTTCTCTGGACTGGTTGGACAAGCAAGCGGGCAGTGTTATGGGAGTAAGCAGCCAAGGGCACAATCGCAACTTTCGCGAGAAGGTTTGTGATCCATTGCTCAAAACACTATGGAATGTAGATCGACGGCTAGACCTGAGAACGAAAGATCTCTGCAAGGAGCTCGCCCAATACATCGATTATCGTAGTATCCCGTTCACGCGGGTTGCCAATAAGGGTACAAACACAGGCAGGCGCCAGTATATGAAACTGACTGGCGCTCAAGCAGAGTGGAGAAGGATGAAGCGTCAGGTGGAAAGCGAGTTGTCCACCAATCGCTAAAATTCCCTTGTTAGAATTG
>JAACDM010000692.1 GCA_009936795.1 Verrucomicrobiaceae bacterium | reverse complement strand
CCCTTCGGCCCACGCTGCCGCAGCCTCGGGATCGGCTTCAGCATACTCATTCGCGATGCGCTGCATGGCCGTGCCCTTGAGTGGCCCATCAGGCAGCGACTCTGACCATGCTGCAGCCTCCTCAACTCCCTTCGCACGCACAGTATCATTCGCCACCATTCCCATCAGCTCACCAGCCTCCTTAATGCCCTCACCAGCCAGCTGAAGCACTAAATCTGTAGCACCTTTCAGATCGCGATCAGACATTCCCTCAACCACACTGCGAGCGAGGCTGTCTCTTTGGTCCCTCATGTCGTCGGGCAGATTATTGAGCATGGCAAGAGCCCGATTAGGATTTGCCGAAGCCCATCCGGCAAGCGCAGCACTAAGATCGCGCTCCTTAGAATCTGCGGCAAACTGGAAAGCCTCCTCGCCGGCCAACGCTCCCCACTGGTAGTTGAAGTCTCGCCACTGATCGCTCTCTACACCAACAGCCACAAGCTTCTTACGAATTTCTAGAGCGTTATCTGGCGTCATTGCTTCGAGCAATCGGCTAAATGCAAGACGCCGTGTGATAGGATTTGGGTCGCTGACCGACAGCCTGGCCAATTCCTCCAAGTTCGGCGGCTCGAACTGTTCAGCAGTCTGCCTTCGATTCTGTTCTCTAGGGCCCGCCGTCAGCGAAGCCTGCGCCTGCTGCTCTGTCGACATTGGGAACAAAGATATACTCGATTGAACCAATGCAGTAGCATTTGGCGTCAAGGGCTGGCGAAACCCACCGATCAAGAACGCAATGACTGCAATGCCTCCCCAACTACCATGAACGAGCAATGTCCTTTTCATGAAAGAGCATACGTGTTCCAGGCCACATACGAGGCAGGAGAAAAGTTCGGCACCTAGCCTGACGCCAGCCCTCGTGGCAGAGTAGCGGGCATCTTTAGTCGGATAATCGCGACGTAGGTCCTACATAGGTGGCGATCTTCCGTAAGCCCTTGCGGCAGTGTTGGCAGAAGTAGTTTTGCATCAATCTCCCAACCAAGGAATAAGAGTCCCACCCAGCGCCGATGCACGATAGCTAAGTGATCTGGACGATGTTGCAACGCCATCCACTACTGTATCGTTGGGGCACTCATGATATCGTCCCATTCTCACACATTTTAAGATTGGCATGATCACCAGGGTGCGCCGCCTGATGAGATTTGATGATACGCTCATCTGAGACCAAGAACATGCCTGGCAAGCGGCAAGCCATGGCCTTGCCGCTTGCCGGCCCGATATCCTCCGAGGAAAGTCTTTTAGGGCATGCCACCCCAACTAAAGGCCTTATAACTGCCAGAGCGATCCCTTTGCCATTCCGAGAGTCCTGTTGAGCTCGCAATGTGGATCAGTGATGTGATCCACATAATCGTAGTCAATTCCTTGCAGGAAAGGAGGATACTTCTTGTCGTGGCTCATGTGCACAAGACGGTGTCTCCAGTCCTTTTTATCAAAAAAGCTCTTTGCTCGGTCAACCTAGCTCCAGTCCTTTTTATCAAAAAAGCTCTTTGCCCGGTCAACCTAGCGAACTGTTCGCGACAGAAGAATCAGCCAAGATGGCGCAGGAAGCCTGGAAGAACGGGCTGCCTCCTAGACTCATCTGCTAGGGAGTTGCCGTTTATTAAATAATAATATGTTAGTAAAATATCCAGTGGCGGCGTCTTTTTATGCTCGTAGGATCACGATACTATCTGCCGAAATGCTGCTAACAAAATTAAGCCCAACGGAATCCACCGAACGAGGTCTTTCGTGACAGTAGTGATACCTGCACCCGGCGTGAGGTTGCTTTGGCAAAACCGAGAAGGCGAAGCCCTCCCAGGCAAGCCGCCGAGAACAAGGGGGCAATGCCACAAGGAATCAAGGGCCGCGATAGAGTAGCCAATCGTAAAGGTTCCGGTAATCATTTCAACCCACGGCCAGATTTTTGGTTAAAGGTCTCGTTGCACCCTTGTTCAAGCGGAGTAACTACTCAATACCTGCACAAATTCCCCCCAGAGAGTTGTAAAGGGAAGCTGTCAGTAAAACCCAGATCACTCATCTGGGTCCCGTCGCGTGGCAGGTGATCTAAGAGGGGGTTTTGAGCATCGGGATCATCATCACCCCCCGCCGGTTATTTGAGACGCTGGCGTCACGTTTGCGCATGGCATCGCGTAGCTTCTTGAGAGCAATATTTTGAACCTGACGAATGCGCTCTCGTGTCACCCCATAAAGCCTTCCTATTTCTTCTAGGGTCTGCGGCTTGACACCCCCCACCCCATAGCGCAGCTCGATAATATTTCGCTCACGCTCATCCAGTTCACTAAAAACTACCCGATCGAGAATTCCGACGATCTCAGACCTCTCCTTCGCCTCGTCTGGACGTTCGGCCGATTCATCCTCAATGGTCATGGCCGTATTGCCGCTGTCCTCTGTCAAAGGCATGTCTAATGAGATCTGGCTCTGGCCTACTTCTTTGAGCTTTGCTATATCAGCTTCAGCAATACCGAGGGCATCGCTCATATCCCGGAGAGTCGGTCGTCGGTGTAATTCTTCCTCCAACATTCCTTCAACTCGCCTCATCGACCTAATTTTGTCTCCCATGGAAGCTGGCACTCTTATCGTGGCTCGTTGGTTTGCCAAAGCCCGCCGAACAGACTGCTTGATCCAGTAAGCAGCATAGGTGCTGAATTTCGCGCCTTTGTCAGGATCTACTCGGCGCGCAGCCTCCATCAGCCCAGTGTTTCCTTCAGCAATCAGATCCTCCAAAGAAAGCCCGTAGCCCTCGTAGTCCTTGGCGATGGTCACTACCAACTTTAGATTGCTTTTGACGAGTTGCTGCCACGCCCCCATGTCGCCAGTCTTGGCGAGAAGACAAAGCCGCCGTTCATCCCTGCCTTGCAGTAGAGGGATAGGACCAATGTCATTGAAGTAATGCCTAAGGCTCTCGGTAATTTCCATTTTAGAATCTGAGGGATTTGTGAGGGATACGCCTCTCAATGACAGTAGGCTTTCCAGAGAAAGAAGCTCTTTTTCCTCTCGTTGTGTCCCAATGAGTCACAAGAGCGTATCCATCGTGTGAGAGGACTCTTCTTTGCCGCCCTTGGGTCGACCATGCTGACCCGCTGCGCTACGTTACCGCGCCCTGAGGGTGCTTCTGGATTCACAAGCGACCCAATTGCTGTTGAATTGCTAGAAAAGTCGTCGGAAGTTGCTGGGCATCCTTGGCAGCGGTTGAAGAAGGTCACGGTGACCTTTGAAGGCAACTGGGCGACTCTAGCAAGGGCCCTTCAGCCGGTTCTAGTGGACGCAGACTACCGACAAACGTCTTCTGAGGTTTATTATCCCTCCACGGGTGAAGTCATTCAGACTCATCGTGGAACGGCGGGAGTTAAATTTGTCCGACGCACGTCCAATGGAATCGTCGTGGACCGTAATGGCGTGGCTGACACCTCTTTGCAATCCTCCCATGCTGCTGCACTAGTTGCAGATGCCTACATCGTGTTCACGTTTGGCTGCAGCGCTCTACGTGAACGAGGTTCTTCTT
>JAACDM010000691.1 GCA_009936795.1 Verrucomicrobiaceae bacterium | reverse complement strand
TGTGATGGGAACCTTAAACGTCGACGCTGGTGGATAGGAAAACTGAAAGGCTCGACCGACAAGCGGCTTATTCTCATCTTCGATCAATTTGGAGAACTCATCCTGGGAGATGCTCGGCACAAAGTCATTGGGATTAAATCCTGGATTCGATCCCAACGCCAGAATCTCACCATTCTGACAATCAACCACAACCAATGAACTTCTGTAGTATAATACGTCCTCGGCCAGCTTCTGCATGTTCGCATCGAGGGTAAGGACCACGGTCGAACCCGCAACCGGATGTTGCAGCATGTCGCGCTCCATCTCATTGCCATTTTTGTCAAAGATGATGTTCAGCTTCCCGGGCGTGCCTTTTAGCTCGTCATCGAGGGAAGCCTCAAGGCCTGACTTACCCTCCCATTCATAAAACATCGGGTCACCATTCTCCAACGGGCCGGTTGGCAGTGGCTTTGTCAGTCCAGTATAACCGACAATGTGACACCCGAGCTTCCCACGAGGATAGTGGCGCACGTAACCTGGGTGAGCGACTAGCCCGTAGGATGCGAGCTTAGAGCCAATCGCGCCCTTTTGACGATCGGTAAGCTCATGCCGCCCCACAAAGAGGAAAGGCAACCAACGGCGATTCTTGTGATGCTGGATGAAGTCCTTGGGCTCCTTGATCCAGTAGTCTAACTGATCAGATTCGGTGCTACCGAAACAAAGAATGTTCAGCTGCTCAAGGGCAGCCATTCCAAAAGCCCCCACTTCCTCGTCGGTTGCATCCGGCATGTGAGGAAACTTGAGCGCCGGAAAGTAGGCAACGCGATTGGTCGCCAGAGGCCGACCACCGCGGTCAACGATCTGTCCACGAGGTGCCGGAACCGTCAGCACCACCGTCTTCGCTCCCTTCTGCGTCTGGCACGATGGGACAATCCCCGTCTCTTCCGTCTCGCCATCGGCCAACGCCTCGGCGTCAGACTTGGCACCATCTGACACAGCTGGCTCGGCGCGAAGCCCGGACAGGATGCTGTAACTGAGACAGAGGAGGAGGGTTAGAAGCTTCGGATTAGCTTTCATAATATGAGAGACGACGTGAATGTAGGCAAGATGATGTAGGAAATCTAGGATTGATGCGAGGCAAGGTAGTCGACAATACCCTGAGCAACCTTTTCGCTCACGCCTGGCACGGCAGCGATCTCTTCCATGGTCGCCTTTCGTAACCGCGAAACGGAGCCGAACGTCTTCAACAAGGTAGCCTTGCGCCGCTCGCTAACTCCAGGACAGTCGTCCAAAATACTCTCATGGATACGACGTTTCATCAGAAGCTGATGGTAGCCATTGGCGAACCTATGGGCCTCATCGCGAATGCGCTGCAGCAACCGAAGAGCACCCATTTCATGAGGTAGAATGATCGGCTCGGAGATGCCTGGACGGTATATCTCCTCATGCTCCTTGGCCAAACCGACAATAGCTAGCCCGCCCAGGCCCAATCTCTGGAGCTCCTTGCAAGCGCTTGACAATTGCCCTTTGCCACCGTCCACAATGACGAGATCAGGCAAACGAACGAGAGGTTTGCCTCGCCGGTCTACCCGCTGCTCAAGCTCCTCTCCGAGACGCCGTATCACCTCGAGAGTATCCTCCTGAGAATCAGCGGCCTCGGGGGTGGCATCATCGACCTGCGACAAAATACGTGCATACCGCCGACGAACCACCTCCGCCATGCTCGCGAAATCATCCTGACCTTTCACGGTCCTGATCCGATACCGGCGGTAGTTCTTATTATCAGGAAGACCGTTTGTGAAGCGTACCATAGAAGCGACAACATGTGCGTCCGAGATATTCGAAATATCGAAACACTCCATCACCATGGGTGCCGTTTCTAAATGGATTACCTCCTTCAACTCCTCCACATCCTGAAGCGCATCCTTCTCGTTGTTCTCTGTCAGCCCACGCTTTGTCCGGGTGAACCGCCGCGCGGGACGAAGAGTCTTGCGCAGATGATCCAGCACATCACGCAACTCCGCCGCCCGTTCGAATTGCAAGTTGGCAGCGGCCTTCGACATCTGCTCTTCCAGCTCAACTAATAAATCGCGCGATTTCCCTTCGAGGAATACACAAGCCTCCTCCACCCGTTTCAGGTAATCTTCGCGATCAATCTTCCCAATACATGGCGCCGTGCAATTCCGAATCACATCATCATTGCAATGCTTGTAATCTTCCTCCCCAGGCTCAAGTGGACGACAACTCCGCAAACCAAACTGGCGATTCACCCAGGCCACCGTCGTTCGCAGGGCTCCTGAATGCGCAAAGGGACCGAAATAACGCGCCCCATCCTCCTTGCGCATGCGTGAAAGTTGAAACTTGGGCCAGGCGTCATCTAAATGCACCTTGAG
>JAACDM010000690.1 GCA_009936795.1 Verrucomicrobiaceae bacterium | reverse complement strand
TATTGGAGAGGTCTACACGGGACCCATCACGATTGATACGACGACGACCTTACGCGCCATCGCGTTGAAGGATGGTTTCAGGGCGTCTAACATTGACACGCAAACGTATCTCTTCCTAGCGGATGTGCCGAAGCAAACGGGTGACCACTTGATCGATGAATGGGGAGACACCTGGGGAGGCACGGGCGCGGACTATGAAATGGACCCACGCGTCACGGAGGATGCGCGTTGGAAAGACACCCTCGTGGAAGATCTAAAAACGCTTCCGGCGCTCTCCATTACGGTGGAGCCCGAGCAGTTCTTCTCTCTGAACAAGGGGATCTATCCGGGGAAGATCGGGCAGGATGGGATCGATATTCCGGCTTCGGCGGAACTGCTGCATCCTGATGGGAAAGAAGGTTTTCAGATTGATTGTGGCGTGCGGATCGTGGGGCAGTCGAGTCCCGCGCGCTGGAAGATCAAGAAGCTCTCCATGCGCTTGCGTTTCAATAAGGAGTATGGCCCCGGCAGCTTGCGCTATCCGCTTTACGATGATCCGACAGCGGTGGAAGAATTCAACACGCTCACGGTCGATGCGCGGCACAACAATACTTGGGCCTACGATGGCCCCGCTATCCCGGCGCAGCAGCGTGAGTGGGCGCAGTACTTGCGAGATCAGACGGCGGCGGATTTGCATCGCGCTATGGGCGGGTTCAGCCCGCACGGCCGCTACGTTTACACCTTTGTGAATGGAATCTTCTGGGGCATGTACAATATTCATGAACGTCCAGACGATGCGTTCAATGCGTCCTATCAAGGTGGCGAACGGGAAGATTGGGTGGTGACCCGTCACGGCGATCCTGGAAATGGTGGCGTGAGTGTCAGTGGCAGCGCGATCAGGGCCTACCGCGACCTGAATAGCCTAGCGGAGGACGCGGATGATCCTGACGTTTATGCGCAGATCGAGGCGCAACTGGATATCGATGACTTCATCTCTTACATCTTAATCAATGTGGGGCTTGGCAATGGGGATTGGGGGCACAAGAACTACTATGCGAGTCTGAGCCCTCTCGATGGGAAATGGCGCTTCCACTCCTGGGACGCGGAGAAGGTTTTCCAAAGTCTGAATGATGACTTGAGTGATGCGATCAACAATCCTGGACCTACGGGGATTCATCAGAGTCTGAGCAAGAATCCCGAGTATCGCATCCGCTTTGCTGACGCGATCTACAAGCATTTCTACAACGGCGGTGTGATGTCCACGGAAGGTCTCTTGCGAATCTACAAGCGCCGGACAGATGAGATCGATCGTGCGGTGATCCTGGAGTCTGCGCGGTGGGGGGATGCGGCTACTGCCACGCCGCATACGAAAGAGGACTGGGACGCGGAGCGGGATCGCCTCACGACGGATTACTTTGTCAATCGCCCTGACATTGCGGTGGAGCAGTTTGAGAATCGTGGGCTCTTTAGCGATGTAGACCTTCCCAGGTTTGAGGATCATGGCGGCCACTTTGATTCTGGGCATGCGGTGAAGATCAAGAAATCTATCTTTGCTAGAGGGGTCATCTACTACACCACGGATGGTTCCGATCCCCGTTTGCCAGGAGGCGATCTCTCGGACGCTGCCATCAAGTACGCCGATCCCATAGCGCTTGAGGAAACGACCACGGTCAAGGTGCGCCTCCTTGGGACGAAAGAATGGTCGGCCTTGGTCGAAGCCACCTTCGTCATCGGCGCGGTGCCCGCCACGGCGGAGAATCTCGCGGTCAATCTTATCAACTACCATCCTGCCGGCGCCAGCGATGAGGAGAAAGCGGCGGGGTTCTCACGGAAGGATTTTGAGTTCATTGGTTTGTCCAATGTCAGTGCCGCTAATGTCAGTCTGCTGGGGCTGACATTGATCGATGGTATTCGGTTTGACTTCGACCAAGCGGCGGTGATGGAAGTGGCTGCCGGTGCGACGGTGTTTCTGGTCAAGAACCAGGAAGCTTTCGCGGCCCGCTACGGTGCCGACTTTACCGTGGCTGGTGTCTACGAGGGAAGTCTCTCGAATGACGGAGAGCGACTCTTGTTGGAATCTGACGGGACGACGGTGGCGGACTTCGCGTTCAATGACAATGACGCGTGGCCGACCGGCACGGATGGCGACGGTGCGTATCTGGTTCTCCGTGAGCCTGGTGCGGGAACAGATTCCAACGTGCCAGCCAGCTGGCGGGCAAGCACGGCAGAAGATTCCCCGGCGGGTGCGGGCAGCGGGGGAGAGAACCCTGGTGGCGGTGCGCTGACCTATGTCTCTTGGAGTGCGTCCGCCTTTGAGGCTGGGGTGACGCTCACTGGCCCTAACGAAGATGCTGATGGTGACGACTTTGCCAACTACTTGGAATATGTCATGGGGGGCGATCCCACCGATCCTTCGTCGACGCCAAGTCTCACCGTGGAGGCTCAAGAGGATGGATTGCCGATCTTTGGTATCTCCCATCGCGTGGGTGTGGCAGAGGACGTTGCGCTGGAGACGGGGCGGACGTTGGACGGTTGGACGCTGGTTGACGAAAGAGCTCTTAGTGTGCTCGACCCGCTTCCTGGCCCTGACGCTTCCACCGAGATCCGTCGCTACCGTGTGTTGCAATTGACCAAGGACGCGGTTTGGACGGAGCGCTCTGTCAGGGTTCGCGCCGACGTGCCCGTGAATTAATTCCATGTTAGTGAAATATCCGTTAGGTAATGAGTTTCCACAGAAACGAGACAAGATCATGAAAGTAGCCCTCAAGGTTCCCCGCAGAATGCAACGCTCTAGCTTTATTCCATTAATCTTGCTTCTCGCCTCATCGACTGTCCTGGCAGCGCCGTTGGAGATTCGCCAGGACGATACGGCGGAAACTCTTTCGGTCTTTCGCGCGGGAGAGGAGCAGCCGATTCTGACGCAGAACGCACGCTCGGACTTTCGGCCATTCATTCATCCCATCGTCGCGCCGGATGGCCGCGGCGAACTGACCCGGGCCAGCCATGGCGACAACCCTCACCAGACCGGCCTCTACTGGGGATTCACGCGCGTTAACGGCCGGGATTTCTTCCACAATCCGGGAGCGGAGCACTGGCGCCGTGTTTCGGTCACGGCGCTCAAGTCCGAATCGAGTGAGCCCGACACCGCTGCCCAGTGGCAAACGGTCTATGACTTGCTCGGTGAAGATGGCGAGGCCGTCCTGCGCCAGACGCAGACCTGGACGATGCGCGAGCAAGAAGACAGCAGCTACATACTCGATTTGCACTGGAGCGGCACCGCGCTCACGGATGTCACCATCGGTGAGGACGACTACGGTGGCCTGTTCTTGCGCATGCCCTGGAACGAGGGCATGAATGCTAGGGTTCGCAACAGCATTCGACAGTTCGATCAGCGCGCCGAGGGAAATCGCGCGGTGTGGCTGGACATCGGTATGCAAGTGGAAGGTCGGGACGACCGGGCTCACATTGCCATCTTCGATCACCCCGACAACCCGGGCTATCCGCAACCGTGGCGTGTCGACGGAGGGTTTGGCGTCGGCCCCGTGCGCGCAAGACTGGGCGACTGGAAGATTGCCAACGGCGAGACGGCACAGGCTCGACATCGACTGGTTGTTTACACTGGCGAACTAACAGACGTCGCGGTGACGGCCATGTGGTCCCAGTATGCCGGTGGAAACCGGACCGGCGTCACCGATGCCGAGTGGGACCTTGCTGAACTCGATCAGTTCGCCCAGTGGGACCTCGCGGACATGGAAACGGTAAGAGAGGCCTATCGAGCCAAGTTTCTGACGCCCGAGAAGTCGGTGGAGGCGATGACGATCACCGAGGGGTTCGAGGTCAAAGCGTTTGCCTCCGAACCCATGATCACTCAACCCATGGCCTTCTGTTTTGATGATCGCGGTCGCCTGTGGATCGCTCAGAACCACGAGTACAAGGGCATCGGAGGCGGTGTGGGCTTCACGGGCGATAGTCGGATCTTGATCCTCGAGGACACCGACCGCGATGGCGTGGCCGACAAGCGCACCGTCTTCCTCGAAGACGTTTCGTTTCCATCCGCCATCGCCGTTGGCTTCGGCGGGCTCTGGCTCGGCTCGATTCCGAATCTGTTGTTCGTTCCTGATCGTGATGGTGACGACCGCGCAGACGTCGAGGACATCGAAGTCCGCCTGACGGGTTGGGGGCAGGACGATCTGCACGAGATCCTCAACAGCTTTCACTGGGGACCGGACGGCTGGCTCTACGGTTGCCAGGGAGTGTTCACACCCTCGCGCGTCGGAAAGCCTGCCGGACGAAGTCGCGAGTACCGCCTCGACGCTTCGAATGAAGGCGTTTCCGGGGAAGTATCAACCGTTCTAGCCCATCCCGAACAGGACGCGCCGTTCGACACGGTGGCTGCTGCGTTCGCCGCGGGCGGCAATTTCTCCGACAAACCGGGTCAGTTCTGCCTCAAGCTGCCCACAGAGGTGAAGGCGGGCGACAAGGTCACGGTGACGGCGTTCGGAGAGGACGGCGAAGAGGTCGACCTGTCGAAACTCAAACACGTCGAGATCGGTTTTGGCGTAGCGGGAGCCGTGGTTGATGATAATGACAGTCTTGACACGTCGAGCGGTAAGGCGGTGTTCACGGTCACTGCGAAGATGCTCGCGTCGAACTACTTCGATTTCTTCGCGGTCGTCCCGCCAGGCGGCGGGAAAGAGGTGGCGTTCGAGTACGACGGCGAACCCCAGGACATCAACGGCGGCGTCTGGCGTTACCACCCGGTCAAGGACCGCTTCGAGGTCGTCGCGCACGGGTTCAGCAATCCCTGGGGCATCGATTACGATGCTCGGGGCCAGTTCTTCATCACGGCCTGCGTCATTCCTCATCTCTGGCACGTGGTCCCCGGCGGCATCTACCTGCGCCAGTCGGGCAGCCACTACAACCCGCACGTCTACAGTCCCTTCGCACGATCGCGGATCACCGCCACCGGTCCGCTCACGGAGGCGCGCAGGTCTACCAGTCCGACGCCTTTCCCGAGAAGTACCGCGGCCAGCTGTTCATGAACAACATTCACGCGCACTCCGTCTTGACCGATATCCTCGAGCCGAAGGGCTCGGGTTTCGTCGGTCGTCACGGAGACGATTTCATGCTGGCCAACAACGCTCAGTTCGTCGGCTTCAGCACGCAAGTCGGCCCCGAGGGCGCCGTCTACGTTCTCGACTGGCACGACTCCGAAATCTGTGGCGGTCCACCCCGGACGACGAGCAGCGGCCGTGTCTATCGAATCCTGCCGACCGAATCACAGGCGAACGACTGGGACGGACGCTACCGGGATCTCGGCACCATGAGTAACGGAGACCTCGTCGAGCTTCAGCGGAGTCCAAGTGCCTGGCACGCGCGACGCGCTCGCGTGATTCTGCAGGCTCGCGCGGCGGACGACAACATCGATCCCGCCACGACCGCGGCGCTCGAGAAGATCTTCCTCGACGACACGAACGTGGACCACCGCCTGCGCGCGCTGTGGGCGCTTCACGTCACGAGTGCCCTCGATGAGAGCGACCTGCTCGTGGCGCTCGCGGATCGCGAAGACATCATCCGCGCCTGGGCGATTCAGTTGCTCTGCGAGGACCGGTCGCCGTCGAACACCGCACTCGAGCGTTTCGTCGCCCTGGCAAGCAACGATCCGTCACCGGTCGTGCGACTCTACCTGGCCTCGGCCTTGCAGCGCATGGGCCCCGAGTCGCGTTGGCCGATCGCGAACCATCTGGTCGCGCACGAGGAAGACGCGGACGATCACAACATCCCGAACCTGATCTGGTTCGGCATCGAGTCGGTGGTTGCCGAGAATGCCGTACGCGCACTCGAGCTGGCCAATCGTTCCCGCATACCGATGGTGACCCGTCACATCGCCCGTCGACTCACGGCGGAGGGAACGCTCACGGAGCTTGTCGAGGAGATCGGCCGGAACGCGGAGGCGCGGAACGTCCTGCTCTTGGGCATGCGAGACGGACTCGATGGCCAATACGACGTCAAGGCACCCGCGAACTGGGCAACCGTTTACGACCAACTGCACGACAGCGATGACGCCTCGGCGCCGATCGCTCTGGAAATCTCCCTCAAGTTTGGTGACGAGATCGCGGCAAGGGCGCTTCTCGAAACGCTCAAGAGTCAGGAGGCCGATATCGCCGATCGCCGGCGGGCGCTGCGCGGTCTGGCTGATCGACAGACAGAGGCAATCAAGCCCTCGCTGCTCACGCTCCTTGACGACGATCGCCTGCGACGTGACGCGATCCGCGCCATGGCAGCGTTCGATGATGATGAGCTCGGGAAAGCGCTCCTCGATCGCTATTCCGACTGGGGTGCCGAAGACAGGCTGGAAGTGGTACACGCCATGGCGTCACGACCCGGATACGGTGCCAGACTCACGCAGGCCATTCAGGACGGCGACGTTCCCCGGAGCGACGTGCCGTCCTACGTCGCGCGCATCTTGTTCCGCGTCGTCGGCAATCGATTCCTCGAAATCTGGGGGCCCGTCGAGACCCTGACTCCCGAAAAGCAGGTCGCGCTTGCGAAGACGCGCGCCCTGTTGACGGGCGACGCCCTGGACAAAGCCGACCGAGGTCGCGGTCACGAGGTTTTCAAGCAAAGGTGCGCCGCGTGTCATCAAATGCACGGTGAAGGCGGCAAGATCGGACCGGACCTCACCGGGGCAAATCGAACAGACCTCGAGTACCTTCTCAGCAACATCCTGACGCCGAGCGCCATCGTCCAGGACGACTACAAGATGCGCATGGTGCACACCAAGGACGGTCGATTCTTCTCGGGCGTCGTGGTTGCCGAGGACGATCGACAGCTGCGGCTTCGTATCGCAAACGAGGAGCCCGTCGCCATCGCCCGGTCGCAAATCGCCGATCTGGAAGTCTCCCAGCTCTCAATGATGCCAGAAGGACTACTCAATGGCCTGACCGACCAGCAAGTCGTCGATCTCTTCGCATACTTGCGCAGCCTCGAACCCGTGACGGCGCCGGGGACGACGGGCCGTTGAGACCCTGTAACAGTAGGTGGACGTCGGGCCACCGCCGTAGTGTCCGAAAATTCAAATCGTCCGGGATTCACGTCGGGTCGCGGTAGCAAAAGCGAGGCGATCCCCCAAGCCGCTTTCGACTCACCACCCGTCTCCCCTGCTCTCTCTACCCATCCTACTAGGCTCAACGATCTCCGCCCGAGGGACTAACCGATGAGCGCGGACGACGATTTAATCGATTCAGCTCGCCGTGACATCAGGCAAGGTTTCCGCCGCCTTGAGTAGCGCCTTGAACTGCGTCTTCCTTCAGTCTGGCAGCTGTCCTTTCTGATTCGGTCCGGCTGGATCAATCGTTCATTCGGCGACAGCAGGAGATCATAGGGTTCCAGATTGTGCGCTGCTCGACATCATCATCCGGAAAGAGATCGTCTGTGCCCATTGGTCTGATCGCTACCCTCATCGAACTCCAATGTCCTAGCGGCACATGTGACCAAAAACGTGACCAGAGACGCCGTTCAGATTGCAATAACCCTTATTTTTAAGGACAAAAAGCCACGAACCCATTAGGACAGGGGTTCAACTCCCCTCGCCTCCACTTGTTGATAATCAACGAATTACATTGAATTGAGGCGGTGGTTTGGAGGGTTTTCTCCGTGCTTTTTCGGGTCAACTAACGCCTTCCGAGGCGAGGGGTAAACTTCCCCTGTCCCCTCGGTGGGATTTCAATGATTTTCTGTTTTATCGGCAAATGACGGTTCCTGGCGGAGAGTTCTCTCTGAATGGATCCCTCAGACCGCGACGCGCATGACCGGTTCCTTCGCCTCTACGTCGAAAACGAAGAGGCGTTGCGCGGATTTGTGCGCTCGCTCGTCCCCACGTTGGAAGATGCCCGCGAGGTCATGCAGGAAGCCGCCACGGTGCTCTGGCAAAAGTTCGACCAACTCGATTCGCCCGAGAACTTCCGCCGCTGGGCATTTGGGGTGGCACAGTTCGAGGCGCTGGCTTTTCGCCGGGATAAGGCGCGTGATCGTCACGTCTTCGGTGAGGAATTGATCGGGTTGCTCGAGGAGGAAGCGGCCAGGCAGGGGCAAAAGAGCGACTTGGAAGAGCGGGCGCTTGAAATCTGCCTGGAGAAACTGCCCGAAAGGCAGCGCGAACTGGTCGAAGTCGCCTACGCGCCGGGCGTACGGATTGACGAGTTGGCCAGGGAAGCGGGACGCACCCCGATGTCGCTCTACAAGACGCTCCACCGCATCCGCATGGCGCTGGCTGACTGCATCGAAGGCTTCCTGAAGCGAGAACGAGAAGGAGGCATGGCATGAAATCCCACGACGCGCATATGGACTTGGTCGGCCGCTACCTGAGTGGCCAGGCGGCCGACGAAGAGGTCGCCCAGCTCGAGACGCTCATGCTCAAAGATGGACAATTGCGCGCGGACTTTCTCGCATATGCCCGGGTGGATGCGGCCTTACCGAGCGCGATCGGACGGAAGGCGGCACTGATCGAGTTCGCACCAAAACTCGGAGGGGAGCCAAAGACGTGCTGGTGGCTGCGGGCACCGATGGCGGCGGCGGCTGCGATATTGCTGGTGGGGGTTATTGTCGGGGGGGGGCTCGGGTGGTGGAAAGGATCTCGAGCCGGGTCGGGTGAAACCGAGATTGTCGCACGATTTGGCGCCCTGCATGAATGCCGCTGGGTCGACCCCGAAAACAAGTCCCAGTCCGGCGATTTAGTCCAGAACGGTCAACGCATCGAATTGCCCTCAGGGACAGCAGAAGTCATTTTCGACACGGGAGCGAAACTGGAAATCCTCGGACCTGCCGTCCTCGAGATTCGGTCGAGAAACGGCGGCTTCCTGACGATGGGTGAAGTTCACCTGGTCGCGGAAACTCCTGAGTCGAAGGGCTTCACGATCGAAACACCGACCTCGAAGTTCATCGATATCAGCACCGCGTTCACTGCAGTCGTTTCGCCTGACGGGCTCAGTCGGGTCGATGTCACAGAGGGCGAGGTGGATGTCGTCCTCGACGGAAGGGACAAACGGCGGCGCCTCCAGGCGGGCGAGACGATGTTTGTTGAACCCGGTGAGAAAAAGGTGGTTACACTGATCGAGGCGGGTGATGGAACCCCTGCCTTCCGGTTCCCCACAATCGCCCCGCCCAGTAGCAAAGACTACGCGGATCAGGCATCTGGTGCGGCGACGGTGCGGGTCGCGAGCGGCACGCTCAGGATCTCACCCAACAGGAGCGGGAGCGGTGCGGCCTCGGTTCTCCTAGATGGCGCGGGACAGTCAAAGCAGGACGCCCCGCTCGAATCCGCATTTTTTCAAACGGGGCAGAACGGTAGCTTTCTCGTGGACCTCGGCAAGGCGATCGATATCACCGAGATCAGCTCTTACTCGTGGCACCAACACGACCTGATCAAGGAGCATCGCGAGCGTGCCCAACAGCGCTTCACGCTCTACGGCTTCGCAGGCGATGTTCCGCCGGATCTCACGCTTCCTGCGGATGCAGCCGGGTGGACGCGCATTGCCCGTGTCAACAGTGACCGGTTTTTCCGGGTCAATGACAGGTTGGACCGCCCGGCCCAACAGGCCTGCTCCATCAGCGCGGCCGCCGGAAGCATCGGGCGTTATCGCTACCTGCTCTGGGAGATCAAACGAAACACCTTCTACGGCGAACTCGATGTCTTCGGGGCACCGTGAGATCAGAACAACGCAGTTGATGAAACCACGCCGAATGAAGGTCTGCCATCCATACTTACTGTTGCTGCTCCTACTTCCCTCTGCCACGTTGTCCAAGGAAGTTCGCCCCAACATCATATTCATCTACGCCGACGATATGGGCTACGGGGATTGCGGTGCCTACAACCCCGGAATCTCCATCCCGACACCCAACATCGACCGGCTGGCGAAGGAGGGACTGCGATTCACCGATGCGCACGCTCCCCACGCCACCTGCACCGGTTCGCGTTATGGTTTCTTGACGGGAACCAGCCCATCCCGGACCGGAGTCAGGAATACCCTGGCCAATTCGCGCGCGGTAATCGACGAGCAGGAAACCACCATCGCCCAACTCCTCAAAGACCAGGGTTACCAAACCCAGATGGTCGGCAAGTGGCATCTTGGGTTCGACTTGCCAGCAGGCAAGTCGAGGAGGAGGGTCGACCCCGATACCATTCTCCGCGCCGGACGGATCGACCGGGGATTCGAGTATTTTTTCGGCAACATCGCCGGGCTGAGTGAGGTTCCGATCCGCGGTCGGAAACAAGTGACCGAGCCGGTTGATATCGACACGCAGAACCGGGTATTTTGCGAGGACGTCGTAAGGATCCTCAAGGAGCATGCAGCGACCGATGGCAGCACGCCACTCTTTCTCTACTACGCTCTACATGAGCCTCACAAACCACAGATTCCCGAGGATGAGTTCGTGGGAAAAAGCAGCGCCGGAGCCTACGGCGACTACCTCATCCAGATGGATCACTGGGTGGGCGAGGTGCTTGAGGCACTCAGGGACACGGGACTCGAAAAAGATACCATGGTCGTCTTTGCAAGCGACAACGGTGCCTCCAAAGCCAACGCCGCCACCTGTCCCGACCACAGCCCAAACGGGGGCCTTTCGGGTTATAAAGCCATGTCCCTCGAAGGGGGGCACCGCGTGCCGATGATTGTGAAGTGGCCAGGGGAAGTTCCGGCCGGCACCACAACTGCAGCTCTCGTCAACCATACCGATTTCTTCGCCACCTTCGCCGATCTTCTCGGGGTCGATCATGCAATACGATATCCGGGCAGCGCCGGAGACAGCACCAGCTTCCTCCCCGTTCTATCCGATCCATCGGCCGAGCATGGGCGACCTCCAATGGTGGTCGTAGGCAGCTATCGGAAAGGGCCGTGGAAGCTCATCGCGGATGGACACCGAGGCCACGGAGGGTCTCCAAGCGCCACCGCACTCTATGACCTGAGCAGGGATATGTCGGAGAAAGACAATCTGGTGCGCTCGCATCAGGAGATGACGAAGTCGTTGCTGGCCGAATACCACCAGTTCCTGCGGGCACGCGATCTGAAAGATGGAGCGGTGCCGATAAAAATGAAAACACTCCCGCGGCAGCGAAATGAAATCCTGCCTCCCACCTCCCGAGCGAGCGGCGACCAATTCGATCAATGAAATTCCTTACCACCCTGCTCGCCGTATCGGCGACTTCCATCTCTCTGCTTTCGGCGGAAGAGAATCTGAAAAAGAACGATCGGGTCGTCTTCCTCGGAGATTCCATCACCGCTGCCGGTGTGCGCCCCGCGGGCTACATCACCCTGGCAGAGAAGCAAATCGAACGGGCTCTTCCCGATCTTGATGTGGAGTTGATTGGCGCTGGAATCGGTGGTCACAAGGTTCCGGACTGCCAGAAGCGTCTGAGGGCCGATGTGATCGACCGCCAGCCGACAATCGTCTTCATCTACATCGGCATCAACGATGTCTGGCACTGGACCCATCCGAAAGTGGTCGCCCGGGGCAAAGAAGGCACCACGCCGGAGGCGTTCGAAAGCGGTCTTCGAGACATGATCAAACAGATCAACGACGCCGGCGCCCGGGTCATTTTGTGCACCCCGACCGTGATCGGCGAAAATCCTGACGGCACCAATCCTGACGATGCCAGACTCGACCAGTACGCTGGCATCAGCCGGAAGGTCGCGACGGAGACGGGGGCGCAATTACTCGACCTCCGAAAAGCCTTTGTCTCGTATCTGAAACAAAACAACCCGGAGAGCTTGGCAAAAGGTATCCTCACCTCTGACGGCGTGCACATGAACGATGCCGGCAACGAACTGATCGCCAAGCTCGTTCTCGAAGCCTTGAAGGTGCCGTCGAAGCCCCCCCAAGAGCTGACACCATCTGCCGCAGGCGATATCGAGCGTGGCCGGATCCTCTATTCGCAGATCTGCTTCAACTGCCACGGGCCAAAATTGGAGGGCGGTCAGGGGCCGTACCTCGTCGACAGCTACTGGCAGCACGGCTCCTCACCGGAGGCGATCCTCCAGATCATCAACAAAGGCGTTCCCGGTTCGCCGATGATCGGCTACGAGAGCGTCTTCCCGGAGGCGGACCGAGTTGCGCTGCGCGATTATATCCTCTCCGAACAGGAAGGGTCACGGGAGACGCTGCGATCGATCTACCCGCGTGAGTATGTCAAGGGCAAACGCTTCACTCCTGAGCTATTCGATTCGGTCGAGTCGCTCTCGCAGACGATGCTGCCTGAGAACCACTACTACATGGAGCGCAACGCCGAAGGGGTGATGCGGGGAAGTTCCAAACTCTACATCAAGGAAGCGGGGAAGTACCGTTTCTCGATCCGACCCATCGGGCGGACATCGATCTTCCTCAATGGGAAGGAAGTTCTCTATTCGGATGAGAAGACTGACAAGAACGGCCACTCCAATGAGGCCGTCGACCTCGAGCCAGGGATCCACCACCTGGAGATCTTTCACGAGGAGAAAAAGACGCACAGCTACCGCTTCCACTGCGCCCTCCAGAAAGAGGGCGGCAAACCGAGATTTCTCCTCACCGGCCGCAGCTTGCAGGGCAACATTCCGAAGATCATCAAGGCACGTCCGGGCGAGGCGCTCGTCGTGCGCAAGTGGATCCAAGATCTGCCGCCGCGCACGCTGCTCTGCCTTCTCCCCAACCAGGTGATCGTCGCCTACAACCCCATCGATGCCCGTGTTCTGAAAGCCTGGCACTCTGCTTCGATCAACCAGACGCCCTCGTTGCCGGACCGCAGCCAGAAGCCGTCGGAGATCAATGGGGTTCCCATCGAGAATTCCCCCGCTGAGTTGCCAGAGGCGAAGACGGTTCGATTTCTTCACTATGCAACCGAGGGCGAGACAGCGCTCATCGTCTCCCGACTGGATGGAGTAGAGACCACCATCGCCATCGAGCCGGACGGCTCGCAGTCTTTTCGGGTTTCCAAACGCTAGCTTTCACACCATGAGCATTTTCCGATCAACTTGGGCGGCACTGCTGTGCTTGCTCTCTCTGCAATGCCTCACGCAGGCGCAGATTCCCGCCGGCTACCAAGTCAAGACCGTCGCCTTGCCCAAAGGAGCCGTCACCATCCTCGGTCTCTGCCACAAACCCGACGGCACCCTCGCGGTCGTCTCGTGGGAGGGCGAGGTATGGGAATACAAGGACAAGAGCTGGACGCGCTTCGCCGAGAACCTGATGGAGCCGAACGGGATCTACTATGACGCCAACGAAGACGCCTACTACGTCGCGCAAAAGCCGGAGCTGACAAGACTCGTCGATTCCGACAAGGACGGCATCTGCGACAAGTACGAATGCGTCACCGACGCCTTCGGCATCTCCGGCGAGTACCACGAGTACCATTACGGTCCCGTGGTCGATTCCCTCGGTCGAAAGTACGCTTCGCTCAACCTCGCCGCACGCGGTGAGTTCACCGTCCCCGATGGGAAGCCGGTCGGCAAAGGCGGCGGCAATATGTCCTACAACACGCCGTGGCGTGGGTGGGTTTACCGCTCGGACCGCCATGGACATTTCCAACCGCTCGCCTGCGGCTTCCGCTCTCCCTGCGGGATCGGGATGAGCCCGGACGATCAGCTTTTCATCACTGACAACCAGGGCGACTGGGTTGCCGACTGTTGCCTCTATCACGTGAGGGAGGGCAACTTCTATGGACATCCCGCCTCTCTCCCGGCGCGGCCTGACTTCACCAAGGAGAAAGTGTTGTCGATGAAGGCGGCGGACTTCGCCAAGCTGCGCACGGCGCCAGCGGTCTGGTTCCCGCGCGAGACGATCGCCAACTCACCCGGCAGCCCGATCTGGGATACCACCGGCGGCAAGTTCGGGCCGTTCCAAGGCCAGATGTTCGTCGGCGACCAGCGCCAGTCGAACTACTTCCGCGTCGGCGTGGAGAAGGTGGATGGCGACTACCAGGGCTGGTGTGTCGATTTCCTGCGCGGCCTCGAGTCGGGGCCGGTCAAGATGTCTTTTGATCCGGAAGGCCGACTGTGGTCCGCACAGGTGGGGCGAGGTTGGTTCAGCGTCGGCGGCCAACGCACCGCACTGCAGTATGCGGAGTGGGACGGCGAGACGACCCCGTTTGCGATCCACTCCACGACTCTGACGAAGACCGGATTCTCGGTGCGATTCACCCAGCCGATCGGCAAAGAAATCACACCCTCCGTGAAGTCCCGGCACTATCACTACCATAGCACCTATGGCTCGCCGCCGGTCGATGAACAGGCGCTGGAGGTCAGCAACTACACGGTTTCGGAGGATCGTCAGACGGTTTCTTTCGAGGTCCCGCTGACGGCGGGGAAAGTCTACGCGATCCAGTTTGCCGGGCAGGAGAACGCTGAGGCAAAGCGCCTCGATTTCGACACGATCTTCTACACGCTCAACAAACTCCGCCCCGCCAAAGAGCCCGGCACCGGACGCAGCAAGGGCTGGAGACTGGTCGGTTCCGGTTGGCACCGCAATGACAAGCGCCGGCCAATTCCACCCGTCGGCGCACCACTCCCTGCGGAAGAGTGCGAACTTCCGGCCCCGAAGGGCGCGACGGTCCTCGATGCAGGCCAATGGAGCAATGCCGCGTGGCTCTTCGATCGAGACGGTGTGATGTCCCGCGCCAAGGGCAGCAATTCGACCAAGCTGGCCTACGGCGACGCCCGCATCCACCTCGAGTTTCGCTTCGAACCCTCGGACGATCCCGAGTGGACCGGCCAGCTCTACGGCAACTCCGGCGTGTTCCTGATGTCGGGCTATGAGCTGCAGGTTGTGAACAGCTATAAGAACCCCACCTTCGCCGATGGCATGTGCGGTGCGATCTACGGCCAGCACCCGCCACGGGTCAACGCCAGCCGCAAGCCGGGCGAATGGCAATCTTACGACATCCTCATGAAGGCACCAGTCTTCGCCGCGGACGGTTCGGTCGAGGAGCCACTGCGTGCCACCATCTTTCACAACGGCGTTTTGATCCAAGACGACGTCTGGGTCTACGGTGAGGTCGGCAAAGCCTACCAGCAGCACGGCAAGCGACCACTCGCGCTCCAGGACCACAAAGGCACCGAGGTATCGTTCCGGAACCTGTGGATCGTCCCGGACATCGACTACGACGGCTCGCTCGACGCGTTCCGGGAGAACTTCGGCAACTCCCCGACGCGCCTGGTCGCAAGCAAAACAGAACCCGCCCCCGCGAAGCCACCGATCACCATCCTCCCCGCCGGCATGGCGGAAGGCATGGACAAAAATCGCGACCGGGTCATCACCATCGAGGAATTCGTCGCCTACCGCGCGGCGCAGTTCGACCCGCTCGACAAGGACAAGAGTGGGACTCTCGACGCGAGCGAATTTCCCCATCGCACTGCCCTCAAAGGGGCGGATAAGAACAATGACGGCAAACTCTCTCGCCAAGAGCACAGCAACTTGTTCCTCGGCCAGTTCCCCAATGTGGATGTCGACGGCGATGGCGTGATCACCGCGGAAGACAAGCGCGGCGGACGAAATCGGAAGAAGCAAAAAACCTCCTCCACCACAGGCAAGAAATCGGCCGCCACTGGGCGCCCCGCCAAGCCAAACATCGTCCTGATTCTCGTCGACGACCTCGGCTGGCAGGACGTCGGGTGTTACGACATTGACGAGCCATCGCCAATGGAGACGCCGAACATCGACGCCTTCGCCAAGAAGGGGGTGAAGTTCTGGCAGGCCTACGCCCCGGCCCCGACCTGCGCGCCGACCCGCTGCGCGATCTTGAGCGGCATCCACCCGGCGCGGGCGCAGAAGACCCACGTCGTCGGTGGCGCCCCTCCTGCGCCCCATCATCTGACGGCCTGGTCGATGATGTCCCCCTGGTTCAGCGGGCGGATGCCCGAGGGCACCTTCACACTGGCGAGAGCCCTCAAGTCCTCCGGCTATGTTTCCGGTCACTCCGGCAAGTGGCATGTCGCCATCAACCACAACGCTTTTCCCCAGCCGGAGGACGTCGGTTTCGACTGGACGCGCAGTGATCTAGGCACGAACCGCGCCATGAAGCCGCATCGCATGGCCGAGTTCGCCACTCGCACCGCGGACGATCCACATCGTCTCGACAAAAAGGGATTTCCCCGCGACCAAACCACCGAAGACGCGCTGACCTTCATCCGTGACCACAAAGACCGCCCGTTTTTCCTCTACTACGCCACCTGGCTCGTCCACACCCCGATCCAGACTCGGAGCAGGATTTTGCTGGACAAGTATGTGAAGAAGCTTGGGGTGGAACTGCCAGACGACCCTAGGGCAAAATGGATGGGCGAGGGACAAACCAACCCATTCTACTGCGCGATGGTGGAACAGCTCGACCACTACATCGGCCAGCTCATCGGCTACCTCAAACAGACCGACGACCCGCGCTGGCCCGGCCACAAGCTCAGCGAAAACACCTACGTCATTTTCACCTCCGACAACGGCGGCATGGAGGGCAGCCGCACCCAGATCATCACCGACAACTACCCGCTCGACCGCGGCAAGATCTCCCTGATGGAAGGGGGCACCCGAGTCCCGCTCATCATCGCCGGCCCGGGGGTCCCCGAGGGCGTCGAGTCCGACGTGATGGTCAACGGCCTCGACTTCTACCCGACCATCCTCTCCCTGACCGGTGCTACACGTCCACAGGCGAAACACCTCGACGGCCTCGATCTCGCGCCACTACTAAAACAGAACCCGGCCGATCCAAAACTCGTGCGTGAGGCTGACGGCGCGGTGCGCGACACCATGATCTGGCACTTTCCCAACAGCGCGGCGCTGGAAAGCACGATCCGCATCGGCGACTACAAGCTCGTCCGCAACTACGACCACGTGAACAATCCGAACAACCGTGAACTGGAGCTCTATCGTCTCTACGATTCGGAAGCAGAGAAGCAGGTTCGCGTCGACATTGAGGAGAAGAAGAACCTGGCTGACTCCCTACCCGAAAAGACCGACGAACTGAATGCTCGTCTCACCGCGATCCTTACAGAGATGGAGGCGAGCTATCCGTATTACAATCCGCACGCGCACCGCGCGCCGGAGACGAAGAAGAACGTCTGCTCCGTTGTTGCCCATGAGCAGAACGGCGGCACCGTTCGGTTCACCTACCGGGAAAAGGGGGGCAGGGTGGTGCGCGCCAACCTCATCTACACCCTCAACGGCGGTGCGCACTACGAGGAGTGGTTCCATGTTCCCGCCGAACTGCAAGAGGGTTTCAAGGCCATCGCCAGGCTCCCGGAAGGCACGACCCACTACTTCCTCAATCTCATCGACGAGAACAACTTTCTCCGCAGCTACCCCGAAGTTCTCAATGAGAAGAACCCCAGAAAAAGCGAGGTTAAATACGCTCAACGGGCGCTGAAAGCTACGGGGAATGGGGACTCCCGGTAGTAAAAATGGAATCCTTGTCGGATCCCTAGCCGGGCTCGACACAACCGATCAGCGGCTGGACATCTACTCCATATCCCGGGACGGGATCACTCCCCAAGGGCAGGAGGTGACGCCATCGATCGCCTTTAAGTTCTCCGTGGCACCGCCTCCCTGTTGACGAGATCAAAAACGAATATTTGGCGTGTTTTGGGCGTGTGGCGAAGCGACTCTGTTTTGTAACCCGTTGAATATCAGCGCTAAAATTTTCTCAGACAGGGGTTCGACTCCCCTCGCCTCCACTTTCCCTTTTCATATTCAACAGGTTCTAACCTAAAAAACTAAGGATGTGAATCCCCCCGCCTCAAAGGGTCGGGTCGCTTGGAATCCGTGTTTTCCAGGAAATGAACGGATCGGAAGGTTCTTGGGAAGAGCATTCTGAGCCGAATATCTGTGTGCCAGCCGTGTGGTGTATTGGGGGGCAAGGAAGGCGAGTTTTGACCCGCCTTCCAGCCCTCCTGCAGCAATCCTCCGGTAGCCGTAGCGTGGATACTCGCGGCCTCAGGTGCACGATCCTCCTCACCAGCTTCTTGAGCGGCCTGGCGTCGGCCGTGCCCATCCGCCCGTACTTGCGACGCCAGCGGTAGAAGGTCTGCTCGCTGATGTTCGCAGCCCGGCAGACCGCTTCCAAGGTCTTGCCGCCGTTGGCCTCTCTCAATGTTCTGATGATCTCCTCGGTCGTGTGTCGCTTCTTCTTCATGGTTGTTGGTTCCTGGGTTATTAGCCCCGGAGCCTAACCATTGAAGCGGACCGAAATAAGGGGGGCAGATCAGCTCGCTGTCGGCGATGTGTGAATGTGTAGGTCGATTTTCCTCATCCCGTTTCTGTACGTGTGGAAGTTGCTATGCCGTTGACCGCCGGTAGTGAGACCCACGTCCTTTCCCGCGGAGCTCAGCAAAGCCTTTCTCGACGAGTTCGCCGAATTTGTCTTTGAGCGTATTTCGGTTCGCTTCGAGTGCCTTGGCAGCTTCGCCGACCGACAGTGTTTCTCGTTCCTCCAGCAGGGCGAGCAGCCGGTCCGCCAGCGGTGAGAGATCGTGAGAAAGGACAGCTGATTCGGCCGGCGCATTCGGATCGGGCAGGCGCTTGCGCAAGCGCTCAGTTTGCGACTTTAGCGAGCGGAGAAAAAACAGAATCCACGGCTCCCAATCGGCAGTATCGCGGAACGATGTCTGGGTGCGCCGCAGGGCAAGGTAGTAGGCCTCCTTGTTGTGCTCGACCACACTCTCCAGTGAGGCGTAGGAAGCATACACGTAGCCTGCACGCAATAGCATGAGGTTGGTCAGAATTCGCGATAGGCGACCATTACCGTCCTGGAATGGATGGATCGCCAGGAAGATCACGTTGAACACGGCGATGCGGAGGAGCGGATGAAGAACGGGATCGGCTTCCTCTTTGGCGTGCCAAGCCAGTAGCTCTTCCATTAGCATTGGGGTTTCGAAGGGCGATGCCGTTTCGAAGACCATGCCGACCTGCTTGCCTTCGGCATCGAATGCAGCGACGTGGTTGTCGAGGGACTTCCACTGTCCCCGGTGACGTTCGTCCTTGTCGCTGTAGCGTAGTAGATCGCGATGCAACTGGAGGAGGATGCTCTCCGAGATCTGCAGATCGCCCCAGGCCGTCTGGATAGAGTCCATCACGTAGGCGTAACCGGCCGCCTCCTGTTCGTCTCGGGACTGGAACGATTCATTCCCCAGGCTGCCGAGCAGCCCCTCAACCTCGCTATCGCTGAGCTTGGCACCCTCGATCCGGGTTGAGGAGCCAGCGCTCTCGATGGTGGCAATCTTGCGAAGCGAGCGCAGCGTGTCGGGATCGAGGCCGCCCAGGACGCGCCATTCGCCCTTGAATTCCTCGATCGCCGCGATCAGCCTAAGCATCTCGTTTGTCAGGTGGGGATCCGGTGGCAGGGGAATCTGCATGGGCTAGTTTACCTCTGAATCAGTTCTAGTACCATCCAATTACCACCAATTGCATCCATTTCTTCGAATAAACGGAGGGGAGCCTCCCACAGGCTAAGACTCGCGGGTGAATCTAGCCTGCCGTCGAGCATCCATCTCTGAAACAATTTCGTGTGAAATGCGTGTGAATGCGACCTTTATAGTCGTAATTCGTTGATATCCAACAATGCGTTTGGGGTTCAACGCCCCTCGCCTCCACCATCTCGTTGATTACAAATGGGTTACGAGACGAACATATAGGATACAAATCCCCCCGCCACTAGGCTCGATCAAGGGCTTCCTTCAGGTATACGTATCCTACGAGAGGGTAGAGATTCGATGAAGGAGCAGATTTTACCACAATAGGCGTGTGCCAAGCGTGTGTCGCTGAACGCATTCTCGACTGCCCTTTGTGGGCCCTCTCTCATCTACAAACAGCGAGCAACTCAGATCATCAACAGTAATCCTGACAAGGTTGAATAGGAACTAGCTCGCTCAGAAACGGCTCTTGCCTCTTCCCCCGGCTTTCGGCTCTCAGAACGCGCTGGTGCGTCGCATCCAACTGGTTCGGTTGCACCATCTACAAATGCCGATCGATGTCCATTCGGTCATGGAGAATTCGCACCACCTCGATGCATTCATCGGTCGTGCGATAGTAGATCACGTGGCGACCGACGCTACGTTTGCGATAGCCTTCGCGGATCGCATCACAAGAACGCCCAAGACCTGGGTTATCGGTGATCTGGCGAAAGCATTCGTTGATCAGACGCACATAGCGTTCGGCCTGCTCCTCGCCACAAGTTTCGACCGTGTATTCCCAGATACTCTCAAGGTCGGAGATCGCCTTTGGACGAAGGGAAAATCCAGCCATTACGAAACGACTTTCCGAGCCTCTATGAATTGCTCTACGTCGAATACGACTGGAGTTCCGCTGTCTTCTCCCTCCTTCAGGGCGGCTCGAAGAACTGCCATCTTCGTCTCCTGATCTTGAAGCAACCGGATGCCGGCACGGATGACTTCGCTAGCCGATCCATAGCGGCCAGACTGCACCTGGCCGGCTACAAAGCCAGCGATCTCCTCGCCTAGTTCTACACTGGTATTCTTACTCATTCGGAACTCCAACTCCCTTACCAGCATACGCTATATACTGGTACCAAGTCAACAATCGAGCGAGGTTTAGTATGACCAAATCGAGCATTCAATCGATGTGCGCAATCTAGGAATGAGCGTGTGGTAGCCGTGTGACTCGCCAGATTTGAGTCGTAACTCATTTATTATCAACAGTCCATCCAGAGTTCAACTCCCCTCGCCTCCACCAACCCTTACCCTACACTGTCCGGAAACTCGAATCGTCGCTGTTTCACGCGGCCTCACCGTCGTAGAAGCGTAGCAACCCGATAAGCCGATCACGGCAAGCCACCTTACCTTCTCCGTCCGAACCGAAATCCGGTGCCATGATTTGCTTGCCCAGCCCTTGGTGATTTCTCTCGTGATGGTAGTGCCTGCAAAACTGGTCGACTACTCGCCGGAGTGACCTCTCCCCTATCAAGATCATCCGATCGAGGCACTCCCCTTTGATCATACGAACATACCTTTCCGCAAAAGAGTTCAAATTGAGAGACCACACCGCAAGGCGCACTGTCTTCACGCCTCCGCTCTCAAGGATCTTCTTGAACTCTCTCGTGAATAGATCCGATCGATCTCGAATGAGGTCATGGTAGCCAACGAAAAACCCATCTAGGCTATCTGTCTGGTTCCTCACAATCTGGTTCCTCACAATCTGTTTCATCCATTCTCCATCAGGCTCGGGGATGATCCCTGCAATCATCACCTCTCGTCTTGAGCCGGTTCCATGCCTGCTTATTTCAGAATCGCTGCAATGGTTCCGCGGCCAATTTGGTGTCCGAGACCGGATAACGCTCCCTGAGTTCTGGTGTCGTTTTGCCATTTTCTTTCAAGCGAGCAAATAAGATTCTCTTGGCTTTGCGAACCAAACAGGCTCGTTGGTCTACGGTAAAACGCAGTCGATTCCCTCCCCGTTTTCCGCCATCTCTTTCCGGACTCTGACTTCTTCCTACAAGTAGACGATCACGTCCTGTTACTGACGGTCCATCCTGCCCGCCAGAGCCCCATCAGCAATTTGAAAACGTCCATCTCGACTGACTGACTGACTGACTGCCTCGGAACCGAGAAGCCACTTCGAAATCGTCAATACTAAGAGCGTCCAACTACCTGATGACCACAGCGCGTCTTGCTGTCTTCTGTTCTAGTTTTCGGACAATACGGGGTTGCACTTGCCTGGCAAGGGTGGGCGATGCTAAACACGAAGGGATGGCAAACAGGAGTTATCAGAACATCATTGGCATAGTGATCGCAGTTGCGCTCTTGCAGAGTGTGCGTGGTGAGCTAGTACTAGACTCATTGTTTCATCACGTGCGTAATTCTGATCCACGTGAGTGGGCGCACTTTCCAAGTGAAGTCAAGATGCGGGAGTGGCAGCGCACCTTTGATTGTGAGGATCCTAGCGCTTACCATTTACTAACACTTAGGCAGTCCAACGTAAAGCAAACCTGGAAGGTGACCTTGAATGGTTTGGATCTTGGAGTGCTTGATCGAGATGACAATGATCTCGAACACGCGCTGCCTATCCCATCAGGGAGGCTCAAGACGAAAGGCAATAATCTGGTAGTATCAGCATCTTCGACAACGCCGGACGATATACGATTGGGCCAGATCACGCTGCATCGCCAAACTCGCGATGAGATTGCGCGCGAGGCCGAAATAGTCGTTAGGGTTACCGATAGTGACCATGACAGCCTGTTGCCTTGTCGGCTAACAATCGTTGACTCAGCAACAAACCGCCTGGTCTTGCTAGGAGCGAAGTCGGATGATCGACTCGCTGTACGCCCCGGTGTGATCTACACGGTGGATGGCTTGGCGACCTTTGGCCTGCGCCCGGGGCACTATTGTTTGTGGGCTGGACGTGGTTTCGAGTATAGCCTTGCGAAGACAAGGTTCGAGGTGGGCGACGGTGAGCGCAAAGAAATTGCGCTCAAGCTCACCCGCGACGTCGACACGCCTGGTTTGGTGGCGAGCGACACCCACTTGCACACTGGTGAGTTTGCAAGGCACGGCGATGCCAGCCTTGTCGAGCGCTTGATCACCATTGCCGGAGAGGGCATTGAGTTGCCTATTTCGACAGAGCACGACCAGCACATCGATTACACCGCAGAAGCGATCCGAATAGGTGCGAACAAGCATTTCACACCAGTGATGGGCTGTGAAGTCACCACTCAACGGGGACACTTCAATTCGTTTCCGGTCTTGCCTGACGCGCAACCGGCTCAGCACAGGCTTCGTCAATGGCCGCAAGTATTTGATAACATCTTTGCCACTCCCGGCGTTCGAGTCGTGATCTTGAATCATCCAAGAGATCTGCATGCTAACTTTAGACCGTTGGACCCTGCGCACTTTGATGCTGAGTCTGGGCAATTTACGGATGGTCGTTCCCTAAGCACGAACGGCATGGAAATCATCAATTCCGGCGCTCAACAGAGCGATCCAATGAGGCTCGTATACGACTGGATGGCGCTGCTCAAGAGTGGTCACAAGATCAGTGCGGTGGGATGCAGTGATTCGCATACAGTGAATTTCGCGATCGTCGGCCAAGCGCGAACGTATCTTCCGTGTCCTGATGAAGATCCTTCAAAGATTGATGTCGCGACCGCCGTGGATGGCTTCTTGGCTGGACGAACTCATGTCAGTTTCGGCTTGTTGACTTTGCTAGATACAACAGAGGACTATGTTACGGTGAAAGTGCTGGGACCGGGATGGACACAAGCCGATAAGCTCACACTATTCGAGAACGGTAAGAAGTTAGAGGAGATCAAGATTCCAGCCGACCTCGGAAACCGTGCTGGATTGAAATTCGAGCGGACGTGGCCATTGCCCAAGATTCATCAGGAAGCGCAAGAACGTCACTTTCTCGTAGCCGTCGCCGAAGGCCCTGGTATTGCCGAGCCTTGGTGGCGAATGATGCCGCCTTATCAAAAAACGTCCCCGATCTATAAACCTTACGTGATGGGCATTAGCCCGGCGGTCTGGCTGAAGGCACCCTAGCTTTGTTCATGATTACTTTAGCCTCACCAATCATCGGGATCATAGAGATGAGACACTCACAACTTCACATGCCCCTACAAAAATGGTGTTAGATAGTGAACGCATTGAATAAAATTCCCAGATTGTCATTCGGATCTAGTTGTGGTTCCATTCTGTTTTCAAGATCGATGGGAGTCATTAAATGAGACGAATCCTCCGGACTCTTCTTTGCACCTTTGTTTTTCTGACCCCAGTTTCCATGGACGCCTATCGGACGGGGAAAGAGGGCGGGTGCAAAAGCTGATCATATCAGTCTATGAAACGTTCGCCACCACCCTTCCTTCCCCTGGCCCCCAACCAACCCGAGCGTTGCCAGCAGTCTTATTTTAGCCCTTGAAAAAGCAAATTCCTATCAGTATTCGAAATCGCGAAGAGGACTGAGTTGATCCCCTCCTAGGGCTAATCCATTAATTCGCTTAGAGCACTAACTCATTGACTGTCAGTTCACGATGGTGATATATA
>JAACDM010000689.1 GCA_009936795.1 Verrucomicrobiaceae bacterium | reverse complement strand
TGACTGAAGGAGTTTCGGGTAATCGCCACCCGCTATGAGAAGCACCGCGAGAACTTCCTCGGGATTGTCACGCTTGGCGCCATCCTAGCATGGATCTAGACGGTTTTAAAACACACCCTAACGCCCAGCAAATGCTTTGAGGGCGTCATCGATGACAGATTTATCGAGCATATCTCCTTGGCCAATAATCCAACGATATCGCAACGTCGCTGTCTCTTCCATTGAGATTTTAAAATCAGGAAAAGCGCCAAATCGCCCGTAGTCACGATACGCGGAGAACTTCGTCCCTGTTGGATTGTCAGGATGATTGAGAATCACAACCGAGAACTTCGGCTTACCAGATTCCAATCGAAACGATTCGCCAACCCATGGCAAATCTAGGTCTTTCTTAGGATCGATCCCCTCCGTGTGAAAGGTGTAGCGCGTCTCCGCCTTCACGACATCGTTGGCTGGGCGAAACTGAGCTCCAGCGTGTTCAGGGTCACCCCCCATGTGTGCGTCGCCAGCAACTGCCATGAGCTCACTCTTCATTTCAATGAGACCGTAGGCTCCCTCAGGCGGGATTGAGAAGCTCAGATGGCGTTTCTCTCGTAGAAGCGGCTTACCAGCATTGTCCTGCCAAGCGATCTCCGCAACGAAGCCCCCTTGCCCAGCATCACCTGAGACATCGGTAAATCGTTGATGAGCCTGGACGCCTTCCTTCATGTGCCACAGGTCGTAACGATTCTCGCCTATCTTAGTACGACTAAACCCAAGAAAGATACCACGGTGATGCGTGAACTGGCCGCCGGCCCCTTTCGTGATCACCTTCTTTCCCGCCTTATCGTAGACATGGAGAAACGGCTTGTAGGTTTCCAAACGACGCTCTGGTGTGCTCGTGTCTAAAGCATACTCAAAACGGGCAAGTGGACGATTCCCATAGGAAACTAGCATTGCTTTTGCCTCGGTATCCTCAACGCAGGCAAAGACGGGGGGATCCAATGTAGGGGCACCTTCTAGGTAGCCTAACGCGACAAGAAACTTGTCCGTTTGCGTGACGGTTTCGTAGTAGTGTCGCGGCGACTTACCCTCATTGAAGAAGCCATGGGCCTGGCCCTCATAGAGAAACAACTCACTCTGACTCCCCACAGCACGCATCTTCGCCTGAAAATCCTTTGCCGTTGCCACTGTGATCAAAGTATCCTTCGTTCCAACAAAAACAATGGCTGGCGGCATTCCTTTCCTGATGTTGTGCATCGGTGAGAATGCCTTCCAGTATTCCTCAACTCGCTTGTTCCCGTAACCCGTAGGGCCATTGTCATACACAGGATTAAACAAGAGTAGTGCATTAGGAACAGCAGTAACCGAAAGGTCATCGCCCGCTTCATTGAAATCGTTGATCGTTGCTGTCGCCGCCGCAAGGTGACCGCCTGCCGAACCACCACCAGCGGCGATGCGATTGGCATCAATCCCTAACTTATCGGCGTGGCTCCGCAACCAACGCATTGCTGACTTGGCATCCTTCACACACTCGAACGGCGTAGTTTTGTGTCTCGATGCGGTTCGGTAATCGGCAACCATCGCGACCATACCGCGCGAGGCCAAGTAGCGCGCGTGGGGCGCAAACTGCTCAGGAGTTCCAGCATTCCAGCTGCCTCCGAAGAAGAACAGGGCCGCAGGCCGACGATCTGAAGGCTCATGGTCCTTGGGCTGAAAAACATGGAGAGCCAGCTCGACATCACCGACGGATTTGTAGATCTCCCGCCTGGCACCTTCAATCCCCCACACGGGTATGAATGGGACGAACGAGAAGACGAGTGCAAGTTGGAACAGTCTCATACGTTGATGATTGGCCATCATCATGGCAACCCGCAACGCTATTCTCCCTTCATCACTAGTTCACTTCTCACGAATCCTTTACCCCACAGTTCTCAAGCTCCAAGATTTTTAGGGTTCTGCAGTGACTTCTTAGCCAGTCCTGTGATCTATAGATTCGGGTGGGGTTGCCGCGACACAATCCCGCTCTTAAGCCGTACCCGCACCCCTCTGCGGGTGCGGCACTCTTTTTACCCCACGGGTACGCTCAATTAATAACACGAAACCGTCGTTACAGTACGAATAGACCGGGTGCTGCCAAGGCGAGCGAGTCTTGAAAAAGTCCTAACTAAAGAACTCCAAGATGGGAGACGGATACACGCCAAGCACAAAGATGATCACGGCCAACACAATGAGCGCTCCCTTGGCAAGCGGTGGAACCCTCACCTGACGATCATCATCAGCCTCTTCCCAATACATCGCTTTCACGACTTTCAGGTAGTAGTAGAAACCAGCACCCACACCGATCACGGCCACTGCGATGATCACGTAGAAGCGACTCTGTATTGCTAGGAGAAAGACATAGAACTTTCCAAAGAAACCGGCAGTGAATGGAACGCCAGCCAGGGAAACCATGGCAACGAGCAGGATACCCGCAAGAAAGGGGGAGCGTTTTGACAATCCATTGTATGTCGAAATCTCCTCGCCCCCCAACTGATCACGAACGAGGCACATGACGTGGAACACGATCAGGGTCATGGCAAGGTAACCACTAAGATAAAGCGCCATAACGCCCTCCACTTGCACATCATCGCCAGCCGCCCGAGCACATCCTAACGCAAGTAGAAGGAATCCTGCATGCGAAATGCTCGAATAGGCCAACATCCGTTTGAAATTCGATTGCGACACCGCCGCTAGATTACCTAGCAAGATCGTCGCACCAGCAATGGCAAGGATCAGGGTGACAAGTTGAGGTGCAGCATCGCTTGCGATGAAGGGCTCCATGATCCGAAAACCCACCACAAACCCAGCAGCTTTTGAACCAACAGACAAGAAAGCGGTAATCGGTGTCGGTGCCCCTTGATACACATCCGGCACCCAAATTTGAAACGGCACAGCCGCAACCTTGAAACCAAGGGCGACAATAATCAGTGCTAGGGCAAAGAGCAACGCCTGGGGATGCGCATTCATCGGTGAATCCTCATTGCCCAACTCAGCGGCGATTTCAGCCAACCCTGTTTCTCCGCTCAACCCGAAAAGCCAAGTGAGCCCGTAGACTAGAAAACCAGTCGATAGAGCACCAAGGATAAGATACTTCACACCAGCCTCGAGAGAACCGACGTTACGACGGAGGAAGGCAACCAGGATATAGAAAGAGATCGTTACGAGTTCCAGCGAGACAAAAATACTTACAATATCCTTAGCGGACGCCATCCACATGAGGCCTGCACAGGTAAAAAGTGGGAGATAAAGGAACTCACCGAGACCAGCTTGTGGCTTCTCCTGATCAGCACCCATGTAGTGCTGAATGACACCTCGGTAATCGAGGCTCATGACGAGCACGATGATCGTCGTAATCAATGCGAAGCCCTTATAGAACAACGAAGTTGCATCCACCGCGTAGAACGACCAGATAGCACCGGTGTCACCGTCAGCTGGGCTTTTGACCATGAAGAGTCCCAGGAAAATCACGCCGAGGCCAACAATGCCAACCTTCCCGACAAACGATTTGTCGGCCTTGTCGACGAAGGCTTCCATGAGCATCAGTACGATACCCAGGACGACGACAGCGGCTTCTAAGTAGTAGGCGGGCATGATTTAAAACGTGAGAAGATCGCTAAAAAGACGCGGATAGAATCCGATAACTAACAACGACACCACCAGTAAGGTGCAGGGGATACGCTGAATGAGAACCACATCCTCTGCCCCCTTCAATCCATCAGGCTGTTCCCCGAGGAAGATACTCCGGTAGGCGCGAAGCATGTAGACGGCGGAAATCACTACGCCCCACAGCGCTAGAATGGTGGCCCATTGCAGGTTCGTGAAGCTCTCCCCTTGATAGCCTTGGAATCCGCCAAAGAAGACCATCACTTCTCCGCTGAAATTTGCGAATCCTGGCAGCCCAGCGGAAGCAAAGGCGGCCAAACCAAAGAGGAAGGAGAAGATCGGGATCTGTTTCCCAAGCCCACCTAGTTTCTCCATCTCTAGCGTTCCCACTCGATCACGAAGTTTGCCAGCGAGGCCGAAAAGTAAGGCGATTGAAATTCCGTGACCGAACATAAGTAGGACGGCGCCTGTTAAACCAATGGGCTCCCCCGTAGCTGCACTCCAACTCGCGATGCCCAAGAACACGTAGCCCATGTGCATGACGCTAGAGTTTCCTAACAAGCCATCGAGGTGTTTTTGAGCCAACGTCACAAAGCCGACGAAGAGAATATTTCCGATGAGAAGCACCAACAGCAAATTCCGCCAGGTTTCTAAGCCTTCCGGCAACATCGGCGTGAACCTTAGCAAGCCGTAAAGACCAAATTTCTTGAGCACGCCTGCGTGGAGCATACTCGTAGGTGCTGGTGCCGAGGCGTAAGCAGGAGCTGCCCAAGAGTGAAATGGAAACAGCGAGACTAAAATTCCAAAGCCAATCAATAACGTGAGGAAGATCCACCCCTGTGCCTCTGCAGAAATAGCGCCACTAGCAGCGCGCTCCTGCAATGTGGTAAAGTCGAAAGTCAGCCCGCCCTGACTGAGCTGCATCTGGAAAGCGATGAGTCCCGCCAAGAGAACGATACTTCCAACAGCCAAATAGATGGTGATCTTCCAAGCAGTGTTCACCCGATCCTCGCCCGTTCCCCAGATCCCAATCATGAAGAAAGTCGGGATTAACGCGAGTTCATGGAAAGCGTAAAAGAAGAAGACATCGGTTGAACAGAAGGCTCCAAGAGCCCCGGCAGAGATGAAGAGCAGCGAAGAGAAATACAACTTCTCGCGACTTCCTACCCTGGGAGCCATCCACATAGCGCAGAAACTGACAATCACACTAAGGAGAAGCATGATGAGACTAAGGCCATCAATCCCAACAGCATAACTTATTTCTGGCACTTTCGCGACAACTCGAGAAGCGACCAACTGGAAGCCCTCTTTGTTAGGATCAAAGAGAATCCAGGCGACCACGCCAAGAGCCAGATTGGCCCCAGTCACGCCAATGGCGGTGATACGTGGAGGAGCACCGCACGCTATAGCCAGCGCTCCGATCAGCGGAAGAAGGATGATGATGTCGAGAATACTCACAGCGAGATCAGATCAGGCAAAGACGAGAAGGTAGACGACGAGAATGACACCTGCGCCAAAGAGGAAGGCGTAGGCTTGCAAATTACCCACCTGGATCCGGCGGAAGAGCGAACCAAGGCCAACCACAGTGCTCGCACTGCCACGACTGGTAATTCCATCAACCACATGATGGTCAAGCGCCTTGCTTACATAAGCCACGCCGTCTTGGAAAACGCGGACAATCGCGATGTAGATTTCGTCCAGGTAGAACTTGTCTCGAATGAAAGCGACAGGGAGAGGCTCACTCTCTTTCCCCCGGTAGAGAACGAAGCCCAGTCCTGCTCCGACGATCATGGTAGAGACAGAGACAAACAGCACCTCGAATGGCACGGCGGCATGCACGTAGTGCTCGCCAAGGACAACTTTGGCCACAACACCGAAGCCAGCGACAATAGAGACAGCCGCCAGAACGATCAGCGGTAAGTTCATCACGCTTGGTACTTCCTTGGCATGCTCCGCTTGATCAGTGCGCGGCTTGCCTAAGAAGACTGCCGTAAACATACGCATCATGTAGAACGGTGTTAAGAAGGCCACGAGTCCCGCAATGAAGAACATCATCTTGTTGCCATTGTAGGCCGACACAAGAATCTGTTCCTTACTAAAAAACCCGCTCGTAACGTAAGGCACTGCCGCGAGTGCCGCAGTTCCAATAGCAAAGGTAGCAAAGGTGATCGGCATCTTCTTCGAAAGCCCTCCCATCTTCCACATGTCTTGCTCGTGATGACAAGCGTAGATTACCGCGCCTGCTCCTAAAAAGAGCAGTGCTTTGAAACCAGCATGTGTGTATAGATGGAACATTGCGGCGTCGGACGCGTTCAAGCCAGCCGCCATGACCATGTAGCCGAGTTGCGAGAGCGTCGAATAGGCCAGGACCTTCTTAATATCATTCTGCTGTGTTGCCACAACGGCAGCGAAGAGCGAAGTGATCGCACCAATCCAAGCGATGAGTTGGGCCGCCTCTGTTAGGCTAAGAAGGAAAGATACTCTTGCGAGCATAAAAACACTGGCAGCAACCATCGTCGCAGCATGGATCAGGGCAGACACCGGAGTCGGGCCTTCCATAGCATCTGGCAACCACACATGAAGCGGCATCATAGCAGACTTGCCAACCGCGCCGCAGAATAAACAAAGGACAGCAATCCCAAACATCTTCGAATGAGCCGTCGCCGCTGCTGAGGCCGTCTCCTTCATCTCGTCGAAGGCGATACTCCCCGTCATGCCCCAGATCATGAGGATCCCGATCATGAAACCAAAGTCACCGATCCGATTGGTTAGGAAGGCTTTCTTAGCAGCTTCCACCGGAGCGTTCTTCGTGAACCAGTGCCCAATAAGCAAGTAGGAACTGACACCCACCAACTCCCAGAAAATGAACATCATGACGAAATTGTCCGCCAAGACACTTCCCGTCATAGAGAACATAAAGAGGGAAAGACAAGCAAGGTAACGCCCCTTGCTCTCGTCGCCTTTCATGTAGCCGAGCGAGAAGATATGCACCAGTGTCCCAATGAAGGTTACAATGAACATCATCCCTCTACTCAAAGAATCGAGCGCTAGTCCAATGTTCAACTTGAAGTCTCCCACAGCAATCCATGTAAAGCTCGACCCATCCTTCGTTCCTTGAAGGAGCATGAGCACACTGATCGCGAGCGTCGCAATAACCGACGCCACGGAGATGTAGGCACTAACACTCCCGTTCTTTCGCGTGACCAGCGCAGTCACTGCGGCAGTCACAAGCGGGAGGATGAGAAGAAGCCAAGCCATGGTGATTAGAGGATCAGAACGTGTAGAAAGAGAGCGTTAGTATTTCATCGAGGTGATGTCATCGACGTTCGTCGTCTGACGGGCACGGAACAGGGCGACAATGATTGCCAGTCCGACAGCTACCTCAGCGGCAGCCACCGTAATGATGAAGAAGACAAAAGCCTGACCATTGTAGTTTGGGAGACCATCAACAAGATTGAAACGAGAAAAGGCAACGAGCGCCAAGTTGGCCGCACTCAACATCATTTCCAAACTCATGAAGATGACAATCAAACTACGACGCAGCATCACGCCGGTCAGCCCGAGGGTAAAGAGAACCCCGCTAACAAAGAGATAATGATTCAGCGTTACCATAGCTCTAGGTCAATTTACGCTTGCTCAGGATTACCACACCAACCGTTGAGACGAGCAACAGCACACCAACCACCTGGAGCGGATAATTATACTGGGTGAAGAGCGTCCGTCCTACCAAGTGGACATCTGGAAGCTTGTCTTCTTTCAATTTCGCATTTGCCGTTTCCGGCAGCCCTGGAAGGTCCTTCTCCAAAGTCAGCTCAGCCTGCTGAGGAGTAAACCCGACATCCCCCGCCTCAAAATTTGAAAGCACAGCTGACAATTGTACCATGAAGACAAGGGCAAGGATAAGCCCGCCAGCAAAAGCCATGTAGTTCACCGACTTCTTCTCTTCTGCCTTCAGATCGAGAAGCATAATGATGAACAGAAACAGAACCATGACCGCGCCCGCATAAACGAGGATTTGGATGATCCCGATAAAAAAGGCATCTAACTGAATGAACAAGGCTGCAAGACCAAGGAACGAACCTACC